>DATATJ010000235.1:0-26887 GCA_036268855.1 Vicinamibacterales bacterium
CACCCGCGAGCGAAGCCGCATCGACGCGCTGCTGAAGCGCGTGTCGAACCACGTCGAATGGGGCGTCCGCGTCGTTCTCGATCGCGCCATGGCGGCGCCGCGAGGACGCGGGCCGCATGAATCGGCGGCTCGCGCCGCGTCGGGCGCGGCATTTCTCGCGCGCAAAAAGGCCCAACGCGACGCCGCCACCCGGCTCGCGCGGCAGGCGCGCGAGATCGGCTCCGAGGTGTACGACGATCTGGCGGCGTTCGCGCGCATCGCGCGCCGCCGCCCGGCGGCCGACGTGGCGACGCGCGGCGGACCGCTGCTGCTCGACGCGGCGTTTCTCGTGCCCAAAGCGCAGGCCGCCCGCTTCACGAAGCGCGTGGCCCGCCGGACGCGCGACCTCGCGCGCGAAGGCTTTCGCGTGACGGTCAGCGGTCCGTGGCCGCCCTACAGCTTCGTCCAGGAGTGATATGGCCCGGTCCCAAAAAGAGGCGCGCGAGGATCTCGCGGTGGACACCGTGCTCGACGCGCCGGAGTCGAGCCTGCTGGACGTCATCGATCAGCTGCTCAACAAAGGAGTGATGGCGACAGGCGACGTGACCCTCGGTGTCGCCGGCATCGACCTGATCTACCTGCGGCTGTCCGCGATCCTGTGCGCGGCCGACCGCGTGCTGCCGCCGGAACCCGGACGTCCGCGGCGCCGCTCGCGCCATCGGCCGCCCTCGAGGACGAGGCGCTCGTGAAGACCAAAAAGAACAGGACGCGCACGTCCGGCCGCCGCACACGCACCAGGGCCAGAGGCCATTCCACCGCGCCCGCCGTCGTCTCGGCAGCGGAGCTGCGTGCATTGCGCAGCGAGATCGAGGCGCGCCTGCGCCGGCCCAAAGCCTCTGGCGCACCGATGCGCTGGAATCCCGATCCGGAGGACGTGCAGAAGTCGGTCGCGCAACTGGTGCTGACGATCGTCGAGTTCCTGCGTCAGCTCATGGAGCGCCAGGCGGTCCGCCGCATGGAACAGAAGACGCTGACGAAGAAAGAGATCGAGGCGGTCGGTGTGGCGCTCATGACGCTCGAGACAACGGTGCGCGACATCGGCAAGCGCTTCGGCCTCTCGCCGGAAGATCTGAATCTGGATCTCGGCCCGCTCGGCAAACTGATTTAGCCCGCATCAGGATTTCATAGTGTTGGCGAAAGCCGACGACGCGGCTAACATGTTCAGCATGTCTCGTCGCACAACCGTCGCGCGCCAACTCCGCACTCTTGCGGCGTGCGTGGCGATCCTGTGCGCGGGAGCGTTCACGATCGTCCACGGCCGCCCGCTCGAGCGTCCGGCGACGCCGCCACAGCGATTCTTCGAAGGCCGCGCGTTCGCGGCGGCGCTTCCTGCCGCCCTCAGGCCGCCAACGCTCGATCCGGGCCTCCGCCTGGTATCGATGGTGGCCGCGGACATCGACGCCGACGGCGACCTCGACGTGGTCGCCAGCGACGGGTCGCTCGACCTCGTCGTGTGGACGAACGACGGGACCGGACGCCTCACTCGTAAGTATCCGGCGCACTCGTCGGGCGGACTCGACGAGCCGCCAGCCCAGACACTCGACCAGCAGGAATCGTCGAGCGTCAGCGCGCTGCCGCCGGGCGGCGACGCGTGCTGTGCTCCTCCCACCGGGCGCCTCGGGCTGGTCGTCATCACCGCAGGTGTCGTGCTGCCACCGTCGGCGCCGGCACGCGTCGTGGCCTCCGTCCGCACTCCCCGCGCGCCTCCCGCCTCGATCGCCTGACCTGAATTTCATTTCGGCGTCGGAGTCGTCATCTGGATCGCGCTCGCCGCGCTGCCGCGCTGCGGGCTTCGCTTGCGCTGCGCGATCCGGAATCGATCGAGGGAGGACATGACTCGAAACAGAGCAGCCATGGTTGCTGTGCTGGTGTTTGTGTGCCAAGGCGTGCGGGCGCAGCCGGCGTCGCCCACGCGGAGCGCCGCGGTCACGATTGATCAGGCTGTGCAGGAAGCGATCGATCACAACCTGAACCTGCTCGCGGAGCGCTTCAATCTGCAGGTTGCCGATGCTGCCCGGCTCACCGCATCGCTGCGGCCGAACCCGGTCGTGACGGCGAGCGTCACACGGCCCGACCAGCCGCTCGTCGATGCGGGCATCAGCCCGTACGAACAGGTGTTCCGCACCGATGTCGTGATCGAGCGCGGCGCAAAACGCGAACGGCGAATCGACCAGGCCGATCTGGCGAAATCGGTGTCGGAGATGCAGCTCCTCGACGCGACGCGGACGCTGGTCCTCGGTGTCGAAGGCGCGTTCGTCGGCGTCCAGGTCGGCAAGCTGAACGTCGCGCTCGCGCGCGACAACCTCGCGGCGTTCAACAGCGTGGTGGCGATCAACACGGAGCGCGTCCGCACCGGCGACCTCTCGCAGATGGAGCTGGCGCGCTCGCGGCTGGCGGCGCTCCAGTTTCAGAACGACGTCCGCCAGCAGGAAACGACGCTGAGCGCGGCACGCACGCGCCTCGCGACGCTGCTCGGACGCGATGCGGCCGCCGGGGAGCCCGACGCGATCGGCGATCTTCGCCACGACACGGACGTGCCCGGCTACGAGGCGCTGAAGGGCCGCGCGCTGGCGAGCCGTCCCGATCTTCTCGCTGCCCGGATCGATCAGGCGCGATCCACGGCCGACACGCGGCTGCAGATCGCCAACGGGATCGTCGACTACACGGTCAGCGGCGAATATCACCGGCAGGAAGGGACCAGCGCACGCGGCAACGCGTACGCGGTGTTCTTCAGCGCGCCGCTGCCGCTCTTCAATCGCAATCAGGGCGAGATTGCCCGCGCGCAGGCAGAGGATCGCCAGCTGCAGACGAAAGTCGAGGCGCTGGAGCTCGAGATTGGCAGCGAGGTCGCGACCGCCTACACGCAATACACAGCGGCCAGAGCGATCGTCGACACCATCGAGCAGCAGATGCTGACGCAGGCGCACGACGTGAGGGCGGCGACCGAGTACGCCTATCGGCGCGGCGAGGCGAGCTTCGTGGAGCTGCTCGATGCGGTCCGCGCCTTCAACGACACCTCACAAAGCTACAACGACGCGCGGGCCGACTACGCCCGCAGCCTCTACACGCTCGATTCGATCTCGGGCAGGGTGAATCCATGAAATGTCTCGTTGCACTCGCGGTCGTCTCCATACTCCTCACGGCCTGCGGCGGCCGGACCATCGAGCCGGCCGCGGCCGCGCAGGCGGTCTCACCGGAGCCGGGCGCCGTCGTCATTCCTTTGACCTCGCCCATGCTCACGCAAATCAAGCGCGACATGGTCCGCACGGCGGAGCTGCCGACCGACGAAGTGGTCGCGCCGGGCAAGATCGAAGCGAACCCGAGTCGCGTGTCGAAAGTCGTCCTGCCGGTGACCGGCCGCGTCACGCGCGTGCTGGTCAAGGTCGGCGACGCCGTGCGCAAGGATCAGCCGCTGCTGACCATTCAGAGTCCCGACGCCGATGCGGCGATGTCGGCGTATGTCTCGTCGCAAGCCGCGGTCGCGCAGGCGCAGGCGGCGCTGGGGAAAGCCGAGTCGGATCGCGACCGCGCGGCGGATCTGTTCGAGCACGATGCCGTCGCGAAAAAGGACGTTCTGAGCGCGGACAGCGCGTGGGAGCAGGCGAAGGCCTCGGTGGAACAAGCGAAGGCCGCACGCGACCAGGGGCTGCGCCGTCTGACCGTGCTCGGTCTGACACCTGGCACCGATCAGGAAGTGGTGCTCCGCAGTCCGCTCGCCGGCAAGGTGCTCGAGCTCAGCGTCGTGCCTGGCGAGTTCCGTAACGACGCCAACGCGAGCCTCATGACTATCGCCGACTTGAGCACCATCTGGGTGACGTCGCAGGTGCCCGAAAGCGCCATCCGCTTCGTTCGGGACGGCGAACGCGTGGAGATCAGCCTGGTCGCGTACCCGGGCGAGACGTTCGAAGGCCGCGTCTCGCGCATCGCCGATACCGTCGATCCGCAGACGCGCACCATCAAGGTGCAGGCCGAAATGGACAACCGCGCCGGACGATTCCGGCCCGAGATGTACGGCAGCATCCATCACATCGAGTCGACGGCGAAGATCCCGGTGGTGCCGTCGGCGGCGCTCGTGCAGGACGGCAATCGCACGGTGGTCTTCGTGGAGCAGCCGGCGGGCCACTTCGTCGAGCGCGCCGTGCAAGTGGGCCAACCGGCCGGCGACCTCGTCAGGGTGACGAGTGGCGTCAAGGCCGGCGACTCGGTGGTCGTGGACGGCGCGATGCTGCTCAAGGGCCTCGTCCCGCGATCGTAGCGCCTGATGATCGCGGCACTCCTTCGTCTGGCACTGCGCCGCCGCGTACTGGCGGTGCTCGTCGGCCTGGCACTCGTCGCGCTTGGTCTCTGGTCGTTCACGCAGCTGAGCATCGAGGCTTATCCCGACATTTCCGACACGCAGGTCGTGGTCATCAGCCTGTATCCCGGCCACGCCGCCGAGGAGATCGAGCAGCAGGTCTCCGTCCCGATCGAACGCGCGCTCAATAGCGTGCCGGACGTGATCGCGCGGCGGTCGCGCACCATCTTCGGGTTGTCGGTCGTCGAGCTGACCTTCGATTACGGCACGGACGACTATTTCGCGCGTCAGGTCGTGCTCGAGAAGCTCCGCGACGCGACGCTGCCCGACGGGGTCGCGCCGACGCTCGGACCGCTCTCGACGCCGATCGGCGAAGTCTACAAGTACACCCTCGAGGGACCGGGCTACAGCTCGCGAGATCTGCGTGAGATCGAAGACTGGATCATCGAGCCGCGCCTGCTGCAGGTGCCGGGCGTCACCGACATCACGCCATTCGGCGGCTTGATCAAGCAGTACCAGATTGACGTCGATCCGAATGCGCTGACCCGCTTCAACCTGTCCATTCGCGACATCGCGCAGGCCGTCGACTCGAACAACCAGAACGCCGGGGGCGCCCAGCTCGACAACCAGCAGCAGGCGCTCGTGGTCCGCGGCGTCGGGTTGATCCAGTCGATCGGCGACATCGAGAATGTCGTGGTCACCGCCGCCAACGGCGTGCCGGTCTTCGTCCGCGACGTCGGCACCGTGCATCTCGGATCGTCGCCGCGCACCGGGATCTTCGCGATCGGCGACCGGACCGATCGCGTCGAGGGGATCGTGCTGATGCGCCGGGGCGAAAACCCGAGTGTTGTCCTCGAAGGCATCCACGGCGCGATCGACGAATTGAACGCCTCGGAGCTTCCCGAAGGCGTGAAGATCCTGCCGATTTACGATCGCACCGATCTGGTCGACAACACGCTGTACACCGTCACGCACACGCTCGTCGAAGGCCTGGTGATCGTGCTCGCCGTGCTGTGCCTCTTCCTGGGAAGCGTCCGCGCCGCGCTGCTGACGGCGATCACGATTCCGCTCTCGCTGCTGTTCGCCTTCGCCTGCATGCACTTCAGCGGCATCCCGGCGAACCTGCTGAGCCTCGGCGCGCTGGACTTCGGCATCATCGTCGACGGCACCCTGATCATGGTCGAGCACATCGTGCATGCGCTCGACGCTCACCGCTCGTCGGGTCGGCCGGCCATGATCGATCTGATCCGCGATGCGGCGCTCGAGGTCGAGCGGCCGATTTTCTTCTCGCTGATCATCATCGTGTCGGCGTATATCCCGCTCTTCACGCTCGAGCGCGTGGAGCGCCGGCTGTTCACGCCGATGGCGTTCACGGTGTGCTATGCGCTGTTCGGGTCGATGCTGATCGCGCTGACGCTGATTCCGGTGCTGGCGACGTACCTGTTCCGCAACGCGCCGCGCTCGTGGCAGAACCCGGTCCTGACGTGGATGTCGGGCCGCTACGAACGCGCCCTTCACTGGACGATCGAACACCCGCGCCGAGTGCTCGGCGTCGCCGCGCTCGTGGTTGCCGCGGCCTTCGGCGTCGGCACCCAACTCGGGTCGGAGTTCCTGCCGCAGTTGGACGAAGGGGTCGTCTGGATCCGCGCCAATTTTCCGGCGGGCATTTCGCTGGCGAAGTCGGCCGAGCTCGCGAGCGAAATCCGCCGGCTGGTGAAGCAGTCACCCGAGGTGCGCGAGGTCGCCTCGCAGACCGGCCGCAACGACGATGGCACCGATCCGTACGGCCCGAATCGCAACGAGCTGTTCGTCGCGCTCAAGCCCTACGACGAGTGGCCGCGCGGCAAGGTCAAGGCGGACCTCGTGGAGGAGCTGTCGCAGCGGCTGCGGAGGGCGATTCCCGGCGGGTTCTTCAGTTTCACGCAGCCGATCATCGACAACGTGACCGAGGCCGTCACGGGCTCGCCGGCCGACCTCGCCGTGATCCTCACGGGCTCCGATTTGACCGCGCTGCGCCGTCTCGGCAACCAGACCCTCGACATCGTGCGGCAGGTCCCCGGCGCGGCCGACACGGGCATCGAGCAGGAGGACGATCAATCGCAGCTGCGATTACGCCTCGATCGTCAGGCGCTGGCGCGCTACGGGCTGAACGTGCGCGACGTGCAGGACGTCATCGAGCTGGCGATCGGAGGGCGCACGGTGAGCACGTTCTTCGAAGGGGAGCGCCGCTTCGCCATCACCGTCCGTTATCTTCCCGAGGCGCGCGCGGATGCGTCGGCGATCGGCAACATTCTCGTCACGACGCGCGACGGCGGCCGGGTGCCGTTGTCGCAGCTCGCCGAGATCCGTGTGGCCAACGCCGCCAGCATCATCGCCCGCCGCGAGAATCGCCGGCAGATCTCGGTTCGCACCAACATCCGGGGGCGCGACCAGGGTGGATTCGTGGCGGACGCGCAGCAGCGTTTCGCACGCCAGGTCACGCTGCCGAGCGGCTATCACGTCGAATGGGGCGGCCAGTTCGAGAATCTCGCACGCGCACGCCGGCGGCTGGCCTTCATCCTGCCGCTGACGATCGCCGTGATCTTCGGGCTGCTGTTCTTCGCGTTCGGATCGGCAAGCGACGCGGGGCTCGTGCTGTGTAACGTGCCGTTTTCGCTCGTCGGCGGCATTCTCGCGCTCTACGTCCGTGGCATCGCGCTCAGCGTGTCCGCGGCGGTCGGCTTCATCTCGCTCTTCGGCGTGGCCGTGATGAGCGGCGTGCTGATCGTGTCGGACATCAACCGGCGCCGCGCGGAGGGCGGCGTCCGCACGCGGGACGCGGTGGTTCAGGGCGCGCTCGGGCAGATGCGGCCGGTGCTCATGATGATCGTCGTGGCGATGCTGGGCATGGTGCCGGCGGCACATGCCACCGGGATTGGCTCCGACGTCCAGCGGCCGCTCGCGACCGTCGTGGTCGGCGGCCTGCTGTCCACGCTGGTGCTGACGCTGCTGGCGCTGCCCGCGCTGTACTGGCTGGGCGTCCGCCGATCGGAAAAGGCGTGAGGCCGCGCTACTTGTGCTTCGCCACGTTGGCCGCGCGCCGCTCGGCCTGGCGCTGCCGCTCGACCGCGCCCTGCGCTCCCAGGACGTTGCCGACGATCATCGAGATGCCGCCGAACGCCCCAAAGCGCGGCGCGTCCGCCGTCACGCCGAACTGCAGACCGCCGTCGAGCGCGTAGCGCGTGCCGATCTGGTAAATCGCGCCGCCGTCAATCGACGTCACCGACCGGCCGCCGGCGTCCTGGCGCGAGAACCAGAACACCTCGAGGTACGGATTCCAGTTGTCGGTGATCGCATCGCTCGCCGAGACCGACACCAGGTGCTGGACGAACTTCTGCTCGCCCGCCACGCTGCCGATGGCGCCGATGCCGTAGTTCACGTCGACGTGCGCGTGGGTCGCAAAGTCCGAACCGGTCAACAACGCGAGCGTGTAGTCAGCGTGCCCCGAGCCGAGACCCTTTTCGCTGCTGGCCGTGGGCAGATTCACTGTGGGCAGCACCGACAGCACGGGGACGCCACCAGGATCGGCCCACAGGCGCAGCTTCGCGCCGACCTGCACGTTGCCCAGTCCCGTCGCGCGCGTGACGCCGTCCGTTTGGGTCAGCAAGCCGTCGGTGCCGATCCGCGCCTCAATCCAGTCGCGCAGCCCGATGCGTGCCGTGAACGGCGATCCGAACGCGGACTGCGGGCCCCCGGAGCGCGTGTACTGGCCGCCGAATTCAATCTGCAGCAGACCGGTCTCGACGATGTGTGTGCCGTTGGTGACGTCGGGGCGGTCGGGCTCGATCGCCTGCTGCGCCGGCGACCCACCCGGCGCGTCCTGCGAGAACGCAGAACTACCGCTGACCGCGAGCAGGCAGACGCTCGCGATCGCGGCCGCGCGCCTCATGCGGGATCGATCTCGACGAGCAGCTTCGACGCGGCGCGTGCGCCGATGGTCATGGTTCGCCGATCCTTGCCGCGCAACAGCACCGAGTCGGCCGCTGCATCGCGCGCTTCGACTTCGACCGGTTGCCCGGGCTTCAGGTCGTTCTTTTCGATGAACCGGAGAAATGCCGGATCCTGATCGGCGATTCGCGTCACGCGGAGCGGCGTGCCGATCGCGCACGTCAGCAGACTCTCGAGATGGTGGGGCGCAATCGCGCCGTCGGGGCTCGGAATCGGATCGCCATGCGGATCGTGGGTCGGGTTGCCCAGCATCTCGTCGATACGCTGGATCAGCCGCTCGGACACCACGTGCTCGAGCTGTTCCGCCTCGTCGTGCACTTCGGCCCAGCTCATGCCCATCACGTTGACCAGAAACAGCTCGACGAGCCGGTGGCGCCGCAACACGAGACCCGCGAGTTTTTCGCCGGCCGCGGTCACGCGAACGCCGCTGTACGGTTCGTATTCGGCGAGGCCCGACTCGGCCAACGCCTTGACCATCGTCGTCGCGGTGCCGGGCGTCACGCCCAACGCAGCCGCCACCTGTCCCATCGGCACGAGGTGCTCGTCTCCCGTCAGCCCGGACTGCCCGAGGTAAATTGCCTTCAGATAGTTCTCGACGGTGCTCGATGGGAGCATGCAGCGCTATTATCCGACAGATGTCCCTGCGCCAGCGCATCGCAACGGCGGACGGCAAGCGCCGCTACGTCCGCGGGCTGTTCGCGACCATTGCGGACCGGTACGACCTGATTACGCGGCTGCTCTCGTACGGGCAGGATCGCCGATGGAAGCGGCGCCTCGTCGCACTGGCCGCGCCGTCCGCGGGCGTGCGCGCGCTCGACCTGGCCACCGGGACCGGCGACATCGCCTTCGCACTGGCCGCCGCCGGGGCGCAGGTGACTGGCCTCGATCTGACGCCGCGCATGATCGAGCTGGCCCGCGCCAAGGTGTCGGCATCCTCCGATCCACACTTTCTGGTTGGCGACATGCTCGCCCTGCCGTTTCCCGACCAGTCGTTCGACATCGTCACGACAGGCTATGGGTTGAGGAACGTGCCGGATCTGACGATGGCGATTGACGAAATTCGGCGCGTGTTGAAGCCGGGCGGCCGTGCACTGTCGCTCGATTTCGATCGCCCGCAGAATGCGCTGCTGCGCACGTTCTATCTCGCGTACCTCACAGTGGTCGGCGGCGCGGTCGGCTGGCTCCTGCACCGCGACCCTGACACGTACCGCTACATTCCGGCTTCAATCAGGAATTACCCGGGCGCCGCGGCGGTCGCGCGTCTGATGACCGCGCGCGGTTTCAGGCGCGCCACGCATCATCCGGTGCTGGGCGGGCTGATGGCGATCCACTATGCAGATTGACACGTCGAAGTGGTCGGGCGAGGGCACGTTCACGCAGGTCCTGATCGATCGCCTGCAGCAGATCGATCGCGTGGCGCTCATCCGTGTAGAGGACGCGCCGGCCAGCCGCTCCGAAGCCGACTACAACTTCATCAGCAACGAGATCTTCGTCGGCTTTCGCGTGGACGTCTCGACGCAGCGGTTTCGCCGGTTCGGCATTCTGCCGGCGACCAGGGACGTCGAGCGCAAGACGATGTCGGTTGGCGAGCTGGAGCTGGCGCTTGCGGCGGAGCCCGATGTCGGCGAGCCCGATTACGTTGACGACGGCATGATGCAGTACTTGAGAACGGAACGCATCATCCCGCCGTATCAGACGCGCGGCTACAAACTCGTGGAGCTGGTCCGCATCTACGACATGGCGCGGGACGCGTCTGCGAAGTAAGGCGCACGAAACGGACACAGAAGGCGTATTCACGCCACGATGTCCTAATGCTGAACGCGGTTCGCGCCGACATTGGACGTGTGCGGCTTTCGCCCTCGGTTCGCGAAGGCGTGCAATACCGTAAATGACTCTGGTTCCTTCACTGCTTCAGGCTATCGTGCAGGTCGACGGCGAGGCCCTCGTGCTGCACGCCGGCGACAAACCGTACGTCGTCACACCCACTGGACAGGTGGATCTGGCATCGCGCGGCCTCACCCTCGAGGCGGTCAACGGCATCGTGAGCCAGCTGATGCCGGCGGAAGTCCTCCACGCACTCGATGAATTCGGCGCGGCGCAGTTCGAGCTCTCGAATCGTCCCGATTTTCCACACGAACATTTTACGGTCGTCGCCGCTCGCGGAGGCGACGACGTCTGGGCCGAGATCCGGCGCCGGCGAGTCCCCGAGGACGACCGCGTCCCCGAAGAGGTCTTCGGACCCGCGGCTACGGCCGGCACGTCCTCGCATCGCGCTGCCGCCGACATCGCGCCCGCCGACGATGCAAAGAGCTACGAGGAAATCGGAAGCGCGCCCGCACCTGTCGCAGTGCCTCCTGCTCCGGTGGCACAAGACGACGACCTGCTGCTGCCCGACGCCGAACATCTGTGGGCGAATGCCGAGACGGTCGAGCTCCCGGTCAGTCAGGGCGACGACGACCTCGAGATCACGGCGGCCGCGCAACCGGCCGTTCGAGGCGAGGAGGGCGCGGCATCTGCGACAACGCAAAGCCTCGCGAGCGAAACATCGTCGGCTGCGGCGGATCAGCCGATCGAAACGCTCGAAGCGGTGAAGACGATGCTGGCCCCGCCCGTGCACGATGCGATGGTGGAGGCGGTCGCGCGCGCGGAAGAAGCAGTGAGGCGCGCGGAGGAGGAGACGGCGAGATACGCCGAAGCCGCCAGGGCCGCCGAGGCGGCGCGAGCAACCGAGGTCGAACGGCTCGAGGAGGCAGTGAGGATCGCCGAAGCAGAAGCGGCCCGACTGGTTGAGGCCGCGAAGGGCGCTGAAGCGGCGCGGCTGGTCGAGGTTGCGCGGCTCGAGGAAGTGGCCAGGCTCGCCGAAGAAAAGACCGCGACGATGGCCGAAGCCGCCAGCGCCGCGGAGGCTGCGCGCGTCGCGGAGGTCGCAGCGGCGACCCTCCACGAGGATGCGGACAACGTTGCAGAGGCTGCGCGGCTGTCCGAGGTTGCGCGGCTCGAAGAGGCCGTCCGGCTCGCTGAAGAGGAAGCCAACCGGCACGCGGAAGCGGTCAAGGCCGCTGAGACGGCGCGTGCCGCGGAAATCGCGCGCCTCGAAGAAGCGCTCAGAGTCGCCGAGGCCGACGCGGCTCACCACGCCGAATCGGTCAAAGCTGGCGAAGAGGCTCGCGGGGTTGAAGTCGCGCGCCTCGAAGAAACGGCCAGAGTCGCTGCCGACGAAGCGGCGCGGCAGGCGGAGCTGGTCAAGGCCGCCGAGGCCGCTCGCGTCTCTGAGGTCGCGCGGCTCGAAGACGCGATCAGGCTCGCGCACGACGAAGCGGCGGCGCGGCACGACGAAGCTCAAAGAGCTGCCGAAGCGGCTCGGCTCGCACAGGTGGCGCAGCTGGAAGAGGCCGTCAAACAGGCTCAGGAGGAAGCGAGCCGTCACGCTGAGTCGGTGAAGACCACAGAGGCCGCTCGAGTGGTGGAGGTCGCACGGCGCGAAGAGGCCGTCAGGCTTGCGGAAGAAGACGCGGGCCGTCATGCCGAGGCCGCGAGGATCGCGGAAGCCGCTCGGGTATCCGAGGTCGCGCGCCTCGAAGAAATTGTTCGACGAACGGAAGCGGTGGCCCTCGAACGGGATGCGGCCAGACATGCCGAAGCCTCCGGACGCGTCGAAGAAGAAGCCGTCCGGATCGCCGACGCTGCCCGGCAGGCCGAGGCGAGTCGCCTCGCCGAAGTCGCGCGACTCGAAGAAGCGATCCGCGTCGCGCAGCACGAAGCCGCGAGGATCGCCGAGGCAGCCAAGGCGCTCGAAGCATCCCACCTCGCCGAGATCGCGCGGCTGGAAGAGAACTCCAGGCTTGCGCACGAAGCGGCGGCCAGAATCGCCGAAGCTGCGAGGGTTGCCGAGGAGACGCGCCTCGCCGAAGTCGCGCGGCTCGACGAGGCGGCGAGAGCCGCCGAGCGCGAAGCGGCGAAGATCGCGGACGCGGCCAGGAACACTGACGCCGCTCGCCTGGCCGACATCGCGCGTCTGGAGGAAGCAGTCAGGCTCGCGCACGAAGAAGCCGCGCGCACGGCCGAAGCGGCGAAGGTTGCCGAGGTTTCGCGCGCCGCAGAGATCGCGCGGCTCGAGGAGGCGTCGCGGCTGGCGCAGGAGCAGATCGCGCGAGGCGCCGACGCGGCACGGACTGCCGAGGAGACGCGCCTCGCCGAGTTCGCGAGACTCGAAGAAGTGGCAAGAGCCGCAGAGCGCGAAGCGGCGAGGATCGCCGACGCGGTCAGCAGCACCGAGGCAGCGCGTCTTTCGGAAACCGTGCGACTCGAAGAGGCAGCGAGGCTTGCGCAGGAGGACGCGGCGAGAATCGCCGAAGCCGCAAAGGTGTCCGAGGCGGCGCGTCTGGTCGAAGTCGCGCGGTTCGAAGAGGCAGCGAGGCTCGCGCAAGAAGAGGCAGCCAGAATCGCCGAAACTGCGAAGGCGTCCGAGGCGGCGCGCCTGGCCGAAACCGCGCGGTTCGAAGAGGCTGCGAGGCTCGCGCGAGAAGAGGCAGCCAGAATCGCCGAAACTGCGAAGGCGTCCGAGGCGGCGCGCCTCGCCGAGATCGCGCGGCTCGAACAGGCCTTCAGGTTCGCTCAGGCAGAGGCGGCAGGAACGGCGGAGGCCGCCCGCCGCGCCGATGTCGAACGCCGCTCGGAAATCGCGCGTCTCGAAGGGGCAGCCAGGCTCGCCCACGAAGATCTGGTCAGGATCGCCGAAGCCGCCGAGATTGCCGAAGCTGCTCGGATGGCCGCGATCGCGCGCCTCGAAGAAGCGGCCAGGCGCGAGCATGACGAAGCCATAAGGGTTGCCGAAGCTGCCAGGCTCACCGAGGCAGCGCGCCTCGCCGAAGTGGCCCGCTTCGAAGACGCGCGCCGTGCCGCAGACGAAGAGATCGCCCGTCTCGCGGAGGCGCTGACGGTTGCCGAAGCGGCCGAAGCGGCCCGATTCGCCGAGGTGGCCCGGCTTGAAGAGGCCGCGCGCGTGGACGACGCGGTCAGAATCGAAGAATCGATCAGGGTTGCGGTCGCCGCCATCACGAAGAAGCCTGTGCCTCAGACACCGCTGGCCGTTCCCATGGCTGCCGCGCCTCCGGTCGAAGCGCCGGCGGAACAAGCAGGGCCGTCCACTCCGTACGTCGTGTCGTCACAGCCGGGCGTCGTGCTGCCGATGGCGCGCAATCCGATCCGCGCAGACGTGCCGCCTCCTGTGGTCGCGCCGACGTCGTCGGGGCTCGATCGGCTGCTGCGCCTGGCGTCTGCGCGCGGCGCATCCACGCTGTACCTGGCTTCCGACGCGAAGCCGGCCGTCCGCGTGGACGGCGAAAACGAGACGCTCGATGGCGAGCCCACGCTCACGCCGAAAGACGTCGAGTCGCTGCTGCTGACGCTCATGCCCGACCGCAGCCACGAAGCGCTGCGCACTGGCGCGGCGACCGAATGGATCTGCGACATCGAGGACGTCGGCCGCGTGCGCTGCATGAGCTTCCGCGATCAGCGCGGCCCCGGGGGCGTGTTCCGGCTGATGGCCGCGCGGACCGTCTCGATGGATCAACTCGCGCTCTCGCGCGAGATCCAGGCGCTCGCCATGGAGCCGGAAGGCCTCGTGCTCGTCGCGGGCCCGCGGTCGAGCGGCAAGCGGACGCTGCTGTCGGCGTTCATCGACGTGATCAACCGGACGCGGCACGATCACGTGATCTCCATCGAGAGCGAGATCAACATCGTGCACGAGCGCGGGGCGTCGTTCGTCAGCCAGCGCGAGGTGCGCGGCAGCAACGACGATCTGCTGGCGGCGGCGCGCGCGGCGCTGCGCGAGGACCCCGATGTGCTGGTGATCGAGGATCTGCGGACGGCGGAGCTGATGGACGTCGCCCTCGAAGCGTCGGCGTCCGGACATCTCGTCGTCGGCGGATTCTCGGCGCACAGCGCGACGGGCGCCATCGATCGCACGATCGATCTGTATGCGCCCGAGTACCGCCGGCAGATCCAGATGGCGCTCGCCGAACAGGTACGCGGCGTCGTCGTGCAGGTGCTGCTGAAGAAGAACGGCGGCGGCCGCCTGGCGGCGCGCGAGCTCCTGCTGAACACGCCCGCCGTGGCCGGCGTCATCGCTGAAGGCAAGACGTCGCAGCTGCCGATGGCGATCGAGGGCGGGCGCCGGCACGGCATGGTGCCGCTCAACGACGCGCTCGTCGGATTCGTCCAGAGCGGCGCGGTCGATGCGCGCGAAGCGTATCGACGATCGGCCGACCGGTCGGGCCTCCTGTCGCTGCTCAAACGGCAGGGCATCGATACGTCGTCGATCGAGCGGCTCGCCTGAAGAAAATCGATCGGCGCTGAGCGTCCGTGTCAGCGTTCGACGAACGGCTCCAATTCCTTCAGCACGAAAGCCACCACATCCTCTTCGGTGAGGTCCGCCGGCGCGCGCTCGGCGACGGGACGTTCGGATTCCATGACGCGCCGCCCGCGGGCGCGGCTTGTGTGTCCGACGACGCGCGGCTCGTCGCCGGCCGTGTCGAGCGTCAGCTCCAGGTAGTCCTCGGCCGCCCGATCCGACATCAACCGCACGCTGCCGCCTGGAGTGAAGACCGTGAACGGATAACTCTCGGCGCGGAGGACGCTGGCGAGCTGCCGGAACACCGGCACCGCGACGCGCTCGAGGAACACGTCGTAGTCGCGCGCCGCCTGATCCGTGCGGCTCCGCCGCTCGACGGCGGATTTCCTGGCGCGATCGATGGTCTCCAGGACGCGCTTCCTGATCTGCGAAATTTCCATTACACAATGCCTCGTGCGCGAAGGCCGTCAACGGCGTCGCGTGGAATGCCGAGATCGCGGTGCAGCACGTCGTCGGTGTGCTGGCCGAGCGTGGGTGGCGCCGATCGGATTGCTCCCGGCGTATCCGACAGCTTGATCGGGATCCCGAGCAAACGAAGTGCGCCGATCGTCACGTGATCCAGTGTGGCGATCATGTCGCGTGCGGCGAGCTGCGGATCGGTGAACACGTCGTGCAGGTCGCGGACCGACCCGCATGGCACCCCCGCCGCCTTGAGCCGCTCGATCCAATAAGCACGCGGATGACAGCGAAGCCGCTCCTCGATGATCGGCTTCAGCTCAGCGTACTGCATGACGCGTTGCCGGTTTGTCGCGAACCGCTCGTCCGCCTCGATCTCGGCGACGCCACAGAACGTGCGCCACTGCTGATCGTTGCCGACGGCGAGCACGAAATCGCCGTCCGCCGCGCTGAATGTTTCGTACGGCACGATCGTCGGATGCCGGTTGCCCATCCGGCCTGGCGCCGATCCGGTGGCGAAGTAGATCGCCGCCTGATAGCTGAGCAGCGCGGCCACCGAATCGAGCATCGCGATGTCCACGTGCTGACCGCGGCCGCTCCGCTCGCGCGCCAGGAGCGCGAACGCGATGCCCTGCGCGGCGAACATGCCGGTGACGATGTCGGCGATCGCCACACCCAGCCGGTACGGCGGACCTTCGGCGGCGCCGGTGATGCTCATCAAGCCGCCTTCCGCCTGCATCACGGCATCGTAGCCCGGCTCGTGATGTCGCGGTCCTGTCTGGCCGAAGCCGGCGATCGAGCAGTACACGATCCGCGGATGGGTGGGGGCGAGCGAGGGATAGTCTAGCCCCAATTTCGCCAGCGTCCCAGGCCGGAAGTTCTCGACGAGGATGTCGCACCGATCCAGCAGGCGGTCGAGGATCGCGCGTCCCTCCGGCGTCTTGAAATCGAGCGTGACGCTTTCTTTGCTCCGATTGATGCTGAGGAAATAGGTGCTTTCGCCGGCGAGAAACGGCGGGCCCCAGTGGCGCGTATCGTCGCCGCGGCCGGGCTGTTCGATTTTGATGATGCGCGCGCCCATGTCGGCGAGCAGCATCGTGCAGTACGGGCCCGAGAGCACGCGTGTGAGGTCGAGTACGGTGATTCCGTCGAGAGGCGGCATAATGACTGGATGATTATCGTCTACGCCGGCCAGGCCTGACACAGCTGCGAGCAGGTGAAAGAGTTGCTTTCACGCGCGCACGTCGCATTCCTGGTCAAAGACATCGAAGCAGACGATCGCGCGTACGACGAGCTGATCGCGCTCGGATTTCGCGTCGTGCCGCTCACGGTGATCGGCGATCGGATGATCAAAGGCTACGACGCCGCCGCCCTCACCGCCGCGCTCGCGGCGCTCGGCGGTGGAGAGCAAGCTGGCGGGCAATCGTGATCAGGTCCGCCATCAACGCATAGGCGGTCATCGTCAGGCCTGATCCGCGCTGGACGACGGCGATCTCGCCCAGCAGGTCGGTCTGCAGCACGAGCGCGTTCTGCTGTCCCTCGAGACCCGCCAGCAGATCGTCGCCGGGCAGCTCCTCCGGCGCGACGCGGGCGAGCACGGCGCGTCCGACCCGCTCGGCGCGGGCGACGAGTTTCAGCCGCCGGCCCTCGGCACGAGCCGTCTTCACACGCGCCGGCGTCACGCCCGCGACGCCTTCTCGCGCGACCGACGCCGGCGTCAGCCGCGCGCCGAGCAGCACGTTGGCGAGCGCCGCCGTCTTGGCCGCGGCGTCCCACCCATCTACGTCGAACGACGCGTCCGCTTCGGCGATGCCCGCGCGCTGCATCGCGGCGAGCGCCGCATCGAACGGCTCGCCCGATTCCATCGCCGTCAGGATGTAGTTCGTCGTGCTGTTGACGACGCCGCGAAAACCAGTGACCGAGACACCGGGGAGCGTGTCGCGCACGAGGTTGAAGATGGGGATGCCGTCCATCACCGCGCCTTCGAACAGGAAGCGCCGGCCGGCGCGCTCCGCGGCGCGTGCGAGCGCGCCATAGGCAAACGCCACCGGCCCCTTGTTGGCCGTGACGACGTGCGCGCCACAATCGAGAGCCGTGCGCACGTGGTCGATTGCCGGCTGGCCGCGTTCGATGTCCAGCGTGGTCGTTTCGACGACCACCACGTGGCCGTGGCTGGCAGCGGTCGCGCTCCGGCGGACGGCGTCGCGGATGAATGCCGTCGCGGCGCCTGACCTTCGGCTGACGCCGCCTTCGGCGCCGATGGATTCGCCGAGCTCCACGCGGTCGGCGATCGCGATCGCGTCGAGGCCGCCGCTCGCGTACGCGTGTCCGTGGCGCCGAGTGGCCACGCCGACGATCCGCACGTCAAGCCCCTCACCCTCCAGCGCGGAACGGTTGGCGTCCAGCAATCGAACGAAGCGTCGTCCGACGTGGCCGAAGCCGACCAGCACGAGATCGAACGTCAACTTGCCAACTCGGTCAACAGTTCGCGCAGCCGCATCAGCCCCTGCCGGAGGTAGCCCGGTTCGTCGCCGAAGCCGATCCGCAGGTAGCGATCCATCCCGAAGTGGTCGCCCGGGACGATGAGCACGCTCTTCTGATCGCGTAGCATGGTCACGAGCTCGGTCGAGTTGACGGCGTGCCGATAGTGGACGTAGACGATCGCTCCGGCGTCGGGCCTGACGTAGGTGAACAGGCCGTCTTGTCCGTCGAGCCATTCGGCGATGACGGGGAAGTTCTCGTTGAGGATGCGCCGTGTCCGCGCAAGAATCTGCGCCCGCCGCGCCGGCTCGAGCGCCCGCCGGGCGAGGGTGTCGCTGAGAGCGCCAGGCGAGATCGTCGTGTAATCGTGATACGACCAGAGCCTCGCCACCTGCGCCGGGGGCGCGACGATCCAGCCGATGCGCAGTCCCGGCAAGCCGTACGCCTTCGACAGCCCGCTGGTGACGATCGCGCGATCGTAGCGCCCCCACATCGACGGCGTTTCGCGGCCGTCGAGCTCGGCGCCGCGATAGATCTCATCGGAGAGGACCCAGCAGTGATGGCGCGCGGCGGCGGCCCCGATGCGATCGAGATCCTCCGCCTCGATGCGCGCACCGGTCGGATTGTTCGGATTGCAGATGATGATTAATTTCGTGCGCGGCGTCACGAGCGTGTCGAGCGCGTCGAGGTCCACGCGCCACCGGGCGGGCGTGCCGCGTTCCACGAGGGGCCATTCCTTCACAGTGGCGCCGAAGGCGCGCACGAGACCCCACGTTTGCATGTAGTTGGGCACCATGAGCACGACTTCGTCGCCCGGCTCGACGAGGTTCCATGTCGTGATGTAGTTCGCCTCGGATCCGCCGTTGGTCACCTGCACGTGATCCGCCGTCGTGCCGGCATAGAGCCCGGCAATTGCCGTCCGGAGCGGAATCGTTCCGTTCGACTGCGTGTAGCGCAGATGTTCGGCCAGCAGCGCCGCCCGCGACGCCTCGTCGCTCACCAGATCGCCGAGCGCGAGCGGATGGACGCCGCTTTCCGACAAGTTGAAGTCCACCAAGTTCTCGTAGGTGGACTGCATGCGTTCCATGGCAAAGGGCTCGAGTCTCATGTCCGCCACTGTATCGTTTTTCCGGGGCCGGCTGGCCCAACTGTCCTGGACTATACTGGCGACTTTGTCCGCGACATTGTCGAGCCTCGCTCGGATTCCGCCCGGCGATTTCCTGATGGGTGCCGCCGATGCGGAGCCGGATGAGCGTCCGGTCCATCGCGTCTACGTGAGCGAGTTCCTGATCGGAAGGTTCCCCGTCACGAACGACGACTACGCCCGGTTCGTTCGTGAGACCGGCTACCCGGCGCCCGCCATCTTCGATCTGCCGCTCGTCGCGCGCGGTGGACGCGAGGACGGATTCAAGGATCTGGCGGCGCCGTACGTCTGGGATCGCGCCGAGCCGCCCGCCGGACGCGCGTCGCACCCGGTCGTTCTCGTCCGTTACGACGATGCGCTGGCGTATTGCGCGTGGATGTCCAGCGCGCTCAACCGAAAAGTGCGCCTGCCGACCGAGGCGGAGTGGGAGAAGGCGGCACGCGGCGGCGTGGACGGTCAACGCTATCCGTGGGGAGCGGACATCGAGCCGGCGCACGGCAATTTTCTCGCGGATCCTGCCGTGAAACGCGAGCGTGGCACGCGGCCCACCGGCACCTATGCGCCCAACGGGTATGGGCTGTACGACGTCATCGGGAACGTGTGGGAATGGGTGTCGGACTGGTATGGCGCGGATTCCTATGGCGGCGGCGACATGCGCGACCCGCGGGGTCCCGAGACCGGTTCGATGCGCATCGTCCGCGGTGGTTCGTGGGTGAACGACGACGTGTCGATGCTGAGATGCGGGTACCGCCACACGGTGCCGCCCGACACGTACGCCTACAGCATCGGATTCCGGATTGTATGCCCGATATAGCACTCGCCCTTACGCCGGACGGCTACCAGCGTGCGCGCCGCCACCTGATGCGACGCGATCCGCTGCTCGGCGCCGCCGTCAGACGGATCGGCGCATGCGGCCTCGCGGAGCGGCAGAAAAAAGATCACCTGACCGCACTCGTCAGCGCGATCGTGAGTCAGCAGCTGTCCACGAAGGCGGCCGCGACGATCTTCGCGCGATTCGCCGCGCTGTTTCCCAACGAGGCGATCGGGAGCGCGGCCGACATCGCCGGCCTCGGCGATCCGGCGCTGCGCGGCGTCGGCCTCAGCGGGCAGAAGGTCGGCTACCTTCGCGATTTGTGCGCGCGAATCGGCGATGGACGGCTCGATCTCGCCGCGCTGGAGACGGTCGCCGATGATGAGGTCATCGTGCGGCTGACGGCGGTAAAGGGGTTCGGCCGGTGGACGGCTGAAATGTTCCTGATGTTCCGCCTGCACCGGCCCGATGTGCTTCCGGCGGGCGACCTCGGGATCGTCAACGCCGTCCAGCGGATGTATCGACTGCGCAAGCGCCCCGATGCGAAACGGATTCTGAAGATCGGAGAAGCGTGGAGGCCGTATCGGTCGGTGGCGTCGTGGTATCTCTGGCAGACACTCAAAAACGAGCCTTTATCCACAGCAGTCCGTACCCCGCCGCAACCGCGATGAGCGTACCGCGCTCGCTGAATAACGTGTCGCGCCACGAATAAGGCGTCGCGTTGGCGGACGCGGACAACGTTGCCGTCCGCGTTGAGTCGCGTCCTTTGCGTCCCATGAGCGCGAGATTCGGAACCCATCGCGGCACGCGCGTGGTGTAGTCGCGATACGCGTCGCCAAGGCGCGACGTCAGCAGACGCTCTTCCCACTTGACGATGGCGTGGTACTCCAGGCCAAGGACGATGGCGATCGCGGGCGCGAGCCAGACGAGCCGTGCGATCAGCGCGAAACCGACCCACAGCGCGATGTTCCCGAGGTACAGCGGATTTCGGACGACTCCGAACGGACCGTCGTCGACGAGCGGCCCGAGGCGATCGGTGCGCGTGCGCGAGACGGCGCCGATGTGGTGCACAGCCCAGAGTCGGATCGTTTCGGCGGAGGCGACGATGGCCAGGCCAGCGGTGGTCAGCCGGGTGGAAGCGGGCGCCTCGCCGAGACGGACGAAGAGAAGCGCGACGAACAGGGGGACGGGAATCAATGTGCGGTGTTTGAACAGCCACCCGCCAAGCTCTACTGTAAGTCCTGCATCTGTTTGTTGGTGTTGACTTTCCTTGACTTCGGCTGGCGTCATCTACAGGCGAGTATAGACCGAGTGTCGGGGGCTGAAAAAGCCGAGACCCGTCCCCCGTACGGAGACCCGTCCCCTGTACACCTTTGACACTCCCGGCTCGGTTGGTATAATCCGACTAGTTCGGTCGTATTTTAACCATGTCGATGACGTTGCCTGCGTCGCCCCAGTCTTCCACCGTCGAGCGGCCCCACTCCGGCGTGCTCGACTTGATCGGTCGCACCCCGCTCGTGCGCTTGTATCAATTCGAGCGCGAGACGCCGGGCGTCGAGCTGTATGCCAAGGCCGAATGGCAGAACCCCGGCGGGTCAGTAAAAGATCGCGCCGCCGCGCGCATGATCCTGGAGGGCGAGGCGTCAGGCGCGTTGACGCGCGGCAAGACGATCCTCGACGCGACCTCCGGCAACACCGGCATCGCGTACGCGATGGTCGGCGCCGCTCGCGGCTATCCCGTCACGTTGTGCCTCCCCGACAACGCCAGCCCCGAGCGCAAGCTGATGCTTCGCGCGCTGGGCGCCGACCTCGTGCTGACGAGCCCGCTCGAGGGGACCGACGGAGCGATCCGCGAGGCGCGCCGGATGCACGCCGCCGATCCGGATCGGTTTTTCTATCCGGACCAGTACAACAACGATGGCAACTGGCGCGCGCACTACGACACGACGGCGCCCGAGATCATCGAGCAGACCAGCGGCCGCCTCACGCATTTCGTCGCCGGGCTCGGCACGAGCGGCACGTTCATCGGTACCGGCCGACGCCTGCGGCGCTTCAACCCGAACATCCGGCTGATCTCCTTCCAGCCGGACGGCCCGTTCCACGGGCTCGAGGGGCTGAAGCACATGGAGTCGGCGATCGTGCCGGGGATTTACGACCCGGCGCTGGCCGACGCAGACCTGCGTGTCAGCAGCGAGCGCGCCTACGAGATGGTGCGGCGTCTGGCGCGCGAAGAGGGGCTGCTCGCCGGCATCTCGTCGGGCGCAGCGCTCGCGGTGTCAATCGACGTCGCGCGTCGCCTCGACGCGGGCGTGGTCGTCACGATTTTTCCTGACGGCGCCGAAAAATACCTGACCGATTCCTTCTGGACGTCGAATGAGTGATCGCCGACTTACGCTGACGCAGGCTGCCGAAGCCGCGATCCGCCGCCACGGCGCGGAAACCTTCCCGCACGAATGCTGCGGTGCGCTGGTCGGCAACAGCGGCACCGGGCACGTCGCCGCGACGGTTGCGCTCCCGAACACCACCGAAGAGGGTCCGCGCCGGCGTTTTCTGGTGCGGCCGTCCGACTATCGCCTCGCCGAGCAGCGCGCGACCGAGCTCGGAGGCGAACTGCTCGGGTTCTATCATTCACACCCCGATCACCCGAGCCGGCCCTCGCAGTTCGATCTCGATCATGCGTGGCCGACCTTTGCGTACGTGATCGTGTCGGTCATGAGCGGCACTGCCGAAACGATGACCGTGTGGTATCTCAAGGACGATCGATCTGCTTTCGAAGAGGGCGAGCTTGATGTCGACGAAAATTCTGATTCCCACCCCGCTCCGGCCGTACACCGATAAGAAGGATGCCGTCGACGCGAATGGCGCGACGGTGGGCGAAGTGCTCGCGGACCTGACGGCCAGACATGCCGGTCTGAAAGGGCATCTGTACAACGAACAGGGCAAGCTGCGCAGCTTCGTCAACGTCTACATCAACGACGAGGACATCCGCTACCTGCAGAAAGAGCAGACGCCTGTCAAGGCGGGCGACACTCTGAGCATCATCCCGTCGGTCGCCGGCGGCGTACCGGTACGGGGGACGGGTCTCCTTACGGAACCGGGGACGGGTCTCCCTGTGGCACCGAGACCCGTCCCCCCCGAACTGACCGACGACGAAGTCAAACGCTACAGCCGACACCTGATCATGCCGGAGGTCGGGATGGACGGTCAGCGCAAGCTGAAGGCGTCCAAAGTGCTCTGTATCGGTGCCGGCGGCCTCGGCTCACCCGTCGCCATGTACCTCGCCGCTGCCGGCGTCGGCACCCTCGGCATCGTCGACTTCGACGTGGTGGACTTCAGCAACCTGCATCGGCAGATTTTGCACGGCACCTCGGACGTCGGCCGGTCAAAACTTGACTCCGCGAAGGACAAGCTGACCGCGATCAACCCCGAAGTGAAAATTGTGCTCCACGAGATGGCGCTGACCTCGCAGAATGCGCTCGAACTGTTCGCACCCTACGATGTGATCGTCGACGGCACTGATAATTTCCCTACGCGGTATCTCGTCAACGATGCCTGCGTGCTGCTCGGCAAGCCGAACGCCTATGGCAGTATTTTCCGATTCGAGGGACAGGCCTCGGTTTTTGCCACCAAGGACGGCCCGTGCTATCGCTGCCTCTATCCCGAGCCGCCGCCTCCCGGGCTCGTTCCGAGCTGCGCGGAAGGGGGCGTCCTCGGCGTGCTGCCCGGCATGGTCGGGATGATTCAGGCGACCGAAGCGATCAAGCTGATCCTCGGCGTCGGCGAGCCGCTCATCGGGCGCTTCCTGATCTACGACGCCCTCCGCATGCGATTTCGCGAGCTGAAGCTCCGGAAGGATCCGGACTGCCCGGTCTGCGGCGATCACCCGACGGTCACTGCCCTCATCGATTACGAACAGTTCTGCGGCATTCATCCCGCCGCACCGGAGCCCGCGACCGTGACCGACCATGCGACTGAGATCACTGCCACCGAGCTGAAGCAGCGGCTGGACCGCGGGGACGCCCTGAAGATCGTGGACGTCCGCGAGCCGAACGAGTATCAGATCAACCGCATCGCCGGCTCGGTCCTGATACCGCTCGGCGATGTGGCCCAACGATATCGGGAGCTCGACCCCAACGAGGAAATCGTCGTGCAATGCAAGGTGGGCGGTCGCAGCGCCAAGGCCGCCGATTTTCTGCGCTCGGTCGGCTTCAAAAAGGTGCTTAACCTCAAGGGGGGCATCCTCGACTGGATCGACAAAGTCGATCCGACTCAGCCCAAATACTAGGCCCGGTATGCTAATATAGGACTACGCCGGTCGGATTTAGGCGGACCCTATGCTGAGGCTCTCAAAAAAGGCGGATTACGCGCTCATGGCGATGAAACACCTGGCCGTGCGCGGCGACCGCAGTTCGTCGAGCGCCCGCGAGATCGCCGAGCAGTACGACATCCCGATCGAGTTGATGGCCAAGGTGCTCCAGCGTCTGGTGCGACGGGGCTTGCTCGCGTCACATCAGGGCACGCGGGGCGGCTATCAGCTGGCGCGGGTGCCGTCGCAGATTTCGGTGGCGGACGTCATCCAGGCGATTGATGGCCCGGTCACCGTGACGGCCTGTTCGACCGACGATGCCGGCACGTGCGATCAGTTTGCCAAATGCAACGTGCGCGATCCGCTCCGGCGGGTGCGCGAGCGGATTGCCGCGGCGCTCGGCGAGTGCACGATCGCCGAGCTGGCGTCCGACGTCGCGCCGCCACGACCGGCGCACGCGGTGGTGGTTTCCAGAAGCAGCGCGGGACTCTAGTCCGGCCTGGCGGTTCGAGAGACATATGAGCATCAAGCTTCCGATTTACATGGACTATCACGCGACGACCCCGGTCGATCCCCGGGTCGTCGAGGCCATGCTGCCGTACTTCACGGAGCATTTCGGCAACGCCGCGAGCCGCAACCATCCGTTCGGCTGGGAAGCGGAAGAGGCCGTGGACAAGGCACGCAAGCAGGTGGCGGACCTCATCGGCGCGAGCCCGAAGGAGATCGTCTTCACCAGCGGCGCGACCGAGTCCGACAATCTCGCCATCAAGGGCGTCGCCGAGATGTATCGCGAGAAGGGCAACCACATCATCACGTGCGTCACCGAGCACAAGGCGATCATCGACACGTGCAAGCGCCTCGAAAAGGACGGCTACCGCGTCACCTATCTGCCGGTGCGGAAGGACGGCCTGATCAGCCTCGACGACCTCCGCGCAGCCATCTCGGACAAGACGATTCTCATCACGATCATGACGGCCAACAACGAGATCGGCGTCATCCAGCCGATCGCCGAGATTGGCGCGATCGCGAAGGAGAAAGGCGTGCTGTTCCACACCGACGCCGTGCAGGCGGTCGGCAAGATCCCGTTCAACGTCAACGAGCTGAAGGTCGACATGGCGTCGATCAGCGCGCACAAGATGTACGGCCCGAAGGGCGTCGGCGCCCTGTACGTGCGGCGCCGCAATCCGCGCGTGCTGCTGTCGGCGATCATCGACGGCGGCGGCCACGAGCGCGGCATGCGCTCAGGCACGCTCAACGTGCCGGGCATTGTCGGCTTCGGCAAGGCCGCCGAGCTGTGCAAGGCGGAGATGGCGGAGGAAACGACGCGGCTGCGCGAACTGCGCGACTACCTGAACGATCGGCTGCACAAGGGGCTCGACGAGATCTTCATCAACGGATCGATCGAGCACCGGCTGCCGCACAGCCTCAACATCAGCTTCGCCTACGTCGAAGGCGAATCGCTGCTGATGGGGATCAACGACGTGGCGGTTTCGTCCGGCTCTGCCTGCACGTCGGCGAGCCTCGAGCCTTCTTACGTGCTCAAGGCGCTCGGCGCCGGAGACGATCTCGCGCACTCGTCGATCCGCTTCGGCCTCGGCCGGTGGACCACGAAAGAGGAATGCGATTACGTCGCGGACAAGCTGATCAACGTCGTGACGCGCCTGCGTGAAATGTCACCGCTCTACGAGCTTGCAAAGGAAGGCGTCGACCTGTCCACGATGCAGTGGACCGCTCACTAGTTTCGAGGATTCAAAACCATGGCGTATTCAAGCAAAGTCATCGATCACTACGAGAATCCGCGCAACGTCGGCGCGCTGCCGAAAGACGACGTGAACGTCGGCACGGGCCTGGTCGGCGCACCCGAGTGCGGCGACGTCATGAAGCTCCAGGTGAAGGTCAACCCGGCGACCGGGGTGATCGACGATGCGAAGTTCAAGACGTTCGGCTGCGGATCGGCGATCGCCAGTTCGAGCCTGGCCACCGAGTGGCTCAAGGGCAAGACGGTCGACGAAGCGCTCGCGATCAAGAACACCGACATCGTCACCGAGCTGGCGCTCCCGCCGGTGAAGATTCACTGTTCGGTGCTCGCCGAGGACGCCATCAAGGCGGCGATCGCCGATTACAAGAAGAAGCAGAACGCGACGAGCGGCGCGGCCGCCGAGAAGGCTGCGCAGCCGACCGCGTAAGTGGAATTTGAGGATTTGAGAATGTGAGGATTTGAGGATGTAAGGATGTGTAGTTTCCCAAATCCCAAATCCCAAATCCCAAATTCTCAAATTCTCAAATCCACAAATCCACAAATGAGTTGATGCTCAATGATTGAGATCACCGAGACCGCGGCGCGAAAAATCCGGACGCTGATGTCCAAGCAGGGCATCAGCGACGGCGGGCTGCGCGTGGGCGTGAAGGGCGGCGGATGCTCGGGACTGAGCTACACATTCGCGTGGGAGCGGCAGGCGCGGCTCGGCGATGAGATTTTCGAGGGGCTTGACGGCGCGAAGATTTACATCGACAAGAAAAGCCTGCTGTACCTGAACGGCACGGTCCTCGACTACGACACGGGCCTCATCAGCAGGGGCTTCGTGTTCAACAATCCGAACGCGAAATCGACGTGTGGCTGCGGCAGCTCTTTCGGGGCTTAACGACCTCTCAACCCTCAGGGCCCAGCGCTCCGGCTCCGGAGTCCACCGCGTCGGCCAGGTGTGAGAGTTGAGCCTGAACATCGCCCCCAGTCTTCAGGTCTGCCGCGAATGCGGAGCCGGCGCTCCGGCCGACGCCCACTTCTGTCCGCAGTGCACGAGGATTCTGCCGCTCGGCCGCCCCGCCGATTACTTCGCTTTTCTCGGGTTGCCGCGGAAGCTGCACATTGATCCCGCCGATCTCGAGCGGCGGTTCCGTGAGCTGAGCCGTCAGTTTCATCCGGACTACTTCTACAATGCGAGCGCGCCGGAGCGCCGGGCCAGCCTCGAGCGATCGTCGTACTTGAACGATGCGTACCGCACGCTGAAACCGGCGAT
>DATATJ010000236.1:0-16374 GCA_036268855.1 Vicinamibacterales bacterium
AGAACGAGTTCAACAAGTACCTCGCTGACGCCGTGGACGTGTGGAAGTTCTTCGCCACCGAAGGGGTCGCCGCGCTCATTCAGCCAAGCGCCGTCGCTGAAGACGTCCGCGTGGACGGCTTCTACGACCAGAAGTGGCATGCCTCGTATCCGGCGTTTGTCATCTCGCGCGAGCATTACGGCCGGATCATGCGGATGCTCGACAAGAAAATCCTGGTGAAGGTCTCGCTGAGCATTGCCGCCCGCCTCACCGACAATGTCGAAGGCTTCAACGTCGTCGCCGAGCTGCCGGGCACCGACCCTGCGCTGAAAGACGAAGTGGTGATGCTCGGCGGCCATTTCGACTCGTGGCACTCGGGCACCGGCGCCACCGACAACGGCGCGGGCTCGGCGGTGGCGATGGAGGCGATGCGCATTCTGAAGACGATCGGCGTCAAGCCGCGCCGCACGATCCGCGTCGCGCTGTGGACCGGAGAGGAGCAGGACTACTTCGGGTCGGTCGGCTACATCGAGCGCCACTTCGGCGATCCGCGGACGATGGTGTTGAAGCCTGAGCACGCGAAGCTCGCGGCGTACTTCAACCTCGATAACGGCGCCGGCCGCATCCGCGGCGTGAACCTTCAGGGCAACGAGGCCGTGCGGCCGATCTTCGAGGAATGGCTGAAGCCATTCAATTATCTCGGCGCTTCGACGTTGACGACGCTCAACACCGGCGGCACCGATCACATGGCGTTCGATGCGCTGGGCCTTCCGGGCTTTCAATTCATCCAGGATCCCTTGAACTACGAAACGCGCGTCCATCATTCGAATCTCGACGTGTACGAAGAGGCGATTCCAGACGACCTGAAGCAGGCGTCGGTGATCATGGCGAGCTTCGCCTACGACGCGGCGATGCGCGATGCGATGCTGCCGCGCAAGCCGCTGCCGAAACCCCAGCCGGCGGACCAGAAGTAGACCCGCGCCGTGGCCAGCGCACCCGCCGTTCCGCAGCTGCGACGTGCGCTCACGTTTCGCGATCTCTTCCTCTACTACATCGTCACCAGCTTCAGCGTACGGTGGGTTGCGACCGCGGCCGCCGCCGGTCCGAGCGCGCTGATCATCTGGGTGATCGCCGCGGTGGGGCTGTTCGTGCCGCTCGTCTTCACCGTGCTGGAGCTGTCGTCGCGGTGTCCGGAAGAAGGCGGCGTCTACGTCTGGAGCAAGCGCGCGTTTGGACCGTTCGCGGCCTTCATCACGGGCTGGACGTATTGGGGATCGAACCTTCCGTATTTTCCCGGCCTCCTGTATTTCGGCGCCGCCAATGCGCTCTTCATCGGCGGCCCCTCCTGGCAGGCGCTTTCCTCGAACAGCACGTACTTCATCATCGTCTCGACGATCGGCCTGGCGATTGCCGTCGGAATGAACGTCGTCGGGCTCGACGTCGGCAAGTGGCTCAACAACGTCGGCGCAATCGCCGCCTGGGTGCCCGCGATCATCCTGATCGTGCTGGGCGCCGTCCTCTGGCGGCTCCACGGTTCGGCGACCGACCTCGCGCCCCGCACGCTCGTGCCGAGCACCAGCCTCAAAGACGTGATCTTCTGGTCCACGATCGCGTTTGCCTTCGGCGGCATCGAGAGCGGATCGACGATGGGCGAAGAGATCCGCGATCCGAAGCGCACCATGCCGCGCGCGATCCTCTCGGCGGGCGCGCTCATCACCGTCCTGTACATTCTCGGGACGCTCAGCGTCCTGGTGGCGATTCCCAAGAGCGAGGTCTCCGGCCTGCAGGGCATCATGCAGGCGGTGCAGGCGATCGTCGGGCACGTGGGCGCCGGCTGGCTGGTGCCGATCGTGGCCGCACTGATCGCCGTGAACGCGCTCGGCGGCGTCGGCGGCTGGTTCGCCGCCACCGCGCGGCTGCCGTTCGTCGCCGGACTGGACCGCTTCCTGCCGCCGGCGTTCGGACGGCTGCATCCGACGTGGCGGACACCGTACGTCGCCCTGCTCGTCCAGGCTGGGATCGCCCTGCTGTTCGTCTTTCTCGGTCAGGCCGGCACGTCGGTGCACGGCGCCTACGACGCGCTGGTGAGCATGGCGATCATCGCCTACTTCATTCCGTTCCTCTTCATGTTTGCCGCGATGATTAAGCTGCAGCGCGAACCCGCGGGACCCGACGTCGCACGCGTGCCGGGCGGCAAGGCCATGGCCATCGCGCTCGCCATGCTGGGGTTCGCGACGACGACGGCGTCGATCGTCCTCGCGTGCATCCCGGCCGACGACGAGCCCAACAAGACGCTGGCGGTCGTGAAGGTCGTCGGCTCGTCGGCGGTGCTGGTGTTGCTTGGCGTCGCGGTGTACGCCAACGGCAGGCGCCGGGCGCAGGCGCTCGAGGTATCCGCGTGAAGTTCTTGCCGATCGCGCTCTTCGCGTGCCTGTTCACGGCGCCCGCGGTCGCCGCGCCGCCACAGACCATGCGCGTGGATTACTACCACACGGGCAACGCGTACGGGGAACGCATCATGTTCACCCGGGATCAGGTGCCGTTTTGTGCAGTCTGCCGCCGCACGATCGAGACGATCCGCGACCCGTACAGCCGCTGACGAAGCGCCCGGCGCACGAGGCCGCGTCACTTGACGCCGGATGCGCCCATCGTCAAGACTAGCCGCGCGAGGCGTACTCGCGTTGATCGCGGACGTGTAGGTCCGCCTGGACGCGGGGCTCACGCCCCGCACTACGAGGGCAACATGCAGGATGACTTCGACAACGGAATGGGAATGCCCGACGACGAATTGATCAGCGGATCGGGCGACGCCGACCTGGGCGACATGAGCCACAGCGGCGAGCCGGAGGCCGATAGCCAGGAAGGCGGCGAGTCCGGGCACCGTTCCAGCGGCGGCGCGAGGGCGCGCTCCTCGTCCGGCCCGCGCAAGCCGGCCGCTCCGCGAAAGGCTGCTCCCAAGGCTGCTGCCAAGGCGGGCGGGGCCCGCAAGGCCGTGAAGAAGAAGGCGGCGAAGAAGTCGGCGGGCTCTGCGAAAAAGCGGGGCGGCGCGAAAAAGAAGGCCGCGAAAAAGAGCGCAAAGAAGAGCGCGAAAAAGAGCGCGAGGAAATCAGCGGCCAAAGGCGCGCGGAAGGCGTCGCGTGCCGGCGCGAAGAAGAAGAGCCGGCGCCGCTAGCGCGAACGTCTACGCCGCCTGCTGCGGCGTCGGACCAATCGACGAGACAAGCGTCAGTTTCGGTTCCTTCGCGATCGAACGGCGGAGCGCCGTGACCATCGCTCGATCGATCGTTCCGGCATGCGGCGCATCGACCGGATACCGCACCGTGCACTCGAGACCGGCGGCGGTCAGGCGCGACCGCACGTCGGTCCGAGGCACCGACGTTTCGACATCCATGAAGCGCTGCAGATTGGCGTGCTGCCGCTCGATGGACGGCCGGTACTCCTCGTAGGCCGATTCCGCGGCGGCTTCGAGGCGGCTCTCCGCCGCCGCGAGGTCGGTGTCGGCGGCGAACGTGATTGTCACGATGTGCCAGAGATAGTCGGCGCCCGGCGCCTGCTTGAACAACGCCGCCGGCTGAAACAGCACGGCGTTCGACAGGACGACGACGCGGCCCGTGGGATGCAAATCGGTCCCCGCCAACTCCATCAGATAGATCCTCACGAGCCCAATCTCGATCACGTTGCCGGTGACGCCGGCCAGCGTAATGCGGTCGCCGACCCGCACGCCGTATCGTCCGATCAGGAAGAAGTACGCGACAACGGCGAGGATCACGTTCTGCATCGCCACCGCTACGCCCGCCGTGACGAATCCCGCGTACGTCGCCAGCGATCCGATTTCCGAGACGAAGCCGGCGGCCAGGATCAGCGTGATCGCCACGCCGACGACCACGCGGCGCAACACGAGAAATTGCCGCCGGCGCCGCGCGTCGTGCAGGTAGCGGAACGTCGCTCGGCGCCAGACTTCGGACACGATCAGGAGCGCCCCAACCGCGACGATGAGCAGTAGACTGTGGAAGAGCAGCTGCCGCGCGGCCGCACCGAAACGCTCGCTCACGTCGTCGCGCCATTCGCTGAGCGTGGCGCGCGTCGTGTCGACGGCAATGCCCTGTTCACCGAGCGGCACGAGCGCGGTGGAGAGCGCTTTGAACTCGGCGGCCGCATGCTGCAAATCGGCACGCGCCTGCGCAGCCGCGGCGGCGTCGGCCGGCCGTGATGTGGCGACATCGGTCCGGCGGGCGAAATCGCGCGCGGTGGCGCTGAGCGGCGAGCGGAGATCGTCGAGCTCCTTCGCCAGGGCGTCTGTCTCGCGCACAGCGGCCGTCAGCTGTCGGCGCTGGCCGCCCAGGCTCACCAGCTCCGTGCCGAGTGCGACGAGGCCGGCCGACTCAGGTCGAAAGGGAGGCGTCGTGGCCGTCGCGGTACCGTTGTTGGCCGTCTTGGGCTGAGGTGCCGCCGGCGTCGATGTTTTTGGCGTCTGGACGTGCCGAGCCTCGGGAACCGAGCGCTCGAGCTCGTTCACTTGCACGGGCAGCCCGCTCGCGGCGTCCGAGGCTGCGGTCGATGTCGCGGCAAACTGCGCGAGATTCTGAACGGTGGATTGGACGTCCTTCGCGAGCGCCAGCGCCGCCGTCAGCTCATCGCGCTCTCCCGACAAAGCGGCTCGCGTGCGCGCCGGCGCACGTGCCAGCTCGGCGGTGACGTCGTCGAGGCGCGATTGCAGCGCCGTCACCCGCTGGGCAAGGCGCGTCGCCGCTTGATCGAAGCCGCGCTCGGGGCGCGCGTTGTCGGGCGCAGGCGCCGCCGTGTTCGACTCCGGCTTGACCAGCGCTGTTTCGGCGCGGGCGAAGTCGAATGCCAGCTGGAGCGCCGCGATCGACGACTGATGCAGCCGCTCCCGCGAGACGACATCGCCTGAAAGATCCGCTTGTTGCTCGAGCGCTTGCACGTGGCGGAACCACGCGATGGTCTGTTCGAGATGGGCCACGATCTGGGCCGACTGAGGAAGTGGCGGCGTCGATGCCGGTTGCCCGCCGACCAGCCCGGCTGTGAGAACCGCACCGATGAGGAGGGCGCCGCGTGCCGCCGTGCGAAAGCGGGTAAGCCACAGTGTCATGAAGCCAGCATATGCAAACCCGCGCGCCGAGGTCCGGGAGAGGTAGAATGTCGCGACCGAAAAGGCAGTGGGGTCGAACTGAGCCCGAAACCACGCTCAGAACCTGACCCGGAGGGCAGTATGGAGATTCCGCGAAGAACGTTTCTCGGCGCCGTTGGCGCAGCCGCAGTGGCGGCGTCGATACCGGAGCTCGGAGCCGTCAGTGGCGCCGGGGCCAATAACGCCGCCCCGATGGCTCAGGGCAACATGTCCAAGGTGAAGTTCTGGGTCGCGGCGTGCACGCCGTGCGACAAGAACCTGAAGTTCGAAGAGTCCGCCTACAAGGACATGATGGCATGGTTCAAGGAGCAGGGCGCCGACGGCATCGTCGTGCTGGGGACGACAGGCGAGTACCCGTCATTTTCAATCGCCGAGCGCAAGAAGGCCACCGAGGTCGCGCTGAAGCACGCCAACGGCCTCGACATGATCATCCAGAGCGGGACGACGAACTTCCCGGAGACGATCGAGCTGTCGAAGCACGCGGCCGACAACGGCGCCAACGGCCTGCTGGTGATTCCGCCTTTCTACTACAAGAGGCCCCAGACCGAGGGGCTCACGAAGTATTACTCGCTGCTCTTCGACGCGGTGAAGCTGCCGATCAACCTGTATCACATCCCCGGGACCAGCGGGGTGCCGATCAGCCTCGATCTGCTCCACAGCCTCGAGCACTATCCGAATCTCGCCGGGATCAAGGACTCGGATCCACCCGCGGAGGACTACGAGAACTTCGCCAAGGAGTTCCCGAAGCTCAACATGCGGACCGGCATCTCCGCGAACCTGGAGCGCGCGTTCAATCACGACATGGGCGCGATCCTGATGGAAGGCAACCTGTTTACCAAGCAGATCGCGGCGGTGTTCGCGGCCAAGCGCGCCGGCAAGGACTACACCGAAGCGATGGCGACGTTCCGCGAGGCGATGAAAATCATGCGGCCGGCCGGCGTCGGATCGTACGGTCCGATGAAGTACGCGCTGAGCCTGCAGATGGGCACGCCGCAGACGTATCAGCGGCCGCCGTTCCTCGACGTCACCGACGACCAGAAGGCGAAGATCAAGGCGGGTCTCGACCAGATCAAGCAGATGAGCACCACGACCCACATGTGATGCGCGGGGGCCGGGGATTCAATGCGAGTCCCCGGCCGACACGCGTCACGGACGCGAGTGATCCTAAACGCTCCCTGCCGTCGGCCTCTGGTGCAATCGCCGGTCTCCAGTCTGTCGCGCTCTTGAGCTTCCGGTTCGAGATCCTCAGCGATCGGGCGAGCATCTCGCCGAGCGAGCCGAACAGCGGAGCGATCCATGGCGGTGGCAACCGCGGCGGTTCGGCACCGACGGCGACGGCCAGCGATTCCGCGAACTCCTGGTGCGTCACCGGTTCGTCATCGACCACGTTGTAGCGTCCGGACGGCAGCGTGAGTGCTGCTGCGGATGCCGCGGCGGCGTCGTCGTGGGACACGGACGAAATATACGCGCCGGCGGCTCCGGGCAGCGGCGCCCATCCCCGCTTGATCCACGCGACGAACTCCACCAACTGCATCGCATCGGGTCCGTAGAACGCTCCGAACCTCAAGACGACGCCCGTGCCGCCGTCCTGCGCGAACCGATCCGCAGCCGCTTCCGCATCTGCGACCGTTCGGTTGTAGCGAACCGGTGCGATTGGCACGGTCTCGTCTATCCAGCGGTCGCCGCAATCGGTGTAGACCGGTGCGAAAGACTCCTGCACGAAGCGGGCAACGCCGTTCGCGCGGCACGCCTGCGCGAGCACCGACGATGCAACACGGCGCAGACGATCGTTCTCCCGCCACGCCCACGGCAGGAACATCCGCGTGCTCGAATGCGGGATGTGCGTGGCCATGTTGATCACCGCATCATGGCGGGCCACGGCGCGGCCCACCGCCCGTGCATCGAAGAGATCGACATCCACGCTCGTGGCGCCAAAGCGCTCCAGCTGCCGGCGGCCGATCGGCGACCGTGCAACGCCCGTAATGTCATGGCCCGCCGCGCGCAGGATCGGCACGAGGCGCCGGCCGACGACTCCGGTCGCGCCCGTCACGAAAATCCTCATCGTGAATCTCCCTTCGGTAATCTGTTCACCGCGAAGTCACCGCAAGAAAAACGCCACGAACGATTTGCGTGCCGGACGCGCAATCATGCCGATCGCTGCCGTCCGGCTTCGGCGAGTGCGTGCGCAGGCCTGCGCACGTTGCGTCGATATCCACACCGCCGGATCCGCCGCCGCCGAGTACGACACCGGAAAATCGGGCGTTGCCGCCGCTGCCGCTCGCGGTCTTCGCTGGCCCGCTCCTTGCCTTTCCGGTTCGTATCGCTCCTGATCGATGCCCATCTAGAAGCGCCGCGCCGTACGGGGCCGCCGGGTATGCCAGCGATGACACGCCCCGCGGGCACGCAAAAGATGTCTCAGAAAACTGTTCAGTTGATCGTCGGCCGGCTGGCCACCGACGAGGAATTCCGCCTTCGCTTTCTGGAGAATCCACGTCAGGCTCTCGACGCGCTGCGCGATCGAGGCGTCGACCTGACCAACGGAGAGATCGAGGCGCTGCTGAGGACGGACCGCTCGATATGGACCGACGTCTCTTCGCGTCTCGATCCGCAACTGCAGCAGTGTCGTCTGGTCGGCGACTGATTTCGGAGGCGCCCGCCGAGCTCGCGCCAGCGCGGCACGGCTGATGGATCGTCGTGTGCTACCAGCTGACGCATGCCGCCGATCAGGCTGGATGACAAGAAACGATGCGTTTGTGCACTCGCTGCGTGGTTCGCCGTGGTGGCGGTCGTCGCCGGTGCGTGGCGCAACGTACCGGTGATTGACGACTGGACGTACGCGTGGAGCGTCGAGCACCTGTTGCATACGGGCGCATTCCGCGTCCTCGACTGGAGCTCGACGTACCCGCTGAGTCAAACCATCTGGGGCGCCGCGTGGTCGGCGGTGTTCGGGTTCTCCTTTGGTTCGCTTCGTGCCTCCACCCTCGTGCTCGGCATCGTCTGCTGCGTCGCGCTCTACTCCACGCTGCGCGAGCTCGACGCCCCGCCGCGGGTCGCGTGGACGGGCGCGCTGTCGCTCGCGGTGAACCCGCTATTCGTGTTTCTTTCTTCCTCGTTCATGACCGATGTGCCGTTCATCGCGTTTACGACGCTGTCGCTGCTGTGCTACGTGCGTGCCGTCAAGCACCGCGAGGCGCGGTTCGTCTGGTGGGCCGGCGCGTGGGCGATGGCGGCATTCCTGGTTCGGCAGGTGGGCGTGATCACACCGGTCGCCGGGCTCCCACTCTTGCTCCGGCCCGCGAGCGACCGCACGAAGCTGACGCGGCTGCACGCCGCGCTCGCGCTCGGCGTCACGTGGACGGCGATGGTCGTCGGCCTGGTCGGAATGCGAACGATGCTTGGGACGACCAGCATCATGAACCGCTGGATGTGGAACCTGAGCGTGTGGCCGTCACACCTCGTGACGATCAACGCGTACTTGCTCGTGTTGGTCGCGTTCTACATCCTGCCGGCGCTGCTCGCGCGGGCGAGCGCCCATGGCTTCTGGCGCCGGCCGCGGATCGTCGCCGCGGGCCTGTTCGCGACAGCGGCGCTGCTATTCCTGATCTTCAGGACGATTCCTGTCCCGCTGCGGCCCGATCAGACGTGGAGCGTGATGGAGGTGGGCGCCAGCCGCTCGCTGATTGACGGCGGGCTGCCGTCACATGGCATCGGATGGATCGGCGTGCCGATGCGGGCACTCGCGCTTCTCGCGACGGCGCTGCTTGCGGTCACGCTGTTCGCACGACGCGGTCCGGTCGCTGCGGGCGTGGCGCTCGTGCGGGACGCGGCGGCGAATTTCAGGATCGCGCATAAAGGCGCGGTCGATGGGTGGCCGAGGGCCGGCGGCCCGCTGCTGTTGTACGTCGGGGCGTACCTCGTGCTGACCAATCTCCTCTGGATGTACCACGATCGCTATTACCTGGCGTTGGTTCCACCAGTCGTGGCGCTGACGCTCGCGGGCTCTCGACGCCTCGATCGGTATCCGCGCCCGGCGTGCGCCGCGCTCGCCATCTTCGCGGTCGTGGGGCTGGTCGGGACGCGCGACGCGCTTCGATTCAACCAGTCCGTGCGCGACGCCTGGCAGTCGCTCGTCGACGATGGCGTGCCGCCGTCGGAGATCGATGCCGGCTATGCCTGGAACGGCTGGGTGCTGTACGCGCATCCCGGTAACCTCGGTCCCGGCCAGTCGCCGCTTCGCGACGTACCGTGGGTCACGGCCGGCCGCGGCGGCGAGTTCGTCATTTCCACCGTACGGTTGAAGGGCTACGCCGTGCGGCGGGAGCTGACGTGGCGCAGCCTCCCATGGCCGGGGCCGGATCGGCTGTACGTTCTGAGAATGACGCACGCAGACGCTGCGAACGAGAACGGCAGCGCCGGTGGAATGTCGCAGCAGTAGCTTTGCCGGTTGACCGCGATAAGGGTCCAGCGATTTCAACACGGTGAGGTGGCCGAGTGGCTGAAGGCGGCGGTTTGCTGAACGGAAATCCGCCTCTCGTCCAACCTCGATTCTCCTCGTAAATCCTTCACTATTTTCTGCTTCCCCGATCGAGCGAGTTGGCTGACGTGGCTCTGCACGCGCTGTTTTGGCGCGTCTCAGGGACAATCGTGGGGACAGTTCCATACGCGACGACTGTCGCGGCGATGCACCGGATTGACTGTCCCACGCAACCGTCCACCTGACGCCGTCCGATCGAATTGTCGAAACCCACAGAAAGAGCGGCTCGCGAGTCCAAGTATGGATCGGCTCTCAGCGATATCAGGCAGACAGCTCGTTGATGTCGGTGGCCGACAAAATCTGCTTCGAAGACCCCGTCGCGGCGACGTGAATCATGGCGCGGCCGATATTGATGGTTGTTGTCACGAACCCCGGGAATGCTCGGCGCACGATCGGATAGAAGGGTCCCATCACGTCGTAGAGCGCCTGGTACCAACGCGTTTTCGACCGGATTCCTCGGAGCGGCTGAATATAGCCCGGCCGGAACATGAAGGCCGCCTTGAACGGGAGCCGCAGCAGCGCGTTCTCCGTTTTCCCTTTGACGCGGGCCCACATTATCCGCCCACGTTCCGTGCTGTCAGTGCCTTCGCCAGACACGTAACAGAACGTGAGTCGTCCAGCGGTCACCGCCGCCAACGCCGTCGCGGCGGCGAGCGCCAGATCGTACGTCAGGTGGTAGTACTGGCTCTCGTTCAATCCGACGACCGTGACGCCCAGGCAGTAGAAGCACGCATCGAGGTCGGTGAACATCGTTTGGATGCTCCCGAACTCCGCGAAGTCCGCGTGCACGATCTCGCGGATCTTTGGATGGCTGACGTCGGTCGCATGACGCGAGACGAGCAGGACGTGCTCGACGCGCGCATCGTCGAGGCACTCGAGGAGCACGCCCTTGCCCACCATGCCGGTGGCACCGAAGATCACGACCTTCATGACTGAAGGTTACCGCGTACTCAACGGCCGCGTGGAATAACGCTTTCCCGTCAATCGAAAGAGGGCGTTGGCGATTGCGGGCGTGATCGCTGCAACGGGCGAGGTCATCGACGAACCGCTCCGCGCACTCGAGGACGCCCTGCCGCGCGAGAGACATCCCGCTCAGGCGGTTCCGAACGCTTCCGTTCGGGGCATGTCTGCGGCTCCCTGTTACCTGATCGGCACGTCGAACAGCACGAGCCAGTGTTCGATCGATTCGAGAACGAAACCGCTGAAGATCAGGAAGGTGCCGAACACACCAAGCCGACGCGCCGGAAGGCTGTCGGCCCATCGCTCGATGATCGGCCCGATCACGACGATCGAGGCGCTGATCGCGCCAAGCGTAACGCCCATGCCGACGCCAAAGAGCATCGCCGTCCGGTTCTGCTCCTGCGCCACCACGGCGCTCACGAAGCCAGCGACGGCGTAGCCGACCGTCCGATTGGCTACGCCGAGCAGGTGTTTGCGCCACTGCCGGCGCGCATCGAGACCCATTGCCGGCGTGAATCCCATCCGGTAGGCGACGATCTGGCCGGCTGTTGTCAGCACGCTGAAACACACGGCAAAGCGCCAGCCGAACAACGGCCCGCAGCCGAGGCCGTAGCAAGCACTACGCGTGGCGCTCGAGAGCGCCTCGCCGAACCGAGTTCGACGAACGCCCCGCGCGGCGCGCGCAAACTCGATCGCGAGCGTGCCGCCAGTCCCGAGTGCGGCGAGGACTGAAAAGCTGATAGGCAGGAAGACGGCGTAACCCAGAAAGAACAGGACGCCATAGGTGACGGCTCGAGTCAGCGTCCTGAGCGGTCCGTGCTTTCCCCCGAACAGGTCGTAGGCCAGATACAAGCCTCCGAGCAGGTTCAACGCGGTGCCCGACAGCGCGATCGCGGCGACGGTACGGTGGTCGACGCTCAAGGCCGAAGTTCTATCATGTCTCGCTGGCTGAAGTCAGAACGTAGGCGCCTCGAGACCAATAGCCAACACCTCGAGCACTTCTTGGACGGTCCGCCACATCACTGGCCGCGTCATGGTGAGACCCGGCATCTTTGACGCATGACGCAGAACGGAGGCCTGATGCCGACTGCGCAAGGACATCGCGCTCATCCGATTTGCAACTAAACGATATTCGCAGATACACGCCATCCCCGCGCGCGAAGCGTCGGCCTTTCGCGCGATCCCGGTATTCCCGGCGTCCGCCCGTTAGCCCGTGACGGATTTCGCAGCACGGACCGCGGTCGTAACGCCCGTTCACGCGCTGGCCGGTATCGCGGCCTCCGAGCGCTTCAGGAACGATGGCGCACCGGCGAGGAACCACACCGCAATCAGGCTGTCGAAAACCATGCACCCGAACGCCGAACTCGGCATGAACGGCCAGACAGGATTGCCCCATAGGTGATGTGCGATATCCCAGTCCGCGTGAATCAGCCAGCCGACGCCGATCCATCGGTAGGACTGTAGCGCGCGAAACCCAATCCCGTGCCGATGACCGGGTAGATCAATTCCCACGGACCGAACCCGCCGCTCAAGTACACACCGCTCGCGCCGGCGAGCAGGCGCAATTCATCGAGCATGCGCCTCCATCAGAAGCGCCCGGCGCCATGACGCCGTTGGTCACGTGGATGGAGCAGAACCTTTCGCGCCAGCTTCCGTTGCCGGTCATCGCGCGGCGCGCGGCGATGAGCACGAGAACCCTCAGCCGCGCTTTCGCGAGGAGCTGGGCGCGACGCCGGCGGCATGGCTCGCGCACGCGCGTGTGCGTCGCGCGCAGCGGTTGCTGGAAACCACCGACCTGGCCATCGAGTAAGTAGCGGCCGAGGTAGGGTTTGGCTCCGCCGCCGTGATGCGCGAACATTTCGGAATAGTGGTTGGCACGAACCCAGTGTCGTACCGGCGGGCGTTTTCCCGAGTTGGTCGCGTACCGAACGAGGGACCGAAGTTGAAAGGCGCTCGCTAGCCGGAGCGGCGCTCCCGACATTGAGACAAGACCGTGGGCGTTGGGTAGCCGGTTCGCGAACCGGCTTGTGGCAGCTTTGCGAAAGTCACGACTTGACAGTCGAGGGCGAGTCCAAGCCGTCTCAGTGCGTCGTCCAGGTTATTGAACATGTCGGGCGAATTCACGCATCAGTACCCGCAAGTTCTGCGATCACGGGGCAGACCGCGTTGTCGCGTTCAAGTGCCCGCTCGCACGCGGTGAGATGTGTGCGCAGTGTCCGTCGAAGCGATCGGAGCTCCGCGAGCTTCGCGTCCACATCCTTCAGGCGACGCTCCAACAGATCGCGGACCTTTCGACACCGGTCGCGACCGACGCGACCTTGATCGCTCACGAGCTGCCGCACGTCTCTAAGCGTCAGCCCGAGCGCCTGCGCCTGCTGGATGAAGCGGACGTGACGGAGCACCTCTTCTCCATACTGGCGGAGGCCGCCGGTCGTCCGCCGCGCCCGCGGGAGCACGCCGAGACGCTCGTAGTAGCGCAGGGTGTCGACAGTGACGCCGGCCCTGACGGCGACTTCACCGATTCGATATCCGTTAACCATATTGTGTGGCCTGCGTCACGGCTTTCGTCACGTCCCCGAGACAGCACGCGCCTTTTGGATTGCGAACCTCGCACGCGCAGCGACCCGCCTCGATGTGTCGATGCACGCGCTCGACGGCGGCCGAACTGCCAGTTCGCTCGATCTCGGTTCGTATGGCGGCTTCATCCTCACCGAAGCAATAGCAGATGACGCGTCTGCCGGGCGGTTCTTTTTGCCATACGGGGACGCGAAGATCGACAGATGTGAACGTGTGGTTCGCACGATCGAAGTAGACCACCTCGCACGAGGGGACCGGACAAAACCGATACTCTCCGGGTTTGAGGCGTTGAAGGGCGACGTCGGTGAGCAGCGCCTTCACCGTCAGGAGATCCACGGCCGAACCGTGTGCCTGACATGCCGCGCACGCAAAGGTTGCCGTCGTCTCGGCGGCGCCGGGGCAGCAGCAGTCGGCCATGTCGAGATCAAGTATCCACCCTGGAGTGCACTCCAGGGTCAAGCGCCGCGTCTTTGAGGAGTACGATGTGGTGGTTCGGCGATCGGTCGCGCCAGGGTGTCTACGCGATTGTGCGACGAGCCGGGACTGATTCGACGGGTCGACGGCCAAGACGTTAAGGTGCGCGCGGAGGCATTTCCCTCGGACGCCCGGCGAAGCCGCGGGAAGTCGCCGACCTTATCGCGTTGGTCGTCTCACATAAGGCGAAGGCGATCACCGGGACGGAGTACGTGATCGACGGTGGGACAGTACCGACAGCCTGACGCGGTTCGGACACTCGACTCACCGAGCATCGAACAGCGGAACCGTAGTCGCACACGCGTGAGTGGCCCCGACGCGCCCTGCCAGTGTGTCGCCCTACCTGGTACCCTTGCCGACCGAGGATTCGCGTAGGATCAGACTAGACCTGATGCGTCGGCATCGCCGGCCGTCTGAGAGCAGTCGTGACGCTTCCCGAGCATTCCCCTGTCTCACCGTTCGTTCGCGACGCGCTGGCAGTTGTTCACCAGCAATCGCTCGAACTGATCGTTCGGGGCGCCTCGCTCGACGCCGTCCTCGAGGCTTTGTGCGACGGCATCGACGCTCTCGATCCGAACGTGGTTTCCAGTGTTCTGCTGGCAGACCCTGAGGGTCAACGGCTCTGGCCGAAGGCGGGCCGCCGGGTCCCTGAGGATTACAAGCAGCTCATGACTCCGTTGCCGATTGCGCCCTCGATGGGCGCATGCGGCACCGCGGCGTTCCGCAAGCAGCGGGTGATCAGCGCCGACATCGCCACCGATCCCCTCTGGTCCGGCCCCGTGGAACACTGCCGAAGGGTCGCCCTGCAACATGGGTTCCGAGCGGCGTGGTCCGTGCCGATCGTCTCCGACACAGGCGAGTTGCTCGGCACCTTCGGCTTGCATCACACGCAATCGAAATCCGTGAGCACGCAGGACATCGAACTGCTCGAGCAGGCTGGGCAGATCGCCCTGATCGCGATCGAGCGGACACGCGCGCAGGAAGCGCTCACCGATGCCCTCGCCGAATTGAAGAAATCAGAAGGGGAGCTCCGAACGATCATTGACATGATCCCGCAGATGATCGCCGTGCTCGCTCCGGACGGACACGCACTGTACGTCAACGACCTGACTCTCGAATACACCGGTCTGAGCGGCGACGAGGCGCGAGGTGCCGAGTTTCGCCGACGAGTGTTTCACCCCGAGGACCTCGAACGCCTCCAAGACGAACGGCACAGCGCGCTCAGCCGCGGTGTGCCGTTCGAGAACGAGCAGCGAGCCAGACGTCACGACGGCCACTATCGCTGGTTCTTGATCCGGTATCGCCCTATGCGCGACGGACATGGACACGTGGTGCGATGGTACGCGACGGCGACAGACATCGACGATCGCAAGCACGCGGAAGACCGGACCCGCAACGAGAACCTCGCGCTGCGAGAGGAGATCGATCGTTCGTCGATGTTCGAGGAAATCGTCGGCTCGTCGGCGCCTCTTCGCCGCGTGCTCACGCTTGTCGAGAAGGTCGCCGCCACGGATTCCACGGTACTGATACTGGGCGAAACCGGCTGCGGCAAGGAGCTGATCGCGCGAGCCATCCACAAGAAGTCGCATCGGGCCGCGCGCGCGTTCATTCGGGTGAACTGCGCCGCCATCCCGCCCTCGCTCGTGGCCTCGGAGCTCTTCGGCCACGAGAAGGGCGCGTTCACGGGCGCGCTGCAGCGGCGCCTCGGGAGATTCGAATCAGCAAACGCGGGCACGATCTTCCTCGACGAAATCGGCGACCTACCCGCGGAAACCCAGATCTCGTTGCTGCGCGTGCTGCAGGATCGCGAGATCGAGCGCCTGGGCAACAGCCACTCGATCCCAGTGGACGTGCGCGTCCTCGCCGCTACCAATCGCGATCTGGAGAACGGGGTGGCCGGAGGAACGTTCCGGCAGGATCTGTTCTATCGGCTGAACGTGTTTCCTATCCGAGTGCCATCGCTTCGCGAACGTGCGGACGACATTCCGCTCCTCGTGGAATACCTGATCGAACGGTACGCCACGAAGGCGGGCAAGCGCATTCGGAGGATCAGCAGGTCGACGCTCACGCTGTTCCAAGCCTACGACTGGCCAGGCAACATCCGCGAGCTCCAGAATGTGATCGAGCGTGCCGTGATCTTGTGCGATGGCGACACATTCTCCGTGGATGAGACGTGGCTCACGCGCGATTCCAGGGCCGCAGCCGGACCAAGCATTTCGATCGGCACCTCGTTGCCACAGCATCAACATCTGCAGTCAGAGACCGAGCGACAGATGATCGAGGCCGCCTTGGCGGTCACGCGGGGACGGATCGCCGGAGCGAAAGGTGCCGCCGCCAAACTCGGCATACCCCGTCAGACTCTCGACTCGAAGATCAGTGCGTTAGGGATCGACAAGCACCGGTTCAAGAGTCGCTAACCCTCGCTTGCCGGCCGTCCGATTGCCGACGGATCAGCAAATTCTGACAATTCGGCACGTCAACGTCCGTAAGTCGTTGGCCCAGTGGACTAAGAATCGGTGTGTCCATTGCAACATCGTTACTGCGTTGGTTCTCTCGGGCGATGACTCTCAGGATCGTCTCGGACGTCCGCGAAGACGGATCGACGATTCGTCTGATCGGCCACATGCGGGCCGAACACGTCGAACATGTGCGTGCGGAGCTCAACGTGAATCACGCTCCAACGGCGTTGGACCTCGACGAG
>DATATJ010000237.1:0-11398 GCA_036268855.1 Vicinamibacterales bacterium
GTGAGGCTCTCGCGGAACATCACGCCCGCCTTCGACCAGCTATTGGCATTCGTCACGCTGGCGACCCGCGACACGACCGAGCCGTCACCCGTCCAGGGTTGATAGACAAAATGGAAGGCGTCTGCATTTCCCCAGACATCGGTGCCGGACGCGCTCACCGTAAAGGCCCCGTTCGCATACTGCGCGCTGCCGGGTACTCCGACGCTGCCAATGTCGCTGTGCGCCCACGGAGTCGGCAGCGGCACAATCACGGCCGCGATGTTGATGGACATCGCCTGCACGGCAGCGTTGCCGGCCCAGCCTGCGTCGCTGGCCTGGACCGTGAACGTGGAGGCGCCTGCAGCGGCCGGCGTGCCGCTGATGACGCCGCTCGCGTTGAGCGTCAGCCCGGACGGGAGGGCTCCGGCGGCGATCGACCATGTCGTCGCGCCAGTACCGCCGATTGCCGATAGCGTCGTCTGATAGCTCGTGCCGACCTGCCCGTCTGGCAGCGCTGGCGTGGCCACAGCCACTGGCGTCGGCGCGATCGTCATCGCCACCGGCGCGGTCGCGATTCGACCCGAATACGAATCCTGTCCCTGCACCAGCGCGCTGAACAGACCGTAGACCGAGGGCACGCCTGCGATCACGCCCGTGCCCGGATCGATTGAGACGCCTGCCGGAAGCGCTCCGGACGCCATCGACCACGCGACGGTACCGACCTGGCCGGTCGCCGTCGCCGCGAGCTGATACGGCTGGCCCACCTGACCGAGCGGCGCGGCCGGCGCCGACACGGCGAACGCCTGGACGTTGATGGTCTGGACGGCCCCGGTGGACGTCGTGACGCGCGTGTTGTCGTGGCTCGTCACCGCGAAGCCCACGTAGAGCTGCGGCGCCATCGGAATCGTGTCGGTGCCCACGAGCAGCCAGGTCGTCCCATCCACCGATTCATATGCGGTAAACGTGTCGCCACTGCGATCGAGCCGCAGCCAGCGCGGCGCTGCCGACATCGAGCCGCTGGTGCTCACGGAGTTGGCCTGAGTCGCGTCGCGCCGCTGGAAGGCGACGCCCTTCGCGGACGACACGAGCACGAATGCCTGCGCGGACCCGGGCGTCAGCGTTTCGCGGAACATCACGCCCGCCTTCGACCAGGCGTTCGCATTCGAGACGCTGGCCACGCGCGTGACGATGGAACCGTCGCCGGTCCACGGTTGATAGACGAAATGGAACGCGTCCGCAGTGCCCCAGACGTCGGCGCCCGATGCCTGCACGGTGAAGCCAGCGTCAGAGTACTGCGCGCTGCCGGGCAATCCAACGCTGCCGATGTCCTGATGCGCCCAGGGGCTCGGCAGCGGTACGGCGGCGGCGGCGACCGTGATGGACAGTGCCTGCGCTGCGGCGTTCCCCGGCCATCCAGCGTCGGCGGCGAGCGCGGTGAACGGCGATGTCCCTGCGGTTGTCGGGGTGCCGCTGATGACACCAGCTGCGCTGATCGCGAGACCGTCCGGCAGCGTGCCGGCGCCGATCGACCACGTCGCCGTGCCCGTTCCACCGGTGAACGACAGCGCCGTCGAGTACGCGGTGCCCACGCGGCCAGCAACGAGCGGCGACGACGAGATGGCAATCGGCAGCGGCGCGATCGTGATCGTCGCCGGCGCGGAGGCCGTCCGGCCGTTCCATGAATCCCGCGCCTGTACAACGGCCGTGAACGAACCCCAGACCGTAGGCATGCCGCCGATGACGCCGCTCAGCGGATCGATCGCGACGCCGGGCGGCAGCCCGCCTGTCGCGATGGACCATGTGATCGTTCCTATCTGTCCGCTCGCGGCTGCGGAGGTCAGGTACGGCACGGCGACGCGCCCCATCGGGGTGGACGATACCGTGACACCGAATGCCGGCGCGCCGATCGTGAGCGACAGGCTGGCGCTCACCACATTGCCAGGCCAGTTGGCGTCGGTCGCGAGCACAGTGACGCTGAACGTGCCGACTACCGCGGGCACACCATTCATAATGCCGTCGGGCGTCAACGTCACACCCTGCGGCAGCGATCCGCCGACGAGCGACCAGCTTGCGGCGCCGGTGCCGCCGGTGACAACCAGTCCTGCTTGGTACGCCACCTGATACGCGCCGTCGGGAAGGCTCGTCGTGCTCATCACGAGCGCAGCGGGCGCGACGGTGATTGTCACCGGCTTCGCGTCGATGCGGTCCGGACTGAAGGAGTCCTGCGCCTGGATCAGCGCGGTTGTCGTGCCCCACGACGATGGTGTGCCGGAGATCAGGCCGGACTGCGGATCCACGGCGAGGCCGATGGGCAGCGCGCCGGACGCGATGCTCCACGTCACGGCTCCCATCGCGCCGCTGACATTCGACGCGAGCTGATAGGGCACGCCCACCTGCCCCGCGGGAGCGGACGGGATGCTCACGCTGAACGCCAGGGGATCGATCACGAGCGCGAACGTCCGTGTGGCGGTGTTGGACGGCCACGTCGGATCGTACGCCTGGAGCGTGATGGAGCCCGATTCGACCGTGGTGGGCGTGCCCAGGATGACGGCTGCCACCGGGTCGAAGCTGATGCCAGTGGGCAACGCCGAGGCCACGATCTGCCACGCGCATCCGAAGGCGCCGCCGGTGCACGTCATCGTCTGCGCGTATGCCTGATTCAACAGTCCATCGGCGAGCGCCGTCGTGGTGATCTGAACATGTGGCGCACCGTTCGGTACCGAGTTGTCGCCAGTGATCGCGGGACCCACCGCCGCGTTCAGCGCATCGATGTCGGCGCCGAGATCCGCGCCGTCGGTGCCGGCGTTCTTGTACGCGCTCGTGGGCTGCAGGTGGTAGTCGCCGCCTGCGTAGTCCACGAAGTCCGCCTGCCACGCGGTCGTCGAGGGGAAATAGTTGCCGGTCGGATACTTCGACGCCGAACCGCCGGCCAGCACGTTCCGGCTGACGATGCCGTTCGGCAGATACGCCGTGATCGACGGAAGCCCGTACGCGATGGCGTCGCCGATGATGCCATACGAATTGTGCTTCGAGATGTTGTTCGTGTAGGCCGAGTTCGTCGTCGGCGTCGGAGAAGTGGCCGATCCCCCGTAGAGCCCGAGGATCGACGAATCGGTCGTGATCACCGTGTTGTGATCGATCGTGATCGCGTCGGGGCCATCACCGATGATGAACGGCCTCGACCCGGTGCCCCACGTCGCGCCGGTCAGATCGTCGAAAACGTTGCCGCTGATCGTGATGTGGTTCGTCAGCTGGCTCGGCGCGAGATTGTCCGTGCCCAGGATGTTCACGCCGCCAGCGGTGTGACGCACGAGATTATGGCGGAACGTGATGCGCTGGACGACGGCCCACGGCGCGTGTCCGTCCTGGTTGCGCGGCGTGAGCGCGATGGGAAAGCCGCTCTGATCGGCCACCCAGAGGTTTTCGAACACGTTGCCTTCGACGACGACGTCCTGAGCGTTCTTCAGCTCGAACACGTTCTTGACGACCCATCGCGTCGTGCTGGCCGGCGCGCCAGCCGTGCCGGCCACACCGGTGTCGGTGAAGTAGGGCGACGTGGTCTTCCAGTACATGTTCTCGCCGCCGCTCGTGCGTCCGTACACGACGTAGTCGTTTGCGCCGGCCACCGGCGTCCACGCGAGCGCGACGGCGCCGGTCGTGCCCGGGGCAATGGTCGCGGTCACTTCAATCGACGGCGTCGAGTTCGCTGTGGTCGTCTGCCCGGCGGGCGCGCGCGCGTTCACTTTGTACGCGTAGGTACCTGCCGCGAGCGATCCGGCACCCACGGCCGTCCGCGCCGTGACGCCGGTCGGCGTCGCGATGATCGGATCGCGCCACGCGAGCGGCTTGGTCAGGTAGTTGTGGCGGAATGTGACGTTCGTCGTGACGAGGTTCTGAATCGGCGGATCCGAGCCGCCGAACAGCACATTCTCTCCGGCGCCTTCGAGATAGTTGTTCTCGATCAGGTAGTTGCCGGGGCCGTTGAAGCCGCCGAGCGCCTGCGTGTCCTGCCCGACGCCTTTGCAGTCGGAAATGTACGAGTTGATGACGGTGGTGTCCGAGCTGTTGAGGCCGATGCCGCGCTTCTGGCCGAGCGCAGGATCCCCATGGACATATACGCGATCCACGACCAGCTGATACGGAACCTGCGCGAGCTGCGTCTGCGTCGTGTCGCCGGCGCCGAGCGACACGATTTCGCCGTACCCGTTCTGGTTCGCCTGGAACTCGAGGAACATCAGCGTCCAGTGGTTCGCTCCCGCGGCCGTGCGCAGCGCCGAGGCGCTGTTCGGCGATTTGATCTTCGGCAGCAGCGCGCTGTACGCGGGCGTCATGCGCACGCCCGCAGCCGGCAGCGACGTGTCTGGAGCCGACGATCGGATCGTGATCGGCTGCGTGAGGACGCCGAGGTTGGGCAGCACGAAGTTGCCGATGTAGGTCGCGCCGGCCGCCAGTGTGATCACATCGCCTGGGTGCGCCGCGTTCAGCGCCGCCTGCAGGTTGCCGCCCGCGGGCACTGCGATCGTCGCAGCCTCGGCCGCGATCGATGCGAACGCGATGTACGCCGCCGCAGCACACACTACCGCCATGCCCCGAAATGGGGATCCAAACCGCATCGTCATGCTCCTGTTGTCCGGGAAAGTGTTGACGCGCGGTCACAGGGGTGACCAGCGCCGGAGTAGAACTAAGGCAACGGAAATGCCAGCTCGAAGATCATGGATAAGGAAGGAGTTGCAGCGGGATCCCTGAAGAAAATGAACCGGCGTTCAATCGCGAACGCTCAGCTCATCCATACAGAATCGTTGGTGCCAAGGCGCGTGATTGCAGTTCGCGTGGCAGGATTACGAAACTGTGGCGGCGGCTCTCAGGCGAGCAATGTCGCGCGTGCCGCGGCGAGGATTTCGTCGCTGGTGCCATCGAGCCCGCCGCCTTGCGCGACATCCGGCCTGCCGCCGCCGCGGCCGCCGAACGTCGCCAGAAGCGCCGTGAGGACGGCGCTCGCGTCCAGCGAAACCTCCGGCGATCGACTCACGATCGCCAGCGCCGGCCGCCCGGTCGAGACCAGCACCACGACATAGCCCGGCTTCCGGGAAACCGCGGTCGCGAGCGCCTTCAATCCGTTGGCGTCGGCGTCGATCGCGCGCGCGACCAGGCGAACAAGCGGCGCCTCGCTGGCCGCGTCGCTGCGCTTCAAGCGGATTTCCTCCGGAGACGAAGCTAGCTCCTCGGCCCGGTACCGCGCCAACTCGGTTTGCAGTCCCGCAACGGCGCGCTTGTGCTCTTTCGCCTCCGCCTGGAGGCGCTCGACGGTGGCGGGCAGATCATCGCCGCCAGCCGACAGCAGCCGGCCGACGGACGCGACCGAATCCCGCAGCGACCGGAACCGGGCGAGGGCCCGGCCGCCGCAGACGAACTCGATGCGCGAACCGCCCTTGAAGCGCTCGGACGCCGCGACGGCAATGATCCCGATGGCTCCGGTCCGCGAGACGTGCGTGCCGCCGCAGGCGGAGAGATCGAACTGGTCCACGTCGATCAGACGCAGCGTGCCGCCGCGCGACGGCTCCTTGCGGAGCGGCAGGCTCGCGGCCTCTTCGGCGCCGACGAAGCGGATCGACACCGGGTGATCGTCCCAGACCACCCGGTTCGCCTCGTTCTCGGCCGCCGCCATCTCGCTGGGCGAAACCTCGCGCGCGAGATCGATCGTCGCCGACGCGGCGCCGAGATGAAAGCTCACCGTGCGCCCGCCGGCCACCCGCTCGAATGCTGCCGACAGCACGTGTTGACCGGTGTGCTGCTGCATGTGATCGAACCGGCGCGGCCAGTCGATCGTACCGTGGAGCGGATCACCGATCTGCAGTGGTGCGCCGCCCGGCGTCGACTCCTCGACGACGTGCGAGATCGATCCATCGTCCTCGTCGATCACGTCGAGGACGCGCCGAGCGCCCAGTGTGCCCACATCGAAGGGCTGTCCGCCCGACGTCGGGTAGAACGCGGTCCGGTCGAGAGTGACCAGCACGTCGCGCTCGCGTCGTCCGACGCGCGTCACGGTGGCGTCAAATTCGCGGAGATATGCGTCGGTGTAGTAGAGCCTGTCCGTCATCGGTGCCGGGTTCCGCAGATGCCGTCGTGACCGGAGGGGCCTCGGCCGGCGTGTCGAAGGCAGGAAGCTCGAAGAAGAACGTCGCGCCGCCCCACTGGTTGGTGCGATAGCCGATCGAGCCGCCGTAGGAATCGATGATGCCGTAGCTCACCGACAGGCCAAGCCCCGTGCCCTTGCCCACCGGCTTGGTGGTGAAGAACGGCTGGAACAACTTGGGCTCGTCGCTCGCCGAAACGCCGGGCCCGTTGTCGAGCACCTCGAGCATCACGCGTTTGCCGGCGTCCTCGAGGCGGATGAGGATGCGCCCTTTCGGCCGACCGGCCGCTTCGATCGACTGCTGGGCGTTGATGACGAAGTTGAGCGCCACCTGCTCGATCTCGGTGAAGTTCGCGTAGACGGCGCGGGCCGACGAGATTTCGACGTCGAGCGCGATGGACAGGTTGTCGAGATCGCGGCGGCGCAACTGGATGACCTCGGCAATCACGTCGCGCAGGTCGATGAAGGCCGGCGGCTCCGACTGCTGGCTGCTGAACCTGGAGAGATTGCGGATGATCTCGCGCGCCCGGCCGCTTTGCGTCTTGACGAACGCGAGCTCTTCGCGCGCCTGCGGAGAGAGATCCTCCTGCCGCTCGAGCAGCTCCGCGGTGCCGAGAATCGCCTGCAGCGGGTTGTTCAACTCGTGCGCCACGCCGGAGACGAGCACACCGACCGCCGCGAGACGCTCCTGACGGACGACCTGCCGCTGCAGCGACTGCAGCGTCTCGCGCATCTTGCGCTCCTGCTCGATTTGATGGTCGAGCGCGGCGTGCGCCTCGCGAAGATTGGCCGCCATCGTGATGAAGCCGCTCTGCAGCTGCTGCAGCTCCAGATTGGGCGTCGGGTTCTGCACCGGCGGCGACAGATCGCCGTCGGCAATCCGCTGGACGCCGGCGCGGAGCAGATTGAGGTCGCGGCTGAGAATCGCCGACGACCAGAGCGACACCACCAGCACCGAGACGATGGCAATGAGGCCGATGGTGAGGTTGCGGCGTCGCAGATTGGCGACGCTCGACGCGGCGACGCTGCTCGGAATGCCGACGCTCAACACCCACGGACCGCGATCCACGCTCGCGTTGCCGTAGAAGCGTTCGATCCCGTCGAGACCGACCAGCGTCTGCGAAGGCGCGACGTCGCGCGGCGCTTCGGGCTGGCGAGTGACGATCGTCCCGATGTACCGCTCGGCATCGCGGCTGCGGGCGAGCACGCGGCTCGCGCTGTCGGAGAGCGTGATGACGGATCCGGGAGGAAGCGGGATGCTGCCGAAGACCGTCTGCAGCCGCGTGAGGTCGAGGCCGAGCCCGAGCACACCGTTGACCGCCCCGTCCTGCCCGCGAACCGGGTAGGCAAGGACGATGGTCGGCTTGCCCGACAGCTGGCCCTTCACGAGCTCGCTGACGACCGGCCGTCCGGTTCTGACGACGTCAGCGATATAGGAGCGTGGAGGCTGAACGAGCTGTGGCGGCACCGCCAGCCCCGATCCCTTGAGGGTGCCGTGCGTGTCGGTGAGGCCGATATTGAGGATCAGCGGCTGATCGTGAAGAATGCCGGCAAAGAGCCGGTCACAACCCGCGCGATTGAGCGCCACGACGTCGGGATAGCGCTCGAGCACCGACGCCAGCGAGTCCACGCCGCTCAGGTACTGGTTCAAGTAGGCCTTCGCCGTCGAGGCAATGGCGGTCGCCTGAGCCCGCACTTCGTCCGCGCGCTCGAGCCGGGTCTGCTCGGAGGCCCACATCGCAGCGATCGCGAACGGCAGCAGGAGGACGCCGGTCGCGACCACGACCTGGCGACGAATCGGCTGGCCGTTGAGGATTCCCAAGGATCAGAGGATTCTAGCGCATGACCAGCGGGTCGGGTATTCCTGCATGCATGAATCCGCGCGCCCGCAGCAGGCAGCTGTCACAGCGCCCGCACGGGCGCCCGGCGGCGGTCGGATTGTAGCAGCTGTGCGTGAGGCCGTAGTCGAGGTCCAGCTGCACACCGCGCCGGATGATCTCGGCCTTGCTGAGCGCGATGAGCGGGGTGTGGACCCGAAAACGTGCGCCCTCGACCCCTGCGCGCGTGGCCACCGCGGCGAGCGACTCGAACGCGCTGATGAACTCGGGCCGACAATCGGGATAGCCCGAGTAGTCGAGCGCGTTGACGCCGATCACGATGTCGCGTGCGTCGAGGACTTCGGCCCACCCGAGCGCCAGCGAGAGAAAGATGGTGTTCCGCGCCGGGACGTACGTCGAGGGAATCTCCTGGAGGGGCGCCGTGACGTCGCGGTCGTGCGGCACCGCCTGGTCCGAGGTCAGCGACGACCCGCCGATGCCCCGCAGGTCGACGGCGAGCTCGAGATGCCGCTCCACGCCGAGCGCGCGCGCGACAGCGCGGGCGGCGTCGATCTCCTGCGCATGCCGCTGGCCGTAGTGCACCGTGAGCGCATGCAACGCAAAATGCTGCGCCCGGGCGATCGCCGCGGCGGTGTACGAGTCGAGACCACCGCTGAGGAGGACTACTGCTTTCATTTGAAATTTCAGAGTTCAGAGTTCAGAGTTCAGAGTTCAGAGTTCAGAGTTCAGGAGTTCAGATTGACGTTTGAAAGTGGTGTTTCAGATTCATCTGAACTCACCCTGCAATTCGCAATCTGCAATCTGCAATCTGAAATCTGAACTCTGAAATCTGAACTCTCAACTTTTCAGACCCCCCTGGTGGTAGGCGACCAGATGTACTTGTGCAGCTGCAGCTGCAACCGGACGGGCAGGTGATCCTCGAGCACCCACTCCGACAGCGTTCTCGCGTCGAGGACGCCGTGCACGGGCGACATCAGGACGGCGGCCGCCCGCGCCGTCAGGTCGTGCGTCGCCATCACGTCGCGCGCGAACTCGTAGTCGGCGCGATCCTGCACGACGAATTTCACTTCGTCGTGTGGCGCGAGGCGCGACAGGTTCGTCCAGTCGTTCCGGCCCGCTTCTCCGCTGCCGGGACACTTGACGTCCACGATCTTCACGACGGCCGCCGGCACGCGATCGATCGGCCGGTGACCACCGGTCTCCAGCAGCACCGTGCGCCCGTCCAGGAGCAGCCGCTCCATCAGCTCGTACACGCCCTCCTGCAACAGCGGCTCGCCGCCCGTGATCTCGACGAGAGGGCATTGATAGCGCGCGACCGCCTCGACGATGTCGGCGATCGACTGTTTGTGGCCCTCGTGAAAGGCGTACGGCGTGTCGCACCAGGTGCAGCGGAGATCACAGGCGGTCAGCCGCACGAAGACGCACGGGCACCCGGCCCGGGTGGACTCGCCCTGAATGGAGTAGAAGATCTCGTTGACCGTCAGCATCCGTCTGTCATTATCCTATGGAGATGGCGAAACCGACGTTCTACTGGAAACCCACTTGAACGACCTGCAAAAACGCCAGAAGTTATCTGGACACAGCGCACGTCGAGGTGAATGAGATCGACATCAACAAAGAGCCGCCGTCGCGGGCGTTTCTCGAGAAGCACATCGACGCCGAACATTTTCTCGACTTCGTGAGCACGCGGAGCCCGGTGTTCAAGGAGCGCCCGCTGCCCAGGTCGAAAAAAGAGGCGATCGACATGATGATGGAGAACGCGAATCTCATCAGGCGGCCGATCGTCATCAAGGGGTCCTCGGTGATCTTCGGGTTCGACAAAGACGCCTACGGTGAGCTCTAACGTCCGCATTGGCACGTCGGGCTGGAGTTATCCCACCGGCCGGGGCACGTGGAACGGCATCTTCTATCCGCCCGTCCGCCGCCGGCCAAGGGGATTCGACGAGCTCGCCTTCTACGCCGAGCACTTCGATACCGTCGAGATCAACTCGACGTTCTACGGCCAGCCGCGCGCCGAGGTCGCGCGCACGTGGGCCGAGCGGACGCCCGGCGGCTTCGAGTTCTCGGTGAAGCTCCATCAGCAGTTCACACATCCGAAGATGTACGCGGATCGCGTGGCACGCTCGCTGCCGCCCGACGCGCGCGGCGACGCCGACCCCATCCGGGCGCTCGCGGCGCCGAACGCGGCCGACATCGACGCGTTTCGCCGTGGCATCGACCCGCTGGCCGCGAGCGGCAAGCTCGGGGCGTTGCTCGCCCAGTTTCCACCGAGCTTCAAGGACGCGCCGGCGTCGCGCGACTACCTCGCCGGTCTGCTGCGCGCGTTCTCCGGATATGCCGTGGCGGTCGAGCTGCGCCACCGCAGCTGGAGCGACGACATCGGCGGCACGCTCGCGCTCCTGAACGATGCGGGCGCCGCATGGGTGCAGATCGACGAGCCGAAGTTCCGCTTTTCGATCCGTCAGAATTATCTGCCGAACGTGAAAACCTTCTACTACATGCGTCTGCACGGCCGGAACGCCGCCGCCTGGTGGCGTCACGGCGCCTCGGAGGACCGCTACGACTATCTCTATTCCGCTGGCGAACTGAAGGAGTTTGCCGACACCGCCGACGCGGCGCGGCACCTGGTGAAGAAGACGTATCTCTACACGAACAATCACTTCTCAGCGAAGGCCGTCGCCAACGCCGCCATGATCAAAAAGCAGCTGGGCGAGCCGATCGACGGCGAGTATCCGCCGGAATTCGCCGAGCGCTACCCGGAGATCGCCGGCGGTCTCCGCATCGCCCCGGTCTCGCGGGACGCCGTCACTCCTTCACGTACATCCGGCGGATCAGATCGCCTTTTTGAAGCTGCTCCGGCACGTCGCCGCCGGAAATGATGCGGCCGAACACGACGTACCGGCCGTTCAGGTCGGGCCGATTGGCGAGCGTGACGTAGATTTGGCTGTCGGCCGTCGCCGGATTGCCCTGGTGGGCCACGCCGACGGCGCCCTTCACGTGGAGGTGCAGCTTGGACATCTCTGCGGCGCCGATCGGCGATCCGCTCGACGCCGCATCGCCGCGGCCCCACTCGCTTTCCTGCGCGAGGTCGCGCGATCGCGGATCCCCCCACTGCACGACGAACCCCGGCAGCGCGCGGTGCACGCGCTGCCCGTCGTAGAATCCACGCTTCACCAGCGCCACGACGTGCGCCACCGTTTTCGGCGCGTCGGCCGGAAACGTTTCGAACGCAAACGTCCCCTTCGTCGTCTCGACGACCACGACGGGGCCGGCGGTCTGTGCCGAGGCGACCGCGGCCAGGGCGATGACGACGAGAAGAACGCCCGCGAGCCTCACGCCTTGCCTTCCCGCGTGACGCCGATGCGCGGACACCACTCGCGGATCGCGCAAACCCCGCAGCGCGGATACACCGGGCGGCAGACGTTCTGTCCCCACGTGACGAGATAGA
>DATATJ010000238.1:0-4424 GCA_036268855.1 Vicinamibacterales bacterium
TCGGCCAGCACGTCGAAGCGATAGTTCGTCCGCTCGAATGCCCGTCCCGGTTTGTGCCGGCGGTTGGTCCGCGCGCCCGCATACGCGCGCAAGAGCGCGGTCCGTTCGTCGGCTGCCATGCTGCGCACCAGCGCCGCGAGCTGCGTGTCGGAGAGATCGCTGACCGGGTAGAGCGCCGCGGCGACGACTTTGGTTTCGCCATCGGGATCGAAGTCGGTGAGCGTGACATCCGCGCTCTGTGCAGGCTGGACGCCGGCCAGGAACGGTCGGCTGGCCTGCTCGAAGGCGCGGCGCGTCTCGGCGAAATATTCGATCCAGCGCCCGCCGCGATCGGGCTGATCCACGCGCGCGAGAAATGCCGGAATCACGCAGCGCAGCTCCGCGAGCATGGCCTGCGCGTGATCGCGCACTTCGAGCAGCGGGTGCGCCAGCATGCGGAGGAGAAGCGCTTCGAACGCCTGGCCGGTTCCGAACAGGCCGACGTTTGAGGTGGTTGCCGCCGGGAGCAATCCGCGCAGGGTGTCGAGCGCCTTCGCGCGAATCACCGATTTGTAAACGCCCTCCGAATCTTCGGGCGACTTCGGATATTTCGATCGAAAGTGCGCCTCCATCGCGGGGATCCAGCGGGCGTACGTTTCGAACGCCGCATCCTGCGTCTCGGTGAACGTCTGGCGCAGCGTGCCGGTCAGTTCGTCCGGGACGTGATACTTCCATCGGCCGTTTGGCTGGTCGGTATACGGCACATAGCGGGTGGACTGCTCGAGGTACGCCATCAGGCGTCCCCATTCGAGCACTTTCGTCAGGATGTTCGAGACGCCTTCGCAGGCGATGTGCGCGCCGCCGAGTTGCGCGACCGAGTCGTCGCCGAATTCGTTGAGGACGCGCGCATACAGTTTGTCGGCGCGGGCGCTGCCGACGGCGGATGTGCTCGTCGAGGCGGGTTGTGCCGGCTCGGCGGCGATCTCTCCGAGGAACTCATCCAGGAAGAGCCGGCGGAGCGATTTCGCCGACCGCGAATAGCGCGCGAAGAGCGCGCCCTTGACGGTTTCGGGCAAATTAATCAGCGCGAACACCGGCCGATCGGTGTTGGTGAAGTAAGGCGCAAGCGCGCGCGCTTCGTCCGCGGAAAAATGATCCTGAGTGACGGGTGGTGCCGGCACAGTTGTCACATTCTACCTTCTGCCTTCTGCCTTCTGCCTTCTGCCTTCTGCCTTCTGCCCTTTTCCTTTTGCCTGGCGATGAGCGTAATGTTGCATCCATGGTCGTCATCTACGGCAAGAACTCATGTCCTTACACGCAGGCGGCGCGCGACGACTTTGCGAAGCGCGGCGTGGCGGTCGAGTACGTGGACGTCAAGAAGAACGCGACCGATCTCCAGCGCATGCTCGAGTTGAGCGGCGGACGGCGCGCCGTGCCAGTCATCGTCGAGAACGGACAAGTGACCATTGGCTTTGGCGGCACTTGAGGCGTGTAGTGTCCGCCGGGAGCGGATGAAACAGTCGACAGTCGACAGTCGACAGTCCTCAGTCGGTACAGTTGCTATTGTTGTGAAACGTTTCACATAATGCGGAATGCCGCTCGACACTGCGGGCTCCGTGTCGTCCGTCGCGCACTCCAGCCCAGCGGTCCCCATGATCGAGCTCGACGCCGTCTCGCGCGAGTTTGCCGGCAAGCGCCACGTCGTCGCACTCGACGCCATTAATCTCAGCATTTCCCGAGGCGAGATGGTCGCCATCATCGGGCCATCCGGTTCAGGAAAGTCCACGCTGCTCAACCTCGTCGGCGGGCTCGATCGGCCGTCCGGCGGGCAGGTGCGCGTGGACGGCGAGGCTCTCGGCGGCCTCTCTGACGACGCCCTGACGCGCGTGCGGCGCGACAAGATTGGCTTCATCTTCCAGTTCTTCAACCTCCTGCCGACCCTGTCGTGCCTCGACAACGTGGGCCTGCCGCTCCATCTGCGAGGCTGGCCACGCCGGGAGGTGGACGCGCGCGCCCGCGAACTGCTCGGCCTCGTGCAGCTCGGCCATCGCCTGCAGCACTTGCCGGACGAGCTGTCGGGCGGCGAGCGCCAGCGCGTGGCAATCGCCCGCGCGCTATCCATCTATCCACCGATTCTGCTCGCCGACGAGCCGACCGGCAATCTCGATTCGCACACCGGCGAGGAGATCCTTGGGCTCATCCGCGATCTGCACTCGCGCCTCGGCTCGACCGTCGTCATCGTCACGCACGACATGAAAGTGGCCGCGAGCTGCGGCCGCACGATTGCGCTCCGGGACGGCCGCATCGTGGAGGACGTCCGCCGATGATCCTGCTGCGGCTGGTCAGCTGGCCGTACTTCCGCAAGCACGTGCTGCGCACGCTGCTGACCACGGCGGGCATCGTGCTCGGCGTAGCGGTCTTCGTCGGCATGCACACCGCCAATCAGAGCGTGCTGTTCGCCTTCTCGAACACCGTCGATCGCATTGCGGGCAGGACCGAGCTGCAAGTGACGGCGGGAGAGACCGGTTTCGACGAGGCGACGCTCGATCGCGTGCAGGCGTCGCCCAGCGTCCGCGTCGCCGTCCCGATCATCGAGGCGGTCGTCGACACGCGGACGAAAGGCACGGGCACCCTGCTCGTGCTCGGCGTCGACATGACCGGCGATCGCAGTCTACGCGACTACGATCTCGACGGCGACGATGCGGTGATTGACGATCCGCTCGTGTTTCTGGCGCAGCCCGACTCGCTGATCATCTCGAGGGAGCTTGCCGACAAGAACCATCTTCAGGTGAACGAGCGCCTCGCGCTCGACACCGCCGAGGGCGAGAAGCGATTCACGATCCGCGGGATCATGAAGTCGTCGGGCCTCACCAGCGCATTCGGCGGCAATCTGGCGGTGATGGACGTCTACGCGGCCCAGAAGATGTTCGGCCGCGGCCGCACGTTCGACCGCATCGACCTCGCGCTGAAGCCGGGGCGAACGATCGCGCAGGGCGAGGCCGAGCTTCGGGCGTCGCTCGGTCCCGGCTTCCAGGTGGACCCGCCGTCCGGCCGCGGCCAGCAATTCGAGGCGATGCTCTCGGCGTACTCGATGATGGTCGGCATCTCGAGCCTGTTCGCACTGTTCATCGGGATGTTCATCATCTACAACTCGTTCGCGATCGCGGTGACCCAGCGCCGGTCGGAAATCGGGATTCTCCGCGCGCTCGGCGCGACACGCCGGCAGATCCGCTGGTTGTTTCTCGGCGAGAGCGCCGTGACCGGTCTGATCGGATCGCTCGGCGGCCTCGTGTTCGGCGTGCTCATCGCGCGGGGGATCGCGGCGTCCATCGGCTCGCTGATCAGCGACGTATACGGTGTGGCGCAGCACGCCGACGAGCTCTCCACGAACCCGCGCCTGCTCCTGCTGGCGCTCGCGATCGGCGTCGCGACCAGCGTCGCCGCCGCGCTCATTCCGGCGCGCAGCGCCGCGCGTGTCGATCCGGTCCAGGCGCTGCAGAAGGGCAAGTACCAGGTGCTATCGGCCGGCGAGAGTCGCCTGCGGTGGATCCTCGCCGCCGTGCTCGGCGCCCTGTCGATCGCCTGTCTTCTGGTTCCGGCGATGTGGCACACCGCCGCCGGATCGCGGGCGATCTTCTACGGTGGCTACGGTCTGGCGATCGCGGTCGCCCTGCTGCTCAGCCCGCTGCTGTCGCTCGGGCTTGCGCGCGCCCTGCGTCCGCTACTGAAGTGGATGCGCCCGGTGGAAGGCGCGCTTGCGGCCGACAGCCTGATTCAGTCGCCGCGGCGCACGTCGGCCAGCGTCGCGGCATTGATGCTGTCTCTCGCGCTGGTCGTCGCGTTTGCGGGGATGGCCCGCGCCAGCTACGACTCGATCATCGACTGGATGCAGACGGCGCTCAACCCTGATCTCTTCGTGATGCCGTCGCAGAACATCGTCATCCGGACCGTCAGGTTCCCGTCGACGATGGGACCCGAGCTGGGAGCCGTGCCTGGCGTCAGGCGCGTGCAGATGGTGCGCGATGCCCGCATCGTGTTCCGCGGAACGCCCGTGATGGTGGTGGCGATCGAGGTGGCCAGCCTGGCCCAGACCGCGAGGCGCGTGCCGGTCGCGGGGAATGCCGCGGACATGTATCGCCGTACCGCCGCCGGCGACGGGCTGATGGTGTCCGACAATTTGGCACAGCTGCAGCGGCTGAACCTCGGCGACACGCTCGAAGTCGCCGCGCCCCATGGCGTGATCCGGCTGCCCATCGTCGGCATCGTCGTGGACTATTCCGATCAACAGGGCACGATCCTGATGGACCGGACGCTGTTTGAGCGCTACTGGCACGACGACACCGTGAACGTGTTCCGCGTCTATCTGGACCCTGGCGCGAAAGTGCCTGAGGTCCGGCGGCGAATCATCGAACGCTTCGCCGGCGAACGGCAGGTGTTCGTGCTCA
>DATATJ010000239.1:0-8993 GCA_036268855.1 Vicinamibacterales bacterium
GCATCGGTCTCCGGTGCGATCCGCAAAGCGGGCTACAACGAATTCCGCTTTCAGTGGCGCGGACAGGACACGACCTTCGCGCCCGCCAGCCAGGCGCCGGCGGTGCTCGTCCTGAACGCGTTCGACGCGGGCGGTGCACAGATTGCCGGCAGCCAGACCACCGCGGAGATCGAAATCGCGGACGACCTCGACGTCGCGATCGGCCGGCATGCGCTGCGCGCCGGCGTCCTTTTCGAAGGGGGGCGCTATCAGGACGATGTGCTCCGGAATGGCACGGGAACGTTTACCTTCGCGAGCCTCGCCGCGTTCGCCGCGGCGCAGCCGACCACGTTCACGCAGAACATCGGCAACCCGCTCGTCGCCGCCTCACAGGTGCGCGCCGGCATCTACGTCCAGGACGACTTCCGCCTGCGCAAGGAGCTGACGCTGAGCGGCGGCGTCCGCGAGGAAACGCAGCAGCAGATCGGCACGCTCAATTTCGGTCCGCGCGGCGGGCTGTCGTGGTCGCCGTTCAAGAACGGCAAGACGACGATCCGCGGTGGGGGCGGCCTCTTCTTCGACTGGTTCGATGCGCAAAGCTACGAGCAGGCGGTGCAGCTCGACGGCACGCACCAGCAGATCGAGACGATCGTGCAGCCCGGCTACCCGAACCCGACGGGCGGCGGGCGCGCGCTGGTCCTGCCGACGGGCCGGGTGCAGCTGTCCGCCGATCTCGTGCAGCCCGTCATCAAGGAAGCCAGCGTCGCAGTCGATCGTCAGCTGCCGGGCAACGTGCGCGTGAGCGCGATGTTCGTCCGCCGGCGCGGATCCCACGGGCTGCGCGGCGTGAACCTCAACGCGCCTGGCCCGGACGGCAGCCGCCCCGATCCGACGGCCGGCCCGATCACCGGCATCGAGTCGATCGCGTCATCGTCATTCGACGGCATGTTCCTCAACCTGAACTACGCACGGCCGGAGCAGCGGATCTTCGTCGGCATGAACTACGCCCTGTCGAAATCGATCGACGAAACCGACGGTCCGTTCGCGCTGCCCGCCGACAGCAGCAACCTCGCCGCCGAACGCGGCCCGTCCGCGACCGACGCACGGCATCGCTTCACCAGCCTGGCCAGCTTCCCGCTCGTGAAGCGGCTGATGGTCGGCACGGCGGTTCGCGTGCAGTCGGCGCTTCCGTACAACATCACGACCGGGCTCGACGACAACGGCGACACGGTGAGCAACGATCGGCCGGCCGGCGTCACGCGCAACAGCGCCCGCGGCAGCATGCTCGTGGATATCGGCGCGCGCGTCACGTGGACGATCGGCTTCGGCGGGGCGCCGCGCACGGGACCGAACGTTCCGCAGGTGAACATCATCCGCGGCGGCGACGCCGACCCGCTGCGCAGCATGCCGTCGGGCCAGCCGACGGAGTCGCGCTACCGGATCGAGCTCTACGCGCAGGGCTACAACCTCACGAATCATCTGAACGCGCTGAATTTCAGCGGCGTCGAATCGTCGCCCTTCTTCGGCCGGCCGACGTCGGCGGCGGCGCCGCGGCGAATCGAGCTCGGCGCGCGTCTCATGTTCTAGTCGGGCCGCCGAGGCGCCGACGCTAGGGCGAGCCCGCCTTCCACCAGCCGTAGGCCTCCAGCACGCGGTCCATTCGAGCAGCGGCGAGCATCGAGGCGATCGCGGCGTGGTCCAGACGCCGGCCGATCGGCTGCGCCGCATCCGCAAGGGCGTACGCCGTGATCGCCACCGTCGCCGCACCGACTGCAAGATCGTGCCGATTCACCCGGTCCATCGTGTCGCTGGGCGTATGGTGGATGTCCTCGTACTTCGCGTCGTCGGGGTTCAGGTCGAGCGCCGGAATGCCCTGCAGGATGAACGCACCATCGTCGGACTCGAAGGCGTAGCGCATGCTCTCGTCGATCCCGCTGGCGCCAAGGTCCGCCAGCAGTGCATCGCTGAGCGGGCGCAGGGCCGCCGCCACGTCGCGACGGCCTGGTGTCAGGAATCCGAGCACACGACCCGAGCCGCCATCCGTGTTGATGTTCGCGATGCAGTGCGCGAGATCCGCATCGTGCGCGTGCACGTAAGCCCTCGATCCGGCGAGTCCTTGCTCTTCGCCGCCCCAGAGCGCGAAGCGGATCGAGCGACGCGGTGGTTGAGCGAGCGCGGCAATCGCCCGCGCGGCGTCGAGGACCATCGCCACGCCCGTGCCGTTGTCCTGCGCGCCGGTCGCGAAGTCCCACGAATCCAGGTGGGCGCCGACGATCACCCACTCGTCGGGACGCTCGCGCCCGCGGATTTCGGCGATGACGTTGTTGACGACCACCGGCCCGGCGGAAATGCGATTGCGAAAGGCGAATGTCACTCGGACCGGCCCCTTGTCGAGCAGGCGGCGGATCAGCTGCGCGTCTTCCTGCCCGATCTGCGCCGACGGCAGCCGGCCGATGTCGGTGCCGAAGGCGAGCAAGCGGGCGGCCAGCACGTTGCCCGGCGCATCGTCGGCCCAGAGCGTGGCCACCGCGCCCGCATCACGCAGCCGCCGGTCGAGCTGCGCTTCGAGCACCAGCTGATCGTCAATCGCTCTTGCGCCATGCGGCATCACGAGAGCGATGCGGCCGTTCAGCGCCGCCGCCGAAATGGCGGCCGGTGCGAGATCGGCGACGAGTGCCACGTTGCCTTCGACGCCTTCGTCCGGCGTGGACGGCATCCAGCCGAGCGACTCGACGTGCAGCGGCCGCTCGAGCGGCGACACCATGCGCGCGCTGGCGGCTCCGCGCTCCCACGCGTGCGCGATGGTGAACGGTTCGGCCTTCACCGCGCTGATGCCGGCCGCCTTGAACTGGGCGATCGCCCACTCGGCTGCGCGCTGATAGGCCGGCGAGCCCGTGAGCCGGCTGCCGAACGTACCGGTGAGCTCCGACACGTACGCGTACGAGCGTCCCTCGACCAGCGTGGCGCCGGCGAGCCGGCGGCTGGCCGCGACGTCCACCGCCGACTGTCCGCCGAGCGGAATCGTCAGGGCGCACAGCCCGGCCACGGCGACGAAGCGGAAGCGAATCATGGGCGCTCGATGACACGTTCGGCCAGTTCCTGGCGCGAAGTCAACCCCACGCCGCGGCCTGCCGTCTAACCTCGTACATGTTCGGCGACCTCCGCTACGCCTGGCGCGGCCTCACACGCTCTCCGGTCTTCACCATCGTCGCGCTGCTCTCGATTGCGCTCGGGATCGGCGCCAATACCGCGATCTTCACGTTGGTCGACGAGGTGCTGCTCGAGTCGCTGCCCGTGAAGCATCCGGAACAGCTCATCCTGTTCACGGGGCCGCGGAATCACTACGGCAGCAATTCGGGCGGGAACATGCTGTCGTTCCCGATGTACGAGGACTTCCGCGACAATTTCGTCGATCGCGGCGCGGCGCCCGCGCTGTCGCGCGTCAGTCAGCCTGTCGTGAGCGAGGCCACCACCGGCACGCCTCGCCTGTTTTCGGGCATGTTCGCGCGCCGGGCCGTCGCCATGAATGTCGGCGTGAACGGCCAGACCGAGCGCGTGCCGGGGGAGCTGGTCTCGGGTACGTACTTCCAGGTGCTGGGTGTCGGCGCGGCGCTCGGCCGTCTCATCGCGCCCGACGACGATCGCGTCCGGGGCGGGACGATGGTGGCCGTCCTGAGCTACGACTATTGGCGCAACCGCTTCGGCGGCGATCCGGCGATCATCGGGCGGACACTGACGATTAACAACTACCCGTTCGTCGTCATCGGCGTCTCGCAGCGCGGCTTCGACGGCGTGGACATCGGCTACGTCCCCAGCGTGCGCGTGCCGATCATGATGAAGGCGCAGATCACGCCCAACTGGGACGACATGGACAACCGGCGGAGCCGCTGGGTGAACGTGTTCGCCCGGCGCAAGCCTGGGGTGACGAGCGATCAAGCCAAGGCGGGCCTCCAGCCGTTCTTCCACAGCCTCCTCGAAGAGGAAGCGCGCCAGCCGGCCTTCCGCAATGCCTCGACCGAGATGCGCGACCGGTTCCTGAAGGGGCAAATCGACGTGCTGCCCGCGGCACAGGGCCGATCACCCATCCGGCAGCAGCTGTCGCAGCCCTTGTGGCTGCTGATGGGCATCGTGGCCGGCGTCTTGTTGATCGCGTGCGCGAACGTCGCGAGCCTGTTGATCGCGCGCGCCGCCGCGCGTCAGAAGGAGATCGCGGTGCGGCTGGCGCTCGGCGCCAGCCGGGCGCGCATCGTCAAGCAGCTGCTCGTGGAGAGCGTGCTGCTGGCCGCCCTCGGCGGAGCCTTGGGACTCCTCGTGTCGGCGTGGACCACGAAGTCGCTGCTGGGATTCCTGCCGACATCCGACACGCCGCACGTGATCTCCGGCGCGCTCGACATGCAGATGCTCGGCTTCAACTTCGCGCTGTCGCTCGTCACCGGGTTGCTGTTCGGCCTTGTGCCGGCGCTGCGGTCGACGAAGCCGAGCCTCGCGCCGACGCTCAAGGATCAGGTCGGCGCCGTCATTGGCGGCGGCGCTGGCGTGCGCGTCCGGAAGGCGCTGGTGGTCGCACAGGTCACCGTGTCCGTGCTGTTGCTGATCGGCGCCGGACTCTTCATCCGCAGCCTCCGGAACCTCCGCATGCTCGACCTCGGGATGAAGACGGAGAATCTCGTGGCGTTCAACCTGGCGCCGACATTGAGCGGCTACACGCCGCTGCGCACCAAGCAGTTCACGAAGGAGGTGGCCGAGCGCATCCGCACCGCGCCGGGCGTGGTCGCCGCCGCCTTCGCCAACATCGGCCTGCTCGAAGGCAACGAGTGGGACAGCTGGATCACCGTGGACGGCTATACGCCGAAGCCCGGCGAAGTGCCCGATCCGTATTGCAACGCCGTGAGCCCGGGATATTTCGCCGCCATGGGCATTCCGCTGCTGCTCGGCCGCGACTTCGACTCGCGCGACGAGCGGTCCGATCCGCCGCGCGATCAGAGCTCGAATGCCCCACCTCCGTACCGCGTCGCCATCGTCAACGAGAGCTGGGTGAAGCACTACGTCGGCAATCGCGATCCGATCGGGCGGCACTTCGGCTTCGGCATCGATCCGGGAACGACGACGCCGATTGAAGTGGTCGGGGTGGTGAAGGACGCAAAGTACACGGGCGTCCGCGACGAGATTCCCGATCAGGTCTTCGTTCCGTTTCTCGAAAACGACTTCGCCGGCGGCTCGGTGATGTACGTGCGCACCACCGCGGAACCGACGGTGGCCTACGGCGCGATCCGCCAGGTCGTGCGCGTCATCGACGCGAACGTGCCGGTGTACAACATGCGAACGCTCGATCATCAGATCGATCAATCGCTGCTCAACGAACGGATCATCGCGACGCTGTCCACGGCATTTGGCGTCCTCGCCACGCTGCTCGCCGTCGTCGGCCTGTACGGCGTGATGGCGTACACCGTTGCGAGGCGCACGCGCGAAATCGGCGTGCGCATGGCGCTCGGCGCAGTGGCCGGCAATGTCATCTGGCTCGTGATGCGCGAGGTGCTGATGCTGGTAGGCGGCGGCATCGCGCTCGGCCTCGTGGCGGCGTTCGGCCTGAGCCGGCTGATTACGAGCCAGCTGTACGGCATCACGTCGAACGATCCGCTGACGGTCGCGGGCGCGGCCATCGTGCTGAGCGTGGTGGCGCTGCTCGCCGGTTACATACCCGCACGCCGCGCGACGCGCGTGAACCCCGTCCTGGCGCTCAGATACGAATAGCGGATGCGTTGATCAGTACTGCCTCAACGTCAGGTTGAATCGCCCCTCGACACGGAGCTCGGTGGGCGCCGTGCCCGGGACGATTCTCGACACGCCGTGATACCGCAGCCGCGCCGCGCCGCCGAAGACGAACGCGTCGCCAGACTCCAGCAGCAGCGGCGTCACCGCCTCGCGACGCTTCAGCCCGCCGAACAGGAAGCGCGCGGTGTCGCCGAGCGAGATCGAGACGACCGGTATTCTGCCGGCGATCGATTCGGCGCCCTCGTCCTTGTCCTGGTGCAGGCCCATCCGCCCCTCGGCGTCGTAGAGGTTCAGGATGCAGAGGTCGGCTTCGAGCGCCATCCCCGCGGACGCGGCGATCTCGCGCGCGAGGCGCCGGAGCTCCTCGGGCAGCGGCGGCGCCGGGAGCCCGTCGAAATCGGAGCGGGTCGGCTCGTACGCATAGGTGCGGCCGTTCCAGTGGCGTCCGAGGCACAGCATCCTGACGTGCATCCGCCCACCGCCGCGTACGGTCGGCACGTACGCCGGCACATCGCCGTCCATCAACGCGCGACAGAGCGCGACGAGCGTCCGCTGCCGATCGAGCGGCAGGTAGCGCGTGAAGTGCCACGCGCCCGGCGCGATTTCCACACGCGTACGTTACCATTGGCGCCCGATGCTGCGGCTGAGGCTGTTCGGCGTGATGCTGGTGATCTGCGCGTGGGCCGCCCCGGCCGTCGCGCATCCCGTCCCGTTCAGCTATCTCGACCTCCGCCTGGATGGCCGCGAGATCGACGGCACGCTCGTCGCGCACATTTTCGACGCCGGCCACGATCTGCAGATTGAGCCGCCGGAGCATCTGCTCGACGCCGGCGTCGCCGCAGCGCAGGCGGAGACGCTCGAACACCTGCTGGAGCCACGACTCCATGTTTCGGTGGACGGACGCGCGCTGGCGCCGGAATGGACCGGCGTGGACGTCGTCCGCGACCGCCAGTCGATCCGGCTCCACCTGCGGTATCGGATCGACCGACCGCCTGGCACGGTCGTCGTCTCGGCGGTGCTGTTCCCCTACGATCCGACCCACCAGACGTTCCTGAACGTGTACGAGCACGACACGCTGACGTCGCAGTCGATTCTGGACCGCGTACGGCCGGAGTTCGAGTACTTCGCCGGATCCCGCCAGGGTACGTGGGCCGTCGTCCGGAAGTTCGTGCCGGCCGGCATCCACCACATTCTGATCGGCCCGGACCACCTGCTGTTTCTCGTCGGGCTACTGCTGCTCGGCGGCACAGTCCGGCAGCTGACGGTGGTGGTGACGTCGTTCACGGTGGCGCACAGCATCACGCTATCGCTGGCGGCGCTGAACCTGGTGAGCCCGCCCGCGCGGCTGATCGAACCGGCGATCGCGCTGAGCATCGTCTATGTGGGCGCCGACAATCTGCTCGTGCGCGGCGGCCGGGACATGCGCGCGTGGATCGCGTTCGCGTTCGGGTTCATCCACGGGTTCGGGTTCGCGAACGTGCTGCGGGAAATGGATCTGCCGGCGCGCGCACTGGGCTGGTCGCTCTTCTCGTTCAACTTCGGCGTCGAAATCGGCCAGCTGCTCGTCGTCGCGTTCGTCGCGACGGCGTTCGCCGTGCTGCGATCGCGCAGCGCCGCGGCCGGCCAGCGCCTCGCCTTCGCTGGCTCCGTGGTCGTCATCGCGGCCGGCACGTTCTGGTTCATTCAGCGGGTCTTCTTTCCTGGAGGCATGTCATGAGGCGCGGATTCGTACTTGGCGCATTGATCGCCGTCGGCGCGTGCTCGATGGGGGTCAGCGCCTTGCAGACGGGGGGCGCGCTGCCCCAGGCGGCGCTCGACGCGACGAAGATCGAGAAGGTGAAAGACAATCTGTACATCATCACCGGCTCGAGTCCGACCAACCGCGACGCGTTCAGCGGGGGGAACACCGCCGTGTTCATCACCAGCAGTGGCGTCACGATCGTGGACACCAAGCTGGCTGGCTGGGGTCAGGTCATTCTCGACAAGATCAAGACGGTCACCAACAAGCCGGTCACGCGCATCATCAACACGCACACCCACGGCGACCACACCGGCAGCAACGGCTTCTTCGGCACGACGGTCGACATCGTCGCGCAGGAGAACACCGCGGCGAACATGGCGAAGATGGACGCGTTCAAGGGCGAGAACGCGAAGTTCCTGCCGAAAAAGACGTTCAAGGACCGCCTGACGCTCGGAAGCGGCGCGGACACCATCGAGCTCTATTATTTCGGCCGCGGACACACGAACGGCGACACGTGGGTGGTGTTCCCAGCGCTCCGTGTCATGCACACGGGCGACATGTTCGCGTGGAAGGATGCGCCGACGCTCGACCCGAACAACGGCGGCAGCGGCGTCGAATACGCGGCGACCATCGGCAAGGCGCTGGCGACCGTGAAGAACGTCGATACGCTGATCGTGGGCCACAGCCCTTTGAGAACGGTGCCGGAGCTGCGCGAGTACCAGCAGTTCATGACCGACTTCGTCGCGGCGGTGCGGGCCGCGAAAACAGCCGGCAAGACCGTGGACGAAGCCGCCGCCTCGATCGACCTGAGCGCGAAGTACAAGGGCTACGAGCACCAGCGGTACACGGCGGCGGTTCAGGTCATTTACAACGAGCTTCACTGAGGCGTCGAGGTGCAGATTCCAAGTGGGATTTCGGATTCGCGGCGGATTGGAGGATCGATGAAACGTGGAATGCTGTTGGGCACTCTCATCGCGATCGGGACGCTGTCGCTCGGGCTGCGAGCCTATCAACAGCCGACGGGCCCGAAGGTGATCGAAGTCGAGAAGGTCAGGGACAACCTCTACATGCTCAAAGGCGGCGGCGGCAACACAGCCGTCTTCGTCGGCGCCAACGGCGTCACGGTCGTGGACGCGAAGAACCCGGGTTGGGGCCAGCCGATTCTCGACAAGATCAAGGAGCTCACCCCCAAGCCCGTGACGATGCTCATCAACACTCACACGCACGGTGATCACGTGAGCGGCAACGTGGAATTCCCGGCGACGATCGACATCGTCGTCCAGGACAACACGAAGACGAACATGGAGAAGATGGACATCTTCAAGCAGAACAGCGGGCGAGGTCTGCCGAAGCGCACGTTCAGGGACAAGATGACCATCGGCAAAGGCGCCGAGCAGATCGACCTGTACTACTTCGGGCCGGGCCACACGAACGGCGACGCGTGGGTCGTCTTCCCGGCGCTGCGCGCGATGCACGCGGGCGACATGTTCGCGAGCAAGGG
>DATATJ010000240.1:0-23066 GCA_036268855.1 Vicinamibacterales bacterium
CAGCACACACGGCTCCTCTTCTGAGCTCCAGGCGCGTGCGAGGGACGCGGGCAGGACTCCCGACGCCACCCGGCACGGACCGGGGGGCCAAGGATAACGCGAACTGCGGGCCCGCGATCAGAAGAGGAACTTCACCGCGAGCTGGACGACGCGCGGATCGAGAGCGCTGGTGATCGTGCCGAAGTTCGCGGCGCCCAGCACGGCGGCGGGCGCGCCGAAGTCGGTGTCGTTCAGCAGGTTGAAGATTTCCACCCGGAGCTCTACCGCCTTGTCGGCGCTGACGGGGACCCGGCGCATCAGCGCGAGATCCACGTCGCGATACCCCGGCCCGCGGACGGGATTCCGCGAGGCAGAGCCGATCGTGAACTGCGGAGCGACCCCGAAGGCCGCCGTGTTGAACCAGTGTGCGGGCGTCTGCTGGTCGGCCGGCAAGGTCGGGTCGCCCACGATGTTCGGCCGCTGCACGCCGAAGCCGGCGAAGGCGTTGAAGTTGGTCGCCTGCGTGACCGCGATCGGCACGCCGGACTCGAGCGTGACGAGCGAGCTGACGCTCCAGTCGTTGGCGATCGCGCCCGGCACGCCGTGCAACTGGCGGGCGCGGCCGGCGCCCGCCGGCAGATCCCACACGATCGACGACACGAAATAGTGCGGGATGTCGCCGGTGGAATAGTCGCGCTCGAGCGCGCGGTTGAAGCTGTCGGCCACCGGATAGTTCGCCACTGGCCCGGTCAGAATCGAGGCATCGAATACCGACGAGGCATCGTCGATCAGCTTGGAGCGCGTGTAGGCGACCGAGTAGGACAGGCCGTGCGCCAATCGCTGGCGGAGGCTGAGCTCGAGGCCCTGATACCGCGTCGTGCCGACGTTGTTGCGGTACAAACTCACGGTCGTGTATTCAGGATACGGCTTCAGGAGCTGCGCGAGCGGGATGGTCGGATCGCCGACCGACGATGAGCGCGGGATGATGCCGAAATAGGGATTGGGCACGCGCTGAAGCAGCGCGGATCCCAGCGCGAGCTGGTCGACGGACAGCTGGTTGAGATTCGTGTCCGGGATCCCGACGTGCGTGATGTTCGAGCCGACGTACGCCGCTTCGACGGTCGTATTGGTGGTCAGCTCGCGCTGCACGGAGATGTTCCACTGCTGCACGTAGCCGGAGCCGAGCGTGTTGTCCACGGCGAACACGCCCTGGCCAAGGCCGGCGTTCGGCGTCGGCGCCGGCGGCGCGACGCTCGGGCCGGTCTGCAGCACGAAGGCGGGGTTGATCGTGTCGAGGGCGCGCTGCGAGACCGTCTGGAGAAACGGAAAGGTCGGCGTCGTGAACGGCGTCGTGATGCCGGCCATCTCGATCCACACGAGGGCGTAGCCTGCGCTCAGAATCGTCTTGTCCGTCAGGCGGTAAACGCCGCCGAGGCGAGGACCAAAATCGTCCTTCTTCAGCGGTCGTACGGGGTTCGTGCCCGGGTACTCGAGCTGCTGCGTCTGGAGGTTGAATACGGCGGTCTGGCCGTCGATCTCGGTCGAGGGAAAATTCAGCGTGTAGCGCAGCCCTGGGTTGATCGTGAGGCGATCCGAGATCTTCCAATCGTCCTGGATGAAGTACTCCTGGAAGTGCGCACGCTCCTGTATCTGCGCGTTCTGCAGATCGATCGAGAAATTCTGCACCTGGCCCAGAAGAAAGCTGGCCAGCGGCGTGCCCGTATTCGACGTGCCGGGCAGATCGCTCCCAATCGCGTTGAAGGTGAACGAACCGGTCGGCGACGGCGGCTGAACGACGTTGAGCCGCTCCCATCGCCAGTCGAGCCCCATTTTGAACGTGTGCCGCCCTTTCAGCCACGTGAGCGAGTCGGCGACTTCAGAGACGCTCGTATTGAAGTTCGACGCCGTATTGGGCGGCGAGCCGAGCTGCTGATATCCGCTGACGAGAAACGTCGGCAGCGTGTTCGGAAACTGCGCGGTCGAGGGGATGCCGGGGATGCTCAACGCAGCGCCCGCCGACGTCGAGAGCTCCGCAGCCGTCCGCCCGACGGTGCGGCGCGTGTCGCCAATCCGTACCTCGTTCAGCAGGTTCGACGAGAACATGTGCTGGTAGTTCGAGGCGAACGCCCAGGCGCTCGTGTCCTGCGGACCGAGCGTCCCGGTCGTGACGCCGCTTCCATCCGGCAGAGGCGTCACCGGCAGGAAGCCGTCGCGGAAATATGACAGGCGTCCGAAGAGCTGATCGCGATTCGACGCGAACGTGTGATCGATCCGGACGTCCCACTGATCCTGGTTGTCGACTTCGTTGGCCAGGCGGCTGTAGTTGTTCGCCGTGCCGGCCGTCGTCGGCAGGGGATACCGCTGCAGGAGCGTGAGCGCGACCGGATCCATCCGGCCGATGGGAATGGTGTTGCCGGCAAACGGCGACCGAATCGAGCCGACCGTGGTGGCCGGGTCGTAAATCACGGGCACCTTGCCGGCGATCGCCTCCGTGAAGATCCCCTGGCGCTGCAGCAGCGTGGGAACGGTCGACGTGACCGTTCGCGCGATCGCCTGCCGCTGCCCCTGGTAGTCCACGAAGAAAAACGTGTGATCCTTGACCAGGGGGCCGCCGAGCGTGCCCCCGAACTGGTTCCGCCGGTAATCGGGGTTCGCCGCGTTCGCCGACTGGAAGTAGTTTCTCGCGTTGAGTGCCTGATTGCGGAGGAATTCGAACCCGTCGCCATGCAACGCGTTGCCACCGGCCTTCGTCGTGAGGTTCACGACGCCGCCGTTGAAGCGCCCGAACTCGGCGGGCGGGCTGTTGCTCTCGATCTTGAACTCTTGAATCGCGTCCACGACCGGGAAGTACGCGACCTGCCCCGGCTCGGGCTGCAGCACGGAGATGCCGTCGAAGAGGTACTCGTTGGTCCGCGGCCGTCCGCCGTTGATGCGCGGAAGCTGGGAGTTGGGCGGCAGCGCCACGCCGGGCGCGAGCGCCGCGAGCGTGATGAACGCACGGCCGTTCAGCGGCAGCTGCACCACCTGCTCGTGCTCGACGACGGTCCCAAGGCTCGAGGTTTCGGCCCGCACGATCGGCGCGTCGGCCGTGACGGTGACCTGTTCGCGCACGCCGCCCACCGTGAGGCCGAAGTCGATGCGCGCCTTTTCGCCCGTCGCCAGGTGGACGCCCTCGCGGCGCACCGGCGCGAACCCGGCAAGATCGACGTCGATGCGATACGCACCCGGCGCGAGGCTCGCCGCGGTGTAGACGCCGTCGCTCGTCGAGACGGCGACGCGCTGAGTATGCGTCGACACCGCGGTGACCGTGACCGTCGCGCCGGGCACCGGCGCGCCGGCCTGATCCGTCACGATGCCGGTGATCTCGCCGGCGGCGACCTGCGCGCGGACCGGCGAGGCGCCAGCGGTCAGATACAGCGCGCTCGCGACAGCGATCCAGAACGATCCTCGTCGAATGAGCATCCAGCCACTCTACACAGGACCGAACCAATATTCAAATCGCTTTTAATCGTCTTGAATCGACTACATCTCAGGCATCACTGCCGTCGTCTTGACGACAGAGGACGGCTGCGCCAGCAGGCGGGCTGTCGCCGTGACGATCGTGCGCCGCTACTTTCGCAGGCGAACGACGTCGAGGTCCACCGTCCGCCCTTCTTCGGAGACCGTCACGGTGGCTCGAGGCATCGACCGGTCTGAGCTCGGTCGCATCTTCCTGCCGCCGCCGCCTCGGCCGGCAGTCCGTTGGTACAAATCGACTTGAACCGCCCCACTAACTGGACGATGCCGTACTGTATCGGTTATCGTGGCAGAAGATGACGAAGACGTTGCGTCTGGCACTCGCCCTAATCTGTCTGCCCATCTGTCTGGCCGCGGCCCGCGCGGCGTCCGAGCCGCCGCTGACGGTGGCCGCCGCGTCGGATCTCCAGGCAGTCCTTCCGGCGATTGCCGCCCGGTTCGAGAAGACCTCCGGACACGAGGTGCGGCTCACGTTCGGCTCGTCCGGAAACTTCTACACGCAAATCCAGAACGGCGCACCGTTCGACGTCTTCCTTTCGGCGGACATCGACTATCCCAGACGGCTGGCACAGGCCAAGCAGGCTGAACCCGGGAGCCTGTACGAGTACGCGACCGGGCGGCTTGTCCTGTGGACACGCAACGACTCCGGGGTCGATCTTCGCGGCGGCCTCGCCGTGCTCGCCGGCGCCAACGTCCATCGCGTCGCCATCGCCAATCCGGATCACGCGCCCTACGGCCGGGCGGCGGTCGCGGCGGTACGGCACGAGCAGCTGTACGACCGCGTCCAGGCCAAGTTCGTGCGGGGCGAGAACATCTCGCAGGCAGCACAATTCGCGCAATCGGGCAACGCCGAGGTCGGCATCCTGGCCCTGTCGCTGGCGCTCTCGCCGGCAATGAAGAGCGCGGGCACGTACGAAGAGATTCCGGACTCGCTTCATCCGCCGATCGAGCAGGCGGCGATCATCGTCTCCGCCTCGCAGCAAAAGACGCTTGCGGCCCGATTCATCGAGTTCCTGAAACGATCCGAGAGCGTCCGCCAACTGCAGGCGTATGGCTTCGCGCTTCCGCGGCCCGCCGGCCGCTGAGCGACGGGCGCCGTTGGCGTACCTGTTAGACTGCGGCTCATGGACTGGCCCGCAATCGCGCTGAGCCTGCGATTGGCCGCCGTCGTCTCCGGCGTGTTGCTGCTGATCGGCGTCCCGATCGCCTACTGGCTCGCGTTCTCGACGTGGCGCTGGAAATTCGCATGCGAGGCGGTCGTCGCGCTCCCGCTCGTCCTGCCGCCGACGGTTCTCGGCTTTTACGTGCTGCTCGCGCTCGGCTCGCAGGGTCCCATAGGGCGTCTCTGGACGGCATGGACCGGACACGGATTGGCGTTCACGTTCGAAGCGCTGGTGATCGCGTCGATTCTCTACAGCCTGCCGTTTACCGTGCAGCCGATCGCCTCGGCGTTCGCGCAGGTGGATCGCACGCTGCTCGAAGCCTCCGCCACGCTCGGCGTCGGCCGGCTGCACACCTTCCGGCGGGTCGTGATTCCGCTGTCGATCGAGGGCATTCTCTCCGGCATCGTCTTGACGTTTGCTCACACCCTCGGCGAGTTCGGTGTCGTCCTGATGGTGGGCGGCAACCTGCCGGGCATCACACGGACCATCTCGATCTCGATTTACGACGACACGCAGAGCCTCAACCTGGCTGCCGCGCACCAGACGGCGCTGCTGCTTCTGGGCTTTTCCCTCCTGGCGTTGTCCATCGTTTACGCGCTGATGCGGAAGCCTTGGGCGGTCGCGCCGCTGTCATGACGCTGTCGGTCTGCATCCGCAAGCGCCTGTCGCCCGCGTTTCTCCTTGACGTCACGTGCGACATCGAGCCCGGCGTCACGATCCTTTTCGGGGAGTCCGGATCGGGCAAAACGACGTTCCTTCGGTGCGTGGCCGGTCTGGCGCGACCCGACGAGGGACGGATCGCGGTGGGCGATCGCATCCTGTACGACGCACATGCCGGCATCGACGTCGAGCCGGCACGGCGACAGGCGGGCTTCGTCTTCCAGCACCTCGCGCTGTTTCCACATCTCACGGCCGCGGAGAACATCGGCTACGGACTGTCGCAGCGGCCGGCGTCAGAACGGTTGGCGCGAACCGCTGCCATCGCGGCGTCGTTGCGAATCGCACACGTCCTCGGCCGGCGACCAGGCCAGATTTCCGGCGGCGAGCGTCAGCGCGTCGGCCTCGCACGATCCCTGGTCACCGATCCGGCGGTCCTGTTGCTGGACGAACCGCTCTCTGCGCTCGATCACGCCACGCAGTCGCGCATCATCGCGGACCTACGGCAGTGGAACGAGGCGCGCCGGATCCCGATCCTGTACGTGACGCATTCCCAACGCGAAGTCTTTGCGCTGGGCGAGCGCGTTCTGCTGCTGCAGAATGGCGCGATTGCGGCCGACGGGACGCCCGAGCGCGTGATGAACGCGCCGGCACAGGAGAGCGTCGCGCAGCTCGCCGGCTTCGAGAATCTCCTGGAAGCGACCGTCGTCGATCGGCGGCCCGATGCGGGCGTGATGGTGGCGCGGCTCGCACGGACGAACGTCACCCTCGAGACGCCGCTCGTCGACGCCGGGACGGGCGACGCGTTGCGAGTGGCCATTCGCGCGGGAGACATCCTGGTAGCGACCGAACGCCCGCGGGGCTTGAGCGCCCGGAACATCATTGCCGGAACGATCTCCTCCCTGTCCCGCGAGGGTGCGACCATCCGGGCCGACGTCCACATCGGCGTGCCCATCGAGGTGCACCTCACGCCGACGTCGAGCACCGCGCTCGACCTGCGACCGGGGCACGACGTCTGGTTGGTGATCAAGACGCACTCGTGCCATCCGGTGTCCGCGATATGATGCGAGCCGGGTTCGAGGACGCCCCCACATGCCGTTACTGACCGTACGTGCCGCCGCTGAGCGGATGGGCATCGGGTATTCGACCCTGAAGCAGTGGATCCACCAGGGAAAAATACGGACGACGAAAACGGCTGGCGGCCATCACCGGCTGTCGGAGGCGGAGGTCGAGCGCGTGCTGGCGCCGCAGACGACACCGGCACGTACGAAGCGGCCCAACGCCGCCCCGGCCGGATTGATCGTGGTGTTGAGCGGCCGCAACCGGCTTCGCGGCTTCGTCGAAGAGGTGCGGACCGACGGTCTTCTCGGCCAGATCCGGCTCCGGATCGGCGATCAGCGGCTCACGGCGGTCATCACCAGCGACGCCATCCACGAGTTGAAGCTGCGGCGCGGCGACGACGCGGTGGCGATCATCAAGTCGACCGAGGTGATGATCGCGCGCGAGGCGCCGGCCACGACAAAGCCCGCGCGCCGCCGGCGCCGGCGCTGAGTCGATCCATCCGGCGCGCTGATTCGGCACACTCGAGTGTGCGGATCCGCCCGTGCGCACATCGCAGATCGCCCTCGACGACGCATTTCATTCCGGATCCGCTCGACCGCCGCGGGAACGGCGGTTGCTGTTGTCTCACGCATGGCATCGTCAATCACCATGTGGAAGCGCGGCGATCGGGTCTGTCAGCTGGTCGTGGGCGCCGACAACGTCGAACGTTCCTGGGTCCTGCGGATCCGGAATCAGGACGATATCCTGCGAAACGAACGCATGAAGTCGGCCGACCATGCTTTGATGGTGTCGGAGATCTGGCACCTCGAAGAAACCGAGAGCATTTTCGGCGCCGTCCCCCCGATGTGATCCGAGGCGCCCGGCATTCGGGCGCCGCTCATTTCACTCCCGCGCTCCGTTCGATCACCATCATCGAGAACGTTCCGGGCACCACGGTCGGCCGCGGTCTCGGCGTCGCCGCCGTTGGCTGGGCCGCCGGGGCGAACTTCGCCGACACGACGAACACACGATGCGTCACCGGATCGAGACCCATGTTCCGCGCACCCGCCGCGGTCGGCACGCTCTCGAGGACATGATACGCATCCGGGCCGTCCTGATGGACGACCGTGAGCGTTCCGTCGGCGTTCGACGCGAACGCATCGCTCGTTGACGGATCGAAGCCGGTGCCGTCCACGCCCTGGCCGATGGGCACCGTCGCGACGACTTTTCCGGCCTGGTAATCCGAAATCGCCATCACACCGCTGCGGCAGCCGCTGAACACGCGGTGATGAGCCTCGTCGATGGCCATCGCGACCGGCTGGCGGCACGGTGCCGTCGGCCACCGGCGCGTCACGGTCAACGCTTTCGCGTCGATTTCCACGACCTCGCTCGTGTCCGTGATATTCGCGTAGACCTTTCCGTCGCCGGACGAGGCGCCGTACTCCGGCTTTCCGCCGAGCGGAATGTTCGTGACGAGGGCGCCTTTCACGGGATCGACGACGGTGGACGAATGCGCGTCGCCGTTGAAGGTGAAGACGCGATTCGACGGGGCGTCATAGACAATGGCGTCCGCGTCTTCCGCCGCCGGTATGCGACCGAGTGTCTTGAACGTCTTCAGGTCGAACATCACGACCGACCGATCGTTGCCCGACGTCGCAAACCCGTGTCCGGTGCGCTCCGCGACGGCGACGCCGTGCGCGCCGTTGATGCCGGTCACCTCGCCGAGCACCTGCCCGTCGTTCTCATCGACCACCATCACGCGGTTCTGGCGGCCGATGAAGAGGCGGTGCTGCGACGGCTCCGGGACGATGTAGTCCCAGCTGCCGTCGCCGCCGAGCAGGTAGGTGTGCGTGACGCGATAGACGGAGGACGTTTGGCCCAGAAGAGGGACCGCCACAATCAGCGGGCACACGAAAGCCAGAACACGCATGGGGGCAACCTCCTCGCGCGCTATTTCCCAATCAGCAGAATCGTGAACGACCCGGGCACGGCCGGCGGCCTCGGGCCGCGGCCTCCTCCGGGCGGCGGCGCTGGGGCCGGTCCCCGCTCGTCGCTCATCGTCAGAATGTGATTCGTGACGTGGTCGAACGTCACCGTACGGGCGCCGTTCATCGTCTGGAGATTCTGCTCGACCTCGAACGCCGTCGGGCTCTTCTCTTTGACGATGGTCAAGGTGCCGTTGCCATGGGTGCTGAAGGCTTCCATCGTCGCCGGGTTGAAGACCGCGCCGTCCGAGCCGCCCGCGAGCGGCAGGCTCGTGAGGATTTTGCCGTCGTCGGCGCGGAGGATCACCATCATCGGTTCGGCCGGTGTCTTGGGCGGATTGCCCGACCGGGCGCATGCGGCGAAGAGGACGCGGTTCTTCGCGTCCAGGGCGAGCCCGTTACAGCCGCCTCTGTCACCCAGTGGAAAGTGTCCGGTCGCCTTCATGGTCTTGACGTCCACGGCGGTGACGCTGCCCTCGGCGTCCTGCATGACGACGTACAGCATCCCCTTGCCGTCGGCGACACCCTCCTCGGGCACGCCGCCGAGATCGATCGTGCCAAGCACCGTGCCGTCCTTGGCGTCGATGACCGTCGCGTTCTTCGTCGGGTGGCTGAAGATGTACACGCGCTCGTTGAACGCGTCGAAGAGGATGCCGTCGGGCGCGGCGGCGCCGACGTCGATGGTCTTCATCAGTGCCATTGTCTTGGTGTCGAACATCGAGACCGGCTTGCTGCTCGTGAAGCCGTGGCCGGACTTCGGATCGACGGCCGCACCATTCCCGCCGACGCCGGCAATCTCGCCAACGGGCGCGAGCGTGTCGAGATTGAAGATCGTGAGCCGCGAGGGAACGGCCGGCGTCTCCGGCTTGCTGTCGGTCGCGGGCACGGCGGCCGAGCCGCGGCGCGGAATATACAAGCGGCGCCCCGCGGCGTCCGCGTAGATGTAGTCCCAACCACCCTCTCCACCGACGCGCGCGGTCTTCAGCACCTTGTACGGTCCGCTGGCCGCAGGCTGCTGAGCCGAGGTCATCGCGATGGTGCAGACGAAGGCGCTGGTTAGAATCACGGCAAATCGATGCATTTCGATGCTCCTCACCGCCGGAGTCTACACAGATCGACTGTCATGTGCCGTTCATGTACATTGCATCGCGGGAATGGCGGCTTCAGGCAGCTCGATGGTCCGAACGGCTGAAATGGCGCCGCGCAATGGACGACTCTGGGCGCGGGCGATCGGTTACATGTGTCTCTTCGGCGGAGCCTGCTTCGTCGGGCTGCCGTTGATTCTCCTGTGGCTCGCAGGCGCGTGGCCGCCGGCATTTCGATCCCGCGAATGGCTCGCGGGCGGCGGCGTGCTGTTCCTGTTGGGCGCGGCGTTGTCGTGGCTGGCCGCTTATCACCTGGTGACGATGGGGCAGGGCACGCCGTTTCCGCTCGACCCGACGCGCGCGCTCGTCACATCAGGGCCGTACGCGCACGTCCGCAATCCCCAGGCGATCGCGACGGTGCTGATGGCGATCGGCGAGATCGCGAGCCTGCGCTCGCTGGCACTGTGGTGGATGCTCCCGCTGATCCTCGCGTATCTCGAGTTCCTCGCGGCGCCATACGAGCATCGCGAGCTGCTGCGGCGCCACGGCGGCGAGTATCTGGCGTATCGGAATCGCGTGCCTCGATGGATCGCGTTCTGAGACGCCAACACGCATTCAACGTCTGAACGCGTGAACGAACAGGCCGTCGGCTGAGACGACAAGACGATCGCCGCCCCTGGTCAGCGGAACCGTGTCGCCGGTCCGGTCCTCGATGTAGACGTCGGCGTCCTCCCGGCCTGTGGGCGCCAGCGCGTCTCCGAAGATATGTACCCATGGCGGATCGACCGCGACGCTCGGATGCTGCTTGTATGCGTCGAGAACCACGCAGGCCGCGTCCAGCCATGTCGCCTGGGCAATATGGAACATGGGCCGCCGTATTCCCTCGCGCTCCAGATAGTCGGCGACCGCGAGCGACACGATCTTCCGCCTGACATCGGTTTCTCGCTGCTCCACGGCGTACGCGCGCGCGTCTGCGAGCGCGCGAATCGCCATTACGAGGATTACCAGCACGACGACGCCCGCGCTCTTCCTGAGGCCGGGTCGGCGCGCCGCGGGAATCACCGCCGTGACCATCGCGCCCCACATAAGCGCACCGAGGACGGAGATCCAGAACACTTCGTAGTCGCCAACATCGTCGGCGATCCGCGTGATCGACCAACCGGCGAGCAGCGAGACGAGCAGGACGAAGACACAGAGCCACGCCATGAATGCCTGCCCCGTTCGGCGAAATGTGATGAGCGCGGCCGTCATACCGGCCAGTTGCACGACTGCGCCGATCTGCATTGGCACTGACGCCTGCGGCTGATACGCGGCGCCCCAGCCCACCGCGAGCCCCTTCCGCACGACTGCGGTCGTCATATCGGACCAGGTGATGAAGGCCGCTCGAAGCGGCTGGCCCGTGTGCGGAGCCGCGAACAGGTACTGCCAGATCCGCGTCAGATTTCCGGGCGCACCGGTCACCTGCTCATAGAGTGTCGGTGCCCACACCACGACAGCGATGCACAGCGAGATACGCCACCAGAACGACGACGCGATGGTGGTCAACGAGCGGCGAGCCACGATCGCGGCAGCCGCGAACGGCCCGGCATTGCGGCGCACAAGGCGGTCGATGCCCATCAAGGAGGCAACGTTGATCGCCAAGGCCCCCGCCACGAGACCAATGGCGCGCCGTCCGGCGATTTCGTAGAGCGGAACCAGGCCGTAGAAGTACAACGGCCCGGGATGATGCCATCCGAATTGCGAATACGGGCCGAGCGTCAGGAACGAGCGCAACACCTCGAGCGTGTAGATTTGAATGATCGCCGCGTCGCCGAATGGAAATGCGTCGGGCGTCAGCCGCATGAACACGGTCGCGGCCGCCAGAGCGGACCCGGCCGCGGCCAGGAAGACGGCATGCCTGCGTGTCACCACCATGTCTGAATCGTGCGAGCGAAGCAAGCGGATGATAGTACGGAAACTTCCGAGCGGCCCGGCCTTTTTGGGATTGCTGGGACCAGGAGTTATGCGACACAATCCGCCCGTCGGCCCGGCGCCGCCGTGTCGGGCGCACGAGTCTCTCTTGGAGGAGTTCGATGGATAAGGCAACGAAGCTGTTCACCAACGCTGACCGCGGCGCGATCTCGCGTCGCACGCTGCTGCAGACGCTTGGAGGCGCGGCGATTGCAGCGCCGCTGGCGGCGGTCTTCGGGCTCGGATCCGCCTCGAGCGCCTTCGGACAGGGCCGCTGCATGCGGGGCTACGGTACGCCCGCCTGCCCATTGGACGAAACGCAGGCGACCGCCGCGATTCCGCCCGTCTTCAAGCCCACGGGCTGGCACACGGTGTCGCTCGATCACATCGCTTTCGACGTGGCGGACTATCGCAGCGAAGCCGCGTTCTACATCGCGCTCATGGGATGGAAGCTCCGGAGCGACGACGGCAAGCAGGCGGTGCTCGACATGGGCGACTGGGGCACGGCGATCTTCCGGCAGAGTGCGCCGGCGGCGACTGCCCCGCCAGCGGACGGAGGCGGCAGGGGCGGCGCACGCGCCCCGAGCAACGCGTCGGTGGCGTCGTTCTGCTTCGACATCGCACCGTGGAATGCGAAGACGATGGAGGCGGAGCTCCGCAAGCGCGGCCTCACGCCGACCGCCGACAACGACGGGAAGGGCTTCGAGAGCTTTCACTTCAAGGATCTGGACGGGTTCAACGTGCAGATCAGCAACGGGCAGGGTTACACGAAAGCCCGCAAGAGCGCGCCGGCCAACGCGACGCTGTCGGCGCCCGCTCCGTTCGCCTCGACTGGCTGGAAGACCGTGTGGCTCGACCACCTCTCGTTCGGTGCGAGCGACTACAAGAAGACCGTGTCGTTCTACAGCAACCTCCTCGGCTGGACGCCGACGTACGACGAGGGCAGCCAGAACGAAGTGATGATCGGCGAGGTCGGCGACGCGATCATCCGCGGCGGCAACTCCTTCGACCCCAACTTCGGCAAGACGCCGAACGGGCGCGGCGGACGGATCGACCACATCTCGTTCGGCATTCAGCCGTGGGACACCGACGGCGTGAAGGCGGAGCTCGAGAAGCGCGGCCTCAAGGCGACCATCGACACGTCCACCGGCGACGAGATTCACGTCGCGGCGTTCAAGAGCTACCACACGTCCACGCCGAACGGCTACAACCTGCAAATCAGCTACGTAACGCACGACAACCGGCTGGCGCTGCCGAACGCGGTCAAGCCGAAGGCGTTGAAAGGCTAACGCCGCTGCCGATGAACGTCACATCTTGACAATCAAGATGTAGTCGCCGTATCGTCGCGGCATGCCCACTGCGCGGAGCCTGCCATGGACGAGCTGAAGACCGACGTCATCCAGGGCACGCTCGACCTGCTGATCCTGAAGACGCTGAGCCTCGAGCCGATGCACGGATTCGGCATCGCCCGGCGCGTCGAGCAGATCTCGCGCGGAGTCTTCAAGGTGAACCCCGGCTCGCTGCTCACGGCCCTGCAGCGCCTCGACCGCGCCGGATGGCTCGACGCCGAATGGCGCGAGACGGACAAGTCGCGCCGCGCGAAGTACTACGCGCTGACGCGCGCCGGCCGGAAGCAGCTCGAGATCGAGACCGCCGAGTGGACGCGCCGCGCCTCGGCGATCGCCCGACTGCTGAAAGCGGAAGCCTGACGGTATGTCGCTCTGGCGCCAGCTCACCCGTGGCATCCGCGCCCTGACACATCCGCGCGCCGCCGATGAGGAGGCCGACGAAGAGGTGCGCCACTACCGAGCAGCCGCGGAAGACGCGTCGATCGCGCGCGGACTCTCCCCGGCCGAGGCACGGCGCGCCGCGCAGCTCGAGATCGGCAGCGTCATGGCGGTGCGCGAAGAGGTGCGCTCCTCGGGCTGGGAGCACATGGTGGCCACGGCGATCGGCGACATCCAGTACGGCGCACGCCATCTGCGCCGCAGTCCAGGATTCGCGGCGGTCGGCATCATCACGCTCGCGGTCGGCATCGGCGCCACGACCGCAATCTTCAGTGCGGTCGATGCGATCCTCTTCGAGCCGCTCCCCTATCCAGAACCCGGGCGCATCGCCGCGATCGCCGACACAGGCGTCGACGGCGAACCGCTCGATGTCGCCTTCGGCACGTATCGCGAGCTCGCGCAGCGGAGCCGCGCATTCGAGGCGATGGCGCCCTTCAAGGCCTGGCAGCCGACGATCGTCGGCGATGCCGAGCCCGAGCGCCTGTCCGGCGAACGGGTCGGCGCGGCGTTCTTTCGCGCACTGGGCGTCTCACCACTGCTTGGCCGCGACTTCCTGCCGGACGACGACCGCGCGGACGGTCCGAATGTCGCGATCCTGAGCGCGCGGCTATGGCGCCGGCGCTTCGACGCCGATCGGGACATCGTCGGGCGGCACATCAGGCTGGACGACAGCGACTATCTCGTCATCGGCGTGATGCCGCATGGATTCGAGAACGTTCTCGCGCCGCTGGCGGAGCTCTGGGCACCGCTTCAATACAGCACGGTGTTCGGTCCTCAGAGTCGGGAATGGGGCCATCATCTGCGGATGGTGGCGCGTCTCGAGCCGCACATCGGGTTCGGCCAGGCACGCCGCGAATTGAACCAGATCGCCCGCACGCCGACGCCTGAGTTCGCACGCGTCCCCTGGGCGCTTCTCTCGCAGGGGCTGACCGTCACGTCGCTGCAGGCCGACCTCACGCGCAGCATCCGGCCGGCCCTGCTCGCCGTCTTCGGGGCGGCGCTTCTCGTTCTGGCGGTCGCCTGCGTCAACGTCACGAATCTGCTGCTGGCTCGCGGTGTGCAGCGCCGCGGCGAGCTGGCCGTCCGCGCGGCGCTCGGCGCTGGCCGCGCGCGGCTGATTCGGCAGCTGCTCACCGAGAGCCTCCTGCTGGCCCTGATCGGCGGCGCGCTCGGCATGGGGATCGCCGAATTCGGCGTGCGCGCGATCGTCGCACTCAGCCCTCCGGAACTGCCGAGGGCCGCGGCGATTCGCCTCAATCCAACGGTCTTCGCATTCGGTGCCATCGTGACCACTCTGATCGGCGTCGGCGTGGGAACGATGCCGGCGATGAGGGCGTCGCGCCACGACGTGCAGGCTGCCATGCAGGGCCGTTCCCGCGGCGTCGCGCCAGGATATCAGCGGACCCGCGGTGCGCTGGTCGTCGCGGAAGTCGCGCTGGCGCTGGTGCTGTTGGTGAGCGCCGGGTTGCTGCTGAAGAGCATCGAGCGCGTTTTCGAGGTTCCCGTCGGCTTCGACGCCTCGCACCTGCTGACGATGGAGGTGCAGGAATCCGGTCAGCGCTTTCAGTCGGACAGCGTCAGCTATCGCTTCTACCTCGACTCGATCGACGCGGTGCGCGCGGTCCCGGGCGTGGCCGACGCCGCGTTCACCGCGCTGCTCCCGCTCGGCGGCGACACCGGCACGTTCGGCGTGCACTTCGAGAGAGATCCCGGCATCAAGGAGGATGGCGCCGCGCTCCGCTACGCCGTGACGCCCGGCTACTTCGACGTGATGCGCATTCCGCTGCGCCGCGGCCGTCTGCTCGACGCGCACGATGGCCCGAACGCGCCACGCGCGGTGGTGATGAACGAATCGTTCGCCGCGCGCACATTCGCGGGGCGCGACGCCATCGGTCAGCGCCTGCGCTTCGGGCCGGAAGATGGCGACTGGTACACGGTCGTCGGCATCGTCGGCGACGTGAAGCAGTCCTCGCTCGACCTCGGTCAGCCCGACGCGATCTACGTGCCCGCCGTCCAGTGGCACTGGGTGGACCACCTGATGTCGCTCGTCGTGCGCGCTCACGGCGATGCCGCCGCGCTCACGCCGGCTATCCGCCGCGCGATCTGGTCGGTAGACAAGGATCAGCCGATTGTGCGGATCGCCACGATGGAGGCGCTCCTCGATCGATCGGTGGCCGATCGACACTTTGCGCTGGTGCTATTCGAGACATTTGGACTCACGGCGCTGATTCTCGCCGCCGTTGGCATCTACGGCGTGCTGTCGGGCAGCGTCACCGAGCGCATGCGCGAGATTGGTGTTCGATCCGCCCTTGGCGCCTCGCCGCGCGACATCGTCGGGCTGGTCGTGCGCGAGGGGATGATGCTCACCGGCCTCGGCGTCGCGATTGGACTCCTTGGCGCCGTCGCCGCCAGCCGTGCGATCGCGACGCTGCTGTTCGGCGTGTCGCGCCTCGATCCCACGACCTACTCGACGGTCGTCGTGCTGCTCCTTGGCGTCGCGGCAATCGCCTGCTCGGCGCCGGCCTGGCGCGCAGGGCGCGTCGATCCGTCCGTCACGCTTCGCGCGGAATAGCCGGCGTGGCAGAGGGCATCATTCCCGTCCTCTGCCGATGGCGTAGAGTCTGAGGGCGCCATGATCGCCGACCGGCCTGACGGGCACGCTCAAGCGGTCGAGCAAAACGGGGGCACGCTTGTCGGATTGAGGAGCGGCGAGCACGATCCGTTTCGTTTCGGCACGGCGTAGCCACGTGGGATCGGTCACCTCAGAGCGATACGACAGCCCGAAGATCTCCGCGTGCGTGGCGTTCCCGTAGAGGACTTCGTTGGTGTGGAAGACAGCCGGCCACACCGTCCAGTAATCTCCCGCGATCACCGTGGCGCCGGTGGCAAGGAGATCCGGCGTCAGCGCGCCGAGGGTTCGATCGAGTGTCCTGCTCAAGCGCGTCAACGACGGTGCTCCGTAGGTGACGACGGCTGCCAGCGCGACGGCAACGAAGGCGCCTCTTGCCGCAACCGTCGGGCGCCGCGCCGCCGCCACGATGAGACATGCCATGCTCACGGCGAACAGCACCACACTGGGCAGCACGTAGCGAGGGTAGTACTCGTTGAGCCGCACATGGTCGAGCGCGCCGACCACCAGCCAGTATGCGACGGCTGCGATGAAACCTTTCGCGGCGACGCCGACGAGCGCACTTCGTCGCCCATCCATCAACACGACGACGGCGCCACAGACGGCGAGGAGCGCGACGATGATCAGTGCGAGTGGATGTGCGAGCGAGCGCGACACCGTGTGCAGCAGCTCGAGCCACCCGGACGGCCACTCGCCGAGCGGCAGCACGCGGGTGGTGGTCGGCGGCGCAGCCGACGCGTGCCGCAGCAGAGCGCCAGCCGCCACCGCCACCGCGGTGACGAGAAGAGGCCGCGTCGCCGGACGCATTCGCACCAGCACGAGCGGCACAATCGCGACCGCCGCGCCGAGATTCACCCACAGCGCCAGCAGCATCAGTGCGAACGCGACGACGGATCGACGCGCCGTCCAGCGATCGAGCAGCAGCAGGCTGGCGATCGCAAGCGTCATCGACAACGCGTACGGCTGAGCGACCAGCCACTCGAACTGCAGCTTCGTCGAGAGGATCAGAAGCAGGCAGGCGTTCGCGAGGGCGCCGGCAGCGATCCAATAGCGATCGGCGCCGAGGTAGCGGGCGATCAGGAAGGGCGCGGCGAGCGCGGCGGCGATGGTCAACCAGCCCTGCACGAGCAGGTTGACGAACGGATGGTGGAAGGGCGTCGCGATCAGCGGCACCAGCATGCCGAACCGATCCTGTCCCCAGAAAAACGGCGTCCAGTGCTGTGTGCTGACCAGAACGGGAAGGAGCGAGTCGGCGTCCTGCAGATAGTGCAGACGCCCGCAATCCAGCCAGGCCGCCAGCGCACCGATCGCGATCGAAAGCCCGACCGTGGATCTCGCAGACGTCATCCAGATGTCAGGCCCGGCTGCGAATCATCCGCGGATTATAGCAACGCGTCCGCTTCGTAAGGAATTCGTGTGGCGTTCTACACGCTTGAACGAAACGGCGGAGCTCTGCGACAATCCCTCGTTCCGGAGGAGAGTCATGATCAAGCTCGCCGGTCTCTCGTCTGCCCTCGTCGCCATCGCGATCGCTTCAGGAGCGGCCGCGCAGCTCGCGCATGCGCCAGACGGCGGCACTATCGAGCGCATCAACAGTATCGAGATCCCTCCGCTCAAAGACGCGCCGTTTTCCGCCATGGTCCGCACCGAGTGGACGCGCTACTTCGAGGACGGCGCAAACCGCGTGATCGCGAATCATCGAAGCGTCGCGCGCGACCGCGAGGGCCGGGTGTTCCAGGAACGGCGGCGGTTCGTCCCCCCGGACACCCAGGGCGATTCGCTGTTGACGGAAGTCGATATCGCCGATCCAACGGCGCACACAGTGGCGCGCTGCCTTCTGATGCAGCGCATCTGCGAGCTGCGCGCTTTTGCGGGGCGGGTGCCGACGGCGCTGCCGCGCGCGGGCGTGTCGCCGAACGGCAGGAGCGCCCTCACGAGGGACGACCTCGGCACGCAGACGATCGGCGGCGTCGAGACGATCGGGACGCGCGAAGTGCAGACGCTGACTCCGGTCGGCGTCGACCGCCCCGTGTCGATCGTCAAGGAGTTCTGGTACTCACCGCGGCTCGGCATCAATATCGTGACGACGCGCACGGATCCGCGGAGCGGGCGTGAGGTCTTCACCGTGACGGACATCCAGTCGTCCGATCCGGATCCGGCGCTCTTCGCCCTGCCGAAGGATGCGCGGATCGTGGACATCCGCCGGCCGGCCCCGCGCTAGCGCGCCAGGTCGGATTCCTCCGGCACGACGGCTGTCGTGCGCCATCCACCCGGACGCGATCGATCGGGCCAGATCGAACGCGTTTCTCGCCCGCCCGGAGTTCGGGTATTGTCTGCCTATGCGCACATCATTGTTCCTGATCGCCGCACTCGCCACGTTCGCGCAGACGCCGTCCCGTTCGCCCGCCAACCCCACCGCGTGCACGACCGCGACGGAGGCGTGCACCGAATGGGTGCCGCTGGCCGGGGGACCGGCGCGGTCGATGATCTACCGCACGTACTCGCTCGACGTGCGCAACGATCACATCCAGCGCGCGCTCATCATGGTCCATGGGACGAACCGCAACGCGGACCATTACTTCTCCACGGCCGTCACGGCGGCGTTCCTCGGCCAGGCGATCGGCGACACAGTCGTCGTCTCGCCGCACCTCGTGTCGTCCGACCGCGGCTGTCACGACACGCTGGCGCCAAACGAAGTGAGCTGGAGCTGCACCGGCGACAGCTGGCGTTCGGGCGGCACGTCCACCAGCCATCCCAACCTGACGTCGTTCGACTTCATCGACGAGATCCTGCGCAAGCTCGCCAACAAACGCGTCTTCCCGAACCTGACGCACATCGTCGTCGCGGGACACTCGGCGGGTGGTCAGGTCGTGGCGCGCTACGCGATGGTCAACCGCGTCCACGACACACTGGGGGGCGTCGCCGTCAGCTATGTGGTCGCGAATCCGTCCAGTTATGCGTGGCCGGACGCGACGCGGCCAGCGGCGACCGGCGATGGCACGCCGGAGAACGCCAAGGCGGCGTGGAATGTGGAGACCGTGCACACCGGGTTTTCGTACGGTCCGTTCGACGCGGGCGCGTGCGCGAACTACGACCGATGGCCGTTCGGTCTCGAGAATCGGACGAGCGGCTACACGAAAGGCACGAGCGACGATCAGCTGAAGAAGCAGCTGACCAGCCGTCCGACGACGTATCTGCTCGGGCAGGTGGACGTGCTGCCGCTCGGCGGATTCGACTCGTCGTGCTCTGCAATGGCGCAGGGGGCGACGCGCCGGGCGCGGGGCGAAGCGTTCGTCAAGTACATCAACGAGCACCTCGGGGCGAAACAGGCAGTGCAGATCGTGCCCGAGTGCGGCCACAACGACCGCTGCATCTACACGACGGACGCCGTCCTGCCGGTGATCTTTCCGAAATAACCATGGGGTCCGGTTCCGCCCGCTCGGGCGGACCGGACCGGTTTCATGCGCTCGGCCGAGAGCGTTTTCCAGCTCTGGTATTCGCGCGGCGGGCGATGACGAGCGCCCTGTTGACTCCCAACAGAAGCCGGCATATGCTCTGTTGACTACCAACAGGAGCCGCATGGCCACCGACCGCACCGACGTCCTGCACGGCACCCTCGCCCTGATGATCCTCACCACCCTCGAAACGCTGGGGCCTCTGCACGGGTACGGCATCGCGCGGCGCATCGAACAGACCAGCGGCGACCAGCTCGCGCTCAATCAGGGGACGCTCTACCCGGCGCTCCTCCGCCTCGAGCAGACGGGCTGGGTCACGTCGTCCTGGGGCGCGTCCGAGAACAATCGCCGCGCGCGCTACTACACCATCACGCGCGTCGGACGAAAACAGCTGAAAGCGGAAGCCGCGAGCTGGTCGCGCACCTCCGGCATCATCGCGCGCTTCCTCGATCCGTCCAAGGATCCGGCGTGACAATGCTGCGGCCGCTCCTGTCGCGAATCGTGGCGGCCTGTTCCGGCCGGCGACTCGACCGCCGCATCGACGAAGAAATCGAGACGCACCTCGCGCTGGCGACCGATGCGGGCATCCGGCGGGGGCTCACGCCCGAGGCCGCGCGCACCGGGGCGCTGCGCGCCTTGGGCGGCATCACACAGACGCGCGAAGCGCACCGCGACGCGCGGCGTCTGCCGTTTGTCGAAACGGTTTGTCAGGACGTGCGGTACGCGATCCGCGGATTCCGTCGGACGCCGATCTTCACTGGAATCGCCCTGCTCACGTTGATGCTCGCCATCGGCGCCAACACCGCCATCTTCAGCCTGCTCAACGCGCTCGTGTTTCGCGATCTGCCGATTCGCGAGCCGCAGTCGCTGGTGCAGGTCGGCAGCATCGCTCCCGGCTCCACGTATGAGGGCGGCCTGACGTATGCGATGTTCCGCGAGTTCGAGCAGCGTCAACAGGTGTTCTCGTCGGTGATCGGCTGGCTGTCCAACGGTGTGTTCAACATCGCATCGGACAACGCCGCCACGCGCGGCACCGTCTCGGTGGTGACCGGCAACTTTTTCTCGGAGCTTGGCGTTCGCCCCTTTGCGGGGCGTCTGCTCACTCCAGCCGACGTGAACATGGCCACTCTCCGGCCAAACATGGTGGCCGTCCTGGGGCACGGATTCTGGCGCCGTCACTTTGGCGGCGACGTGCGCGTGATCGGCCAGCGCGTCACGGTCGAGGGGACGGTGTTTACGATCGTCGGCATCGCGCCGCCTGCGTTCACCGGCCTTGGCCTGACGACAGAAGCCGATGTCACCGTGCCGCTCACGGCATACACACAGTTTTCCCTATCCCCATCCGCATCAACGCTGAACAGGCCGAGCGGATCATTCTGGGTCAGGACGACAGGGCGCCTGAAGCCGGGCGTCACGATCGCCCAAGCAGGCGCGGCACTGGCCGTGATGTGGCCGACTCTGAAAGCGGCCAATCTGCCGGCGGAGTTCGCAGGCGCACAGCGCCAGCGATTCCTGGCCACGCAGCTGTCGGTGACGTCAGCGGCCAAGGGGATCGAACCCGGCGTCCGACACAAGTTCGAGGCGCCGCTGTTCGTCGTGTTCGGCATCGCCGTCCTCGTCGTGACGCTCGCCTGCGTGAACCTCGCCAGCCTCATGTTGGCGCGCACGGCGGTGCGGCGCCACGAGATGGGGATCAGGCTGGCGCTTGGCGCGGGCCGCGGACGCCTGGCGCAGCAGCTGCTCACCGAAGGCCTCCTGCTCTCCTCGGTCGGCGCCGGGTGCGGCATCGGGCTCGCCTACTGGAGCACCGGCGCCATCGTCCGATCGATTTTCCGGGACTACTTGGTGCCGGCGACGCTGAACGTGAGGCCCGATGCGCGCGTCATCGCATTCACGTCGCTGGTCGCGGTGGCAGTGGGCGTGTTGTTCAGCCTCGCGCCCGCATCGCAGGCCGCTGCCGGCAATCCATCCGGAGAGCTGCGCCACGGCAGCCGCACATCCAGCCGCCCACATCACACGGGGCAGGTCCTCGTGGCCGCGCAGGTCGCGCTTTCGGTCGTGCTCGTGATGAGCGCAGGCTTGTTGGTGCGGACGCTTCAACAGATTCGAGCGGTTCCCTCCGGCATGCGCGCCGACGACGTGACGGTTGCGTATCCGTCTCCCAGGCCGGGCGGCTACGAAGGCGTGGACAACGACAGCTACTACCCGACGGTCATCGGGCGGCTGAACGCCGTGGCAGGCGTTCGAGGCGCCGCCGTGTCAGTCACCAAGCCGGGTGGCGGAGGCATCGGCGGCGGCGAGCGGGTCGAGAACGCGGCGACACCGCCCGAAGCGGGCGCGGGAATCGGGGCCGTGTTTGCCGGCGTCTCTCCTGGGTTCTTCGACACCGTCCAGATTCCGCTGCGATCGGGACGCGATTTCAGATGGAGCGATCACTCTCGTGCGGCTCGTGTCGCGATCGTGAGCCAGACGCTGGCGCGCCGGCTCTTCCCGTCTGGCAACGCGCTCGGCCAGCGCGTCAGAGTGGGAGTCGCGCCGTGGCGACAGTCGCTCGAGGTCGTCGGCGTCGCTGCCGATGCCAGGATTTACGATCTCAAGGACAGCAATCTCTCGGCGGTGTACGTCGCCGCGCTGCAACAGCCCGACAGCGTCAACTGGAAGTGTTTCGTCATCAGGGGTGCGGGCGTTTCTGCTGAATCTGTCAGAGCTGCCGTTGACCCGCTCGGCGCCGAACGCATCGGCCGGACAGAAGCGCTGACGTACATCATGGACCGCGTGCTGCTGCAGGAGCGGCTGACCGCGATGCTCGCGGGGTTCTTCGGCGGGCTTGCGCTGCTGCTGGCGGCGATCGGGCTCTACGGCCTCATGTCGTACGCGGTCGCGCAACGGCGGCGCGACATCGGCATCCGCCTCGCGCTCGGCGCCGCACCGCGGCGGGTGACGGCAGAGGTGCTGCGCGATGGGCTTCGCATCACGCTCACCGGAGTCGGCGTCGGCTTCGCGGCGGCGCTCGCGTCGGTGCAGCTCGTCAAATCGCTTCTCTTCGGCGTCACGCCGTACGATCCGCTGACCGCCTCGATCGCGCCGATCGCGCTCGTGATCGTCGCGACACTCGCCTGTCTCCTTCCGGCGCTTCGTGCGTCGCGGGTCGATCCGATCGTCGCCCTCCGCGCCGACTGACAGAATCGGACCGATCGAGCGCGGAAGCTGCACCATCGCCACGCTTGACTGATGAGCGGTCGCGAGGCCAGAATTTCTCGTGCTGCGGCGGATCCTGCTCCCGATCGCGATTCTGTTGGCCGCGGCCTCCACGCCCACGGCCCTGCAGACATTGGCGAGCCATCGCGTCGCGTACAACCCTGCCACCTGTTGTCCAGCCTCGTCCGGCGCGCCAGCGACACACAGCCCGCACAGCCAGCTGCCGGACGCGCACATGCGCGGCGCATCTGACGGCGCCACGGTGCCGCCCCAGAGCTGGGATCATCTTGCAGCGCGTCATCCGCTGGCGGGCAGCCAGCTCGAATCGAGCCACGTTCGCTGCGCCGGCGCACCTCGCCTCACGCCGGTCCGCCACGATCCTCCCTATCTCCGCTCGTTCGTCCTGCTGATCTGATCCGCTCCTCGTCCGGCCATTTCGTTCACTCGAAGTGTGTTCGTTCATCGAGGAGGCATGTGTGACTCAACGTCTTCGCATCAGAACGTTCGTCATCGCGATCGTGCTCGTCATCTGCACTGCCGTCGGCATTTACCCAATCGTCGCGGCCCGCTACGGGGTCAAGTCGCCCGAGTGGTTGATGGACAAGCAGCTCAAGCTGGGGC
>DATATJ010000241.1:0-5238 GCA_036268855.1 Vicinamibacterales bacterium
GCGACGGGCGACAGCCAGTACATCGACGTGATGGAGCGCGGCATCTACAACAACGCGATTGACGGCGTCGCCTCCTCTGGCGATCGCTTCTTCTATGTCAACCGGCTGGCGAGCGCGGGCGACGGGCGGGATCTTCGCTGGCAGCACGCGTCGCTCGAATGCTGCCCGCCGAACCTCGTCCGGTTCCTGGCGTCGATGTCGGGTTTGATCTACGCGCAGGATCAGAAGGGCGCGGTCTTCGTCAATCTCTACGTGTCCAGCCGCGCCTCGTTCGTCATGGGCGGAAAAGACGTGACGCTCTCGATCCGCAGCGAGATGCCGTGGGGCGGCGCGTCCACGATTGCGGTCGCCGTCAATGGCGATGCGCGCGGTGCGATCAAACTTCGCATTCCCGGCTGGGCCCGCAACCGGCCGGCACCGGGCGGCCTGTACTCGTATGTCGAGCCGCTCGACCGGCAGGCGACCGTATCGATCAACCAGACGACGGTGAGAGCGGTTCCAGACGCGGACGGCTACGTTACGCTCGATCGCGTCTGGCGCGACGGCGACATCGTGTCGGTCGAGTTTCCGATGGCCGTGCGAACCGTGGTGGCGGATCCGAGGGTGAAAGCGTGCGCGGGCCGCGTCGCCATCGAGCGCGGCCCAATCGTATACTGCGCGGAATGGCCGGAGGCCGAGGGCGGACGCGTCGCGGACCTCGTGTTCGCCGCCGAAGCCGGCGGGGTCACCGCGTCGCACGACGGCCCAATGCACGGCCCGACGTTCGTTCACACGCGCGCGCGGCGCATGGGCGATCCGAGCGCGGCGTTCAAACCGATCACGCTCATCCCGTATCACCTGTGGGCCAACCGGGGCGCCGGCGAGATGACCGTCTGGCTGCCGACGCGCGACTACTCGGTGGGGGACGTCGGACCGGCCGGCGGTGTGATCTTTTACGTCAACCCGACGCACGCCGCGGACGGCTGGCGGTTTCTCGAAGCGGCGCCGGCCGACGAGAGCGGCGGCGCCAAGTGGGGCTGTTTTCGGACCGCGGTCGCCGGCGCGCGCGGGACCGCCGTCGGCACCGGACGCCAGAACACGCTCGACATGCTGGCGAACTGCGACGAGCCGGCGACCGCCGCACACCTGTGCGCGAACTCCCGCATCAACGGCGTCGCAGGGTGGTTCCTCCCGTCGCGCGACGAGCTCGCGTTGATGCACCAACATCTGGCCGTCAACGGCCTCGGCGATTTCTACACTGGTGGGAAGGCGGACAACGTCAGCTACTGGTCATCCTCCCAGCAGGACGCCGACATGGCCGCCCACATCGACTTCGCGGACAGCGGACGGCAGCACGTCGACGACAAGGATTTCCCACGGCGTGTCCGGGCGATCCGGGCGTTTTGACGCGCGCGGCGCGTCGCGGCTCAATCATGTAGTCTTGTGAACGAATCGTGACCGCGTTCATCTCTCGGCGGACTCCTGAATGACCACGTCGACGGACACGGAGCCCGGCGCCCGCGGCGGTGCCTCGTGGCTGCTCTGGTGGCCAGCCATCGTGATGATGCTGGGCACGCTTCTGTCCTATGTGGACCGCGCCAGCCTCGCCTTGCTGTCGCCGATGTTCCTGAGTGCCACGCACATGACCGCACAGGACTACAGCCTGTGCATCAGCGCGTTCAGCTTCGCCTACATGTTCAGCGCGCTTGGATGGGGGTCGATTCTCGATCGGATCGGCCTGCGTCTCGGTATGACGATCTCGCTCTTCATCTGGATGGTGTCGAGCGCCAGCCACGCGCTGGTCGGGTCGTTTCTCGGCTTCGCGGTGGCGCGGGCCGCCCTGGGCATCGGCGAAGGCTCGATCTTTCCGGGCGGATTTCGCACGGCGCTCGATTCGTTGCCGGTCGATAAACAGGCGCGCGGCATCGCGCTGGCGTATAGCGGGTCGTCGCTCGGATCGATCATCGCGCCGATTCTGCTGACGCCAATCGCGATTCACTATGGCTGGCGCATCGCGTTCCTCGTGACGCCGGCGCTGGCGCTGCTGTGGCTGCTCGCCTGGAACGGCACCGTCGATCCGTCGAAGTTTCCGAACAAGAGCCGAACGGCAGAGCGCCTGGTTTTTCCCGACATGCGCGAGCGGAGGTTCTGGAGTCTGGTGGCCAGCTACGCGCTGGGCGCGCTGCCGGTCGGCGGCATCATTTACCTGACGCCGCTGTACCTCTCGCGTGCTTTCGGCCTCACGCCGACCGAGCTGGGCTTCGTGCTCTGGATTCCGCCTGCTGGCCTGGAAACCGGGTACTTCTTCTGGGGCTGGGTCGCCGACCGCTTCGAACGCGCCAGCCCGCGTCCGGTGTGGTTGATCGTTTTGATGGCGCTGCTCGTCCTGCCGCTGGCGGCGGTCCACCTCTTCAACAGCGCGCCGGTGGCGATCGCGCTGCTCACGTTCGGCCTCTTCGCATCCGGCGGCCTCGTCGTCGTCACGCTGCGCACGGGCGCCTTGGCATACCCACACGATCAGCGCAGCATGGCGGCGGGGATCGCCTCGTCCTCATTTTCGGCGGCCGTTGCGCTGACCCTGCCGATCTGCGGGCACCTGTTCGACCGTCACCTGTACTCGGGTGCGTTTGCGTTGGTCGCGGTGCTGCCGCTCGTCGGCGCGGCGATTTGGTGGCTCTTCCCGGTGCGGCCCGCCGAGACACAGCAGCTGGCCTGACGCCCGGGTCTTCCAGCGCTCCATCAGTCGTGTTCAGCTTTTTCCGCGCCGAGCCGATATCTGTAGAGAAGGCAGGCTCGGAGGGACTGGTAGCCCATCTTGACAAGTGTCGCTAGAGTCTGCTATAGTAACATATAGTCTTTACGATTTCTTATGCTGAACGGCAGGCATTGAATGGAAAAGCAGCAGAGCAGCGTTGACGCATCAGCCGCGGGCCGCGATCGTCGGATTCACGATCGAATTTCCGGACCCTTTGATGGGCGCCGGATGGGCGCCATCGCCACACCCGTTCGCCTCTACGACGTGAGCGCCGGGGGCTGCTTCATCAATTCGATGTACGAGCAGAAGCCGGGCGTCAAGTTCGTGCTCGAGATGGACCTGCCGCTCGCTGGCGTGGTGACCGTGAACGCCGAAGTGCTCTACGTCAAACCGGAGTTCGGCTTCGCCGTGCGATTTATCGACTTGTCGCCCGAGACAAAGGCGGTGCTCCAGCGGTCCGTCGACGCGATGCTGGGCCTCCCCCCGCAATAGCGCTCCGACTCGGCATTCAGGGACGGCGCGCGTTGCTCGTCGTCCTGGTCGTTTTCGTCGTCTTCGCCGCTCCGATCAGCTTGAGCAGCTCCTGTCCGTTCGGAGATCCGAGCCCTGTGCACGTATCCCAGCCGGGCCCGGCCTTATATGCGCCGTTGGTGCCCGATGTGACGTCGCGACATCCCGTCGCGCCCGCGTCGTACAGCAGGGGATTCAAATAGCCGAGCGGCGCTCCCCGGTTCTCGTTGATCAGTGCCACGAGCGCCGACCACAGAGGCGCCACCGCGCTGGTGCCGCCGTAGACCACGTCGTGGCCGTCCACGCGGACCTGGTATCCGGTTGCGGGGTCGGCGTCCCCGGCGACATCTGGAACACCCCGCCCCTTGTAATGTGACGCGTTGACCGACACCGGCACGTTCGCCGACGCCTGATACGCCGGCAGGGCGAAGACGTCGCTGACGCCGCCGCCGGTTGCGCCGCCGCTGGCGCCGCCGTTCCACACCACTTCGCCGGTGAGCGCGCGGTTCGACGATTCGATACGCGTGCCGCCGCACGCGACGACGTGCGGGCTCGATGCCGGGAAATCGACGTGCGCCTGGCCGTCGCTCACGCCGTCGCTCGAGCCGCTGTCGCCGGACGCGCAGCAGACGGTGACGCCGAGCGCGGCCGCGTCCTGAAATGCCTGGTCGTACGACGTCAGCGCCTGCGACGTCCATGTCGACTCGGATCCGCCCCAGCTGATCGACACGATCGACGGCTTGCGCACGCTGTCGTGCACGGCGGTCGTGATCGCGTCGAGAAATCCCTGATCCGTATTCGGCGCGAAGTACACAGCGATCCGCGCAGCCGGCGCAATCGCGCCGATCACCTCGATGTCGAGCAGCACTTCGCCATCGGCGCTGTTCGGATCGCCCGCCGGCGCGTTTGTCGCGCCGTCAACCGAAACGGCCGTCACCGACGGCAGTGTTACGCCGAGCGTCGTGAAGTAGGTCTGCAGGTCGGCCGTTTTGTAGCCGCCGCCGAGCTCGATGATTGCGACGGTCTGTCCTACGCCGGTCACGGTCGTCGGAAACTGATAGAGCGCGGCGATCTGCGGCGGCGTGTACGACGTGTCGCCGGCCGCCTGGGTGCCGATCACACGGCGGTGCCGGCGGCAGCGCACCTGCGCCTGCGGCCGATTGTCGAGGCCGAACACGCCGACGACGATGTCCTTCAACTCGGTAGGGAGGTAGAGCGGTCCGGTGCGGCCGCGATACAGCCCGTGCTCGCATTGATAGAGATGGAGCGTCGTCCCGAACGCCTCGTTCATCGCGGCAATCGTTCCGGAAAGCACGATCGTGCGCCGCGCCGGATCGACGCTGACGACGGTGAGGTCGAAGTTCTGCGCGAACGTCTCCACGCCTTGAACATCGTCAGGGCGGGCGCCATGGCGCGCGGCAAACTCCTCGCGCGTGAGCGGCGTGGCCGCCGCGTCGAGATCGAGCCCCGCCCTGCGGCGCAGCATCACGCTCACCGAGATCGTGTCGGCGAGGCTCGGCGTTCCCGCCGTGCGTGCATCAGCCTGGGTGGCGCGCTCGCTTCCGGGAAGAAGGAATCGCTCTGTGGGCATCAGCGTCTCCAGTCGGCGAGTACTCTAATACACCGCCGAAGACGCGGCGAGCTCGTCCATGAGAAGTCGTGCACCTGCGCGGCCGATCCGTGAAACGCTCCCGGTCCCTGCGGCACCAAGGAAAGGGGAAAGCAAACGCCGCTGAACGCGGCAAAAGGAGCAGCACATGCCATTCGTCATCGATTCGCGCAAGTACTCAATCTACGTCAAGGTTCTGTCCGGCGAGGGTGACGGCACTCTGATTTACGTGGACCACCTCGGACACATTCACATCGTCGGCCCTGGCGATCCGGGTCCGCTGCGCGATCGGCTCGCGACCGGTGTCAAGCAGATCGAGGCGGGCGTCGCGGCGGTCCACGAAGCGATCGGCAAAGTGGCGCAGCAGAAGGTGTGAACGCGATTT
>DATATJ010000242.1:0-3139 GCA_036268855.1 Vicinamibacterales bacterium
AGCGCCTGATGAGAGCCGTCGTGCAGAACGAGGATGTCGCGTTCCGACACGCGCGCGAGCTGATGCCCCAACCGAGCCGCGGGACGGCCATCCCAATCGTGACCAATCAGCGTCCACATCACGACGTGATGGAGGCCACTCGCCTTCACCGCCGCCGCCAGCTGCGGGCCGCGAAATCCCCAGGGCGGCCGGAAGACCGTCGGCCGTATCTCCGCGGCGTCTTCGATTGACTCCTGGCAGCGCTTCAGTTCGTCGCAAATCCGCTGTCTCGACTTCCAGACGAGATTCGGATGCGTGTCAGTGTGATTGCCGAGGACGTGACCCCGCGCCGCGATCTCGCGGACGATATCCGGGCAGGCACGGGTCCATCGGCCGATGACGAAGAAGGTCGCACGCGCCTCGTGCCGATCGAGGAGGTCGAGCAGTCGCGGTGTGACGACAGGATTGGGACCATCGTCGAAGGTCAACGCGATCGATCGCGCCGAGCTCGTGCGGCGAATCGTCGGGCCAAACAGTTGGGCGGCTGGATGGAAGGCCCCCCACGCTGCGAGTCCCGCCGGCACGGCGGCGGCGCCGAGGACGAACGGCCACGTTGCCATGCGACGGTTCACGGCACGAGCTGATTCAGTTCGCCGGTTTCCGTGCGGAGCTGCAGATCGGCTTGCTGGCGCTCGTACTCTGCCATGAAGAGCGCCGTCCACGCCGCCGCCTCGTCGAGTTGCGCTTTTGCGAGATCGGCCTGAGCCGCGCGTCCCTCGGCGGCGCGCTCTCGGAGCACGCGGATGGTCTCTTCGGCGAGCTGCACTTCCAGATCCGCAACATCGCGTTTCGCGACGGACCCACGAAGCTGCTGGGCGGCTCGACGGACGTTCAACGCCAGCTCCGCGCGCCTGGCGCGAAGGGTCGCCTCCGCCTCAATGAGCTCGCTTTGCGCGAGGGCCACCGACGCACGCGTGGCGGGGTTGAGGATCGGCACGGCAGCCTGAACGCCGACGTTGACGTTATTCCGTTGAAAGGCCCGAAAATACGTGTCGTAGTTGTTGTATCGACCGAGCACGGAGTACGTGCCAACCCGATCGAGCGATGGCCAGTAGCCTTGCCGCGGCCCGGCCAGATGCTCCTCGCTCGCGCGTCGCTCAGCCTCGACGACGCGCAGTCCCGGACTGTTCGCCTCCGCAGCGGCGACGAGCGTGTCCACCGTCCGATCGGGCGCCCGCGGCAGGCCCTCGAGCGCGATCTGCAACGGCTGCCCCGGGTCGACACCAGTCGCGTCGCGGAGCTGCTGCTCGATCACGGACGCACGGCCTTCGAGGTCGACGATCTGCTGCCGCGCGCGGGCCGCCGAGAGACGCGCGCGCAGCACGTCGCTGCGCAGGGCGCGCCCTTCGGCCAGTTGGTTGAGCGTCACGTCGACCAACTCATCGACGCCCGACACTGCGCCCGCTTGCCGCTCGAGCGATCGGCGAATGGCGACGAGCTCGAGGTACATCGACGCCGTCTGCAGGATCACCGCCGCTCGCACCTGCGCCACCGACAGGCGCCGCGCTTCCGCGCGCACATCGGCGGACCGGACGTCGGCGCGGGCTGAAGCGTTGAACAGCGTTTGCGAGTAGGCGAGATCGAAGAGCGCCGGAAGATTGCCCCCAGGAGCAAGCGGGAATCCACTCGAGTATTGCGCACCGGTACCTGTAAACAGGCTGGGCTGAAAGCGCGCACGCGCGCTCTCTGTCTGCGAGGCGGCGGATCGCTGCTTCGCCTGCGCTTCCGCGATCTGCGGGCTGCGTTGCACGGCCAAGGCGAGCGTCTCCTTGAGCGTGAGCGGCGACTGCGGCGACTGGGCCATGAGTTGGGCGCCGTCGAAGGAGAACGCCGCCACAAGCACCGTGCATCGCGTCCATCGGATCAAAGTCGTTCGTTTATTCATAGCGCAGCGCATCCACGGCTTCGAGGTTCGCGGCCCGATTGGCTGGCAGATAGCCGAAAAACAGGCCGGCTCCCGCCGACACCGCGAACGCCACGACGATTGAAAGTCCAGAGACCAGAACCATCACACCTGGCGGCAGAAACAGACGGGCAAGGGCGAGCACAATCAGAGCCAGGGCAATCCCGCCGACCGCGCCACCGCCGCCAATCACGGCCGCCTCGCTCAGAAACTGCAAGCGCACGTCCTCCCGAGTCGCGCCAACGGCTTTGCGCAGTCCGATCTCACGCGTTCTCTCAGCGACCGTCACGAGCATCACGTTCATGATGCCGATCCCGCTGATCAGAATCGCAATCACCGCGACAACCAGCAGCGTCACGGTGAGCGCCGTTGAGATTCGATGCGCGGCGGCCAGGAGTCCGGTCAAGTTTTCGACGACGTATTGCGCGCCAGTCCGATGCCTGACGTCCAGCAGCCGGCGCACCTCGTCGGTCACCTCTGGTACTGCAGCGGGGCTGGTCGCCTGGGCGTAGAGCACGCGGAGAAAATCCTGCCCGGTCGCGGCCGACAAGGCGCGATGCGGAATGAGGGCCGACTCACGCTGAATCTCCGACGCACCAAACGTTGAAACGCGCTCGCTGAACGTGCCGATCACCGTCAGGGGCAAGGTATTGATCCGGGTGATCGAGCCAATCGGGTCTTCGTCGGGGAAGATGCGCGCCGCGAGGCTCTCGGTCAAGAGGCACACTTTTGATCCCAACGCGAGCTCGTCATCGTCGAAATAACGTCCTTTGACGATCGAGAGATTGCGAATGTGCTGAAATCCGGCGGTCACACCGATCAGACGGATCCCACGCTCTTGTCCACTCGCTACGACGGTTGCCGGCTCGTCCCGGGTGCCCGCGACGTCGACGACGTCGGGAATTTCTGTCCGAATGGCCTCCAGGTCGCCGATCATCAGTTCGTCCGCCCGCCTCGCCGGGCGATCGCTGTCGGCGTGGACGCGCTGTGCGTACACGAGGTTCGCCCCGACGCCTTCGATCTGCTCAACCACGTACTGCTGAGCCGTGGCAGCGACGCTGACGACCAGCACGATCGAGGCGCTGCCGAGCACGACGCCGAGCGTGCTCAGAGCCGCCCTCGTTCGGTACTCGTGGAGGGCGCCGAACGCGATGCTCCATGTCTCAATCGTTCGCATCAGGCCGACTCATAGAGATC
>DATATJ010000243.1:0-2855 GCA_036268855.1 Vicinamibacterales bacterium
GATCCGCCACGCGAAGCAGCGCGAACAGTTCGGCCAGCCGATCGCGAACTATCAGGCTGTGCAGTTCATGCTGTCCGATATGGCGACCGAGCTCGACGCCGCCCGTCTGCTCACGTGGAAGGCGGCCGCGGCGAAAGATCAGCAGGAGAGCATCGCGCTCGAGGCGTCGATGGCCAAGCTGGCCGCGTCCGAGGCGGCGCACCGCGCGGCCGACAAGGCCATGCAGATCCTGGCGTCGGCCGGCTACCGCCGCGGGTCGGTGGTGGAGCGGCTGTTCCGCGACGTTCGCGCGACGGAGATTTATCAGGGGACGTCGGAAGCGCAGCGGATGATCATCGCGCAGGGCGTGCTCGCCGGCGTCTGATCAGCGAGGTTCCGGCGGGATGATCCCCTGCTTGAAGGTCCCCTGTGCGTAGTTGCGCGACTGGTTCTTCGGAATGCTCAGCGACGTCCAGTTCCGGCCCGCGAAGTGTTTGGCGAGGAAGACGATCTGGCCCACGTGATACGCCGTGTGCGCGGCCGAGCGGTTGAGCGCTTCCATCACGAGAAACGTCTCGCCGCGAATGCGAATCGAGCGCTCGAGATCGTCCGGGCCGAGCGCATCGATTGATTCAAGCGCGACGGCCCAGCCCGACGCCCACCACCGCAGAATCTCGTCCCTCGACGCCGTCGCCGGCGGTTCGAACTCGCTGTCGCGATCACGGTCCGGCTTTTCCCCGTCGGCGGTGAGGAAGTCGGCGAAGCGCGAGCGCAGGTTGCCGCCGACGTGCTTGACGATGGCCGCGATGCTGTTCGCGTCGGGATCGACGAGCGCGCGCAGATCATCGTCTGACACCTGCGCCAACGCCCGATCGCCAAGGGCCTTGTAGTTCCTGAACGTGCGAGCGATATCGGTCAGATAAATGTGCAAGGTATCTATTCCCAGGTTCCAGAGTTCCTCAGTTCCTAAGTTCCTCAAATCCTCAAATCCTCAAATCCTCAAATCGAGATCTCACCCCAGAAGGTTCTTCGCGATCGTCTGGAGCTGCAGGTTCGTGGTGCCTTCGTAGATCTGGCCGATCTTGGCGTCTCTATACAGCTTCTCGACGGGGTACTCCTTGACGAAGCCGTTGCCGCCGAACAGGTTCACCGCCAGCGACGCCACGCGCTCGGCGACCTCCGACGAGAAGACTTTGCACATCGCTGCCTCGGTGAGGAACGGTTGCTGCGTGTCGCGCAGGCGCGCGGCGTTGTAGACCAGGAGGCGTGACGCCTCGACGTCGGTCGCCGCGCGGGCCAGCTGGTGCTGCACAGCCTGGAACTCGGCGATCGCCTTGCCGAATTGCTTCCGTTCCTTCGTGTATGCCACGGCGTGATCGAGTGCACCCTGCGCGAGGCCGATCATCTGGGCGCCGATGCCGATCCGCCCTTCGTTGAGCGTTTCGATCGCCACCTTGTAGCCCTTGCCCGGCTCGCCGAGCACGTTCGCCTTCGGCACGCGGCACTCCTCGAACAGGAGCTCGCACGTGCTGCTCGCGCGGATGCCCAGCTTGTCTTCCTTCTTGCCGACGGTGAAGCCCGGGAAGCCGCGCTCGACGAGAAACGCCGTGATGCCCCGGTAGCCCGCCTCGGGGTTGATGTTGGCGAACACGATGAAGAGGTCGGCCTCGTTGCCGTTGGTGATCCACAGCTTGCGTCCGGTGATCGCCCATTCGCCGTCGCGCTCGACGGCGCGCGTGGCCAGGGCGAACGCATCGCTGCCCGAACCGGCTTCCGACAACCCGTACGCGCCGATGGTGTTCGCGGCCATCTTCGGCAGGTACCGGCGCTTGATGTCGTCGTTGCCCCACCGGATCAGCGCGTTGATCACGAGCGTGTTCTGCACGTCGACCAGCACGCCGATCGACGGGTCGACGCGCGAGAGCGCCTCGACCGCCAGCACCGAGTGGAAGAAGCTCGCGCCGCCCCCGCCGTAGCTGTCGGGGATCTCGATCCCCATGACGCCGAGATCGAACAGCTTGCCGATCAGCGCGCGATCTACCTTCGCGTGCTCGTCCATCTCGCGGACGAGCGGGCGGATTTCTCGGTGGGCGAACTCGTACACGCTGTCGCGAAAGAGGCGTTCGTCCTCGGAGAGCATCGTCAGGGCCACGGGCATCGCTTCGGTAGGCTGCGTCGTCACATGTCGCTCCATGGGCCGCGCTCGAGCGGACCCGTTCATAACCTGTGAATGTTACCATTCCGATCGCGACCGCCGCGCGGGCCGATACGTCTTAAGATAGGAACATGGCCAGCTCGATTCGGACCATTGCCGGCGCCGCACTCCTGCTGTTCGCCGTCGGGGCCGCGAGCGGCGACATCTCGGCCGGTGGGCCGCAGCCCCCGCAAGCGCCGCCGCCGCAGCAAACTCAACCACCGCCCGCCCCCGACGCCCAGCAGCCGCCGCTGTTCAAGGCGGGGATCAACTTCGTCCGCGTCGACGTGATCCTCACCGACAAGGCCGGCAACCCCGTGAGCGATCTGCAGCCGGGCGATTTCGAGGTGCTCGAGGACGGCAAGCCGCAGAAGATCGAGACATTCAAGCTCGTGAAGCTGGACGGTGGCACCGCCTAGGCGCTGAAGGAGCCGCCCAAGCAGATCCGCACCGACAGCGACGAAGAGGCGGAGGCGGCGCGCGACGACGTGCGTTTGTTCGCCATCTTCCTGGACGACTATCACGTTCGCCGCGGCACGAGCATGTCGGTGCGCAAGCCCCTCGAGACGTTCGTCGACACGCAACTCGGCCCCACCGACATGGTCGGGCTGATGTATCCGCTCGAGTCGCTGTCGTCGATCCGCATGACGCGGAATCACGACGCGATCATCAAGGCCGTGGA
>DATATJ010000244.1:0-12720 GCA_036268855.1 Vicinamibacterales bacterium
TTCGCCTGCAGGCGCGGCACGCGGATCGTTTCGAAGCCTTCGAGTGCCGCGTCCACCATGTCGTTCGGCAATCCCGGCGTCAGTTGAAACGTGCCGTCGGCGCCGGTCGTCACGGTTTCGATGATCTGGTCGCCTCGATACACGTCGATGCGAACGCCGGGCAGCGGCAGGCCGGTCTGGTCGAGGACGACGGCGCGTGCGGTCGGCGGTACGGGCGCCTGCGCGAACGCGCGGGCGCTCGCCAGCAACATGGCGCACGCCACGACAGCAACGCGTCCGAGCCGGGGCAGGTCCATGGACAGGAATGTCGCTCCTAACGCGGCGAGCGGCGACGATAACATGTCTTCGGATGTCGGCGAAATCGAGGAGGTTTGGCTGGAAAACAGGCGCCTGGAACCGGGGCGGGCGGCCGCGCCGCACACGAGGCTTGCGCGCGGGCAACCGGCACAGTACATTAGCGCCCCACTCATAGAGAGGTTGTATGAAAAAGTCTCTGGCCTTCTTCGGCGCCCTCGCATTCTGCTCATCGTCTGCCCTCGCGCAGACGCCGCGCACGTTCAACCCGAAAGACACCGTGGAGCTCGAGCTCCTCACGCACAGCGAAGTCACCGAACGGCTGCACAACGGCACCACGTCGGTGCTCGTCGTCGCCGGCGGCACCGAGGAGCGCGGACCGCACACCGTGCTCGGCGGACACACGATCATGGCGCACTACCGCGCAGTCGCCATCGCCAAACACCTGGGCAACGCGCTCGTCGCGCCGGTGCTGCCCATCGTCCCGGCGCCAACGGGCCTGCGCGAAGGCACGAACACGCCAGGCGCCATCGGCATGTCGCCGGACGTGTTCAAGCAGGTGATCCTCGCCGAGATCGACAGCATGGAGAAGAGCGGCTTCAAGGACATCTACGTCATGGGCGACCATGGCGGCGGACAGGCGGAAATGAAGGCGGCGGCGGAAGAAACCGACGCCAAGCTGTCGGCGAAGGGCGTGCACGTGTACTACATCGCCGACTTCTACCAGAAGACGCACGACGATGTGGACAACTACATGTACGAGCACAAGCTGCCGATCGGCGGCCACGGCGCGATGATGGAAACGTCGGAAGAGCTGTACGAAGAGCCGGTGCCCGGCATGTACGTGCGGCCGACTTACAAGACGGTGCCGTTCGATCCGACGGGGCAGACGCCGGAACAGTGGAAGGCTGCGCGCGACGCGCGCATGGCACGGCAGGCGGCCGCCGCGGCCGGGACGCCGCAGCCGGCAGCCGGCGGTGGACGCGGTGGACGTGGACGCGCCGTCGATCCGAATGCGCCGCCGCGCGTGGACAACGGCCTCACGGGCGACCCGCACCCCGCGACGAAGGAGATCGGCAAGGTCGTCGCCGATTTCGGGATCAACAACTCGGTGGCGGAGATCAAGAAGGTGACCGCCGAGAAGCACGGAATGGGCAACAAGCACTGAGCGGAAAAAGGGCGGGGCCGCGCGAGCGGCTTCGCCCTTCCCCGCCGCTGTCGTCCGGCGGGCTCTCTCTTCAGTCCCGCACCGGTCCGTCCAGCCCGGTCTGGCGTAAGATCGGCTGACGGGAGCGTCGATCATGCCCATCTACGATTTTCACTGTCGAGCGTGCGGTCACGAATTCGAGGCGCTCGTGCGCCCGCAAGACGCGCCCGGCGCCCTGACGTGTCCCACCTGCCAGAGCCGCGACCTCGAGCGCCTGCTCTCGACCTTTGCCGTGAGCTCCGCCGAAAAGACCCAGGCAGCCGCGGCGATGTCGCGGAAGAAGGCCGCCACCACGGCGCGGCGCGACAACATCGCGATCGAGCGCGAAGCCGAAATGCACCGGCGCGAAGATCACTGAGCCAGAGATGAGACCGAGTCCGGGGGCACGGCGCTGATCGTCGGCCTGACACTGTGCGTCGTCGCGCTCGCGTTGCGCGGCGCCAGCGTCAACCGGCTCGTGCGCAGCCGCCTGATGGCGTCGGCGCTGATTTTCGGCGCGTATGCCGCCGCCGGCGGGCTCGCCGCCTACGCGCCGCTGCCGCCGGACGTCGCCGGACAGATCCGCACGCTCAGCCCGCTGCTGCTCGCGTTCGCCGCCTCGATGCTCGTCGTCATCGTCGCGATCAACCCCTGGCGCGAGGATCGCCTCCCGGACCGCTTCCCCACGATCGTGCAGGACTCGCTGATCATCGCGCTGTTCGCGCTGATCGCGATCCTGTTCATGCAGGAGAAGATCCTCGCGACGACCGCCGTCGGCGCGGTCGTAATCGGCTTCGCGCTGCAGGACACGCTGGGGAACCTGTTCTCCGGCCTGGCCATTCAGATCGAGAAGCCGTTCCGTGTGGGCCAATGGGTGACCATCGGCGCGACCGACGGGATTGTGACGGAGGTCACCTGGCGCGCGACGAAGATGCGCACCAAGGCGGGCAACTTCCTGATCGTGCCCAACAGCGTCGTCGCCAAGGAGACGATCACCAACTACTCGGAGCCGACGCGGCTCACGCGGATCGAAGTCCAAATCGGCGCCAGCTATGACACGCCGCCGAACAATGTGAAAGCGGTTGTCGTCGCGGCGCTGCGCGGCGAACCGCTGCTGGCGGCGGACCACGAGCCCGAAGTGCTGATCGCCGACTTCGGGGCGTCGGCGATCATGTATCTCATCCGCGTCTGGACGTCGGACTTCGCGGCCGACTCGCGCGTGCGCGATCGCGTGCGATCGTGCGTCTACTATGCGTTCCGGCGTCACGACATCACGATCCCGTACCCCATCCAGGTGGAGTACCGCGGCGAACTGCCTGCCGTCGCCGCGGCGCCCGACGCGTTGGACGATGCGCTGGCGTCGGTCGCGCTTTTCGCATCGCTCACGCCCGATCAGCGGATGCACCTGCTCGACGGCGCGCGGCCGGCCTTGTACGGCGCCGGCGAGACCATCGTGCGCGAAGGGGATCAAGGGACGTCGATGTTCCTCGTGCTGCGCGGCGAGGCCGCTGTGTCGCTGGCCGGCACGGACGGCGAGGTCGCCAGGCTGCGGGCCGGCGATTTCTTCGGCGAGATGTCGCTGCTGACGGGCGACCCGCGCACGGCGACCGTGATCGCGGCCGCCGATTGCGACGTGGTGGAGATCGGGGTGGAGGCGTTCCGCGCCGTGGTGATCGACGATCCGGCCGTCCTCGAACGGATCGGCGCGGCGGTCGAAGCCCGCCGTGCCGGACTGCAGCGGCACCGCACGGCGCGGGCAACGGCGGCGGAGCCGGCGGAGGCCCCGCACCGGCTCCTCGCGCGCGTGCGGCAGTTCCTCGGTCTGTCTACGCAATCCCCTTCTTGAACGCGGCGAGCTCGCCGTCGTTCACCGCGACCTTGACCGGGTTGTGGTTCGCGCCACCCTTCGCCGCGCGATCCGGGCCGATTCCTCGCGATCCACCGGAAGCCTGCACCTGCGCGGTCTGACGCTCGGGCGCCGACGACGATGCCGGCTTCAGCGCGCTCAGTCCGAACCCCTTCTTCTTGGGCGGATCCTCTTTGTCGGCGCTCTTGTCGCCCTTGGCGGGCGCCGTGGATCCCGTGAGGCCGGACGAGCCGTCCACGACCGTCGCGATGGCGGTGACCGGCGTCGCCTCGTATTTCACGTTCGTCTTGTAGCGCGCCTCGACCATCGCGCCGCTCTTGCCGCCGGCGAGCTTCCGAATCGTGTCGATGCGCTCCTTCGTTTCCGGGTGCGACGCGAACAGCCCGTTCTGCGCCGGCTGATCCTTGTTGCGGTCGTCGAGGCGGGCCAGGAAGTCGGCGAGCGCACCGGGCGCGTAGCCCAGCTTCTCGGCGAGCGTGACGCCCTCCTTGTCGGCGTCCATCTCGTCGCCGCGATCGAACTTGTTCTCCAGCACCATCTCGTACGCCTTGTTCGCGATCTTGTCGAGGAACGGCCCGCGATCCGAAAGCGTTTCGTTGGTGCCGAGCTGCACGGCCTTGTTCTTCCGGATGGCGTTCACCGTGTGCTTGTGCGCGACGTGACCGATTTCGTGCCCCAGCACACCTGCCAGCTCCGCTTCGTTGTGAATCAGGCCGAGGGCGCCGCGCGTGATGTGCACGATGCCGCCGGGCGACGCGAACGCGTTCACGCCGTCGGTGTCGAGCACGATGAAGGTCCACTGCAGATTCGGCCGCTCGGACTGCCGCGCGAGCAGCGTCCCCACGAGCGTGACGTACTTGTGGATGGCCGGGTCCTGGACGACGCCGAAGCGATCGCGAACCTTGGCGCTGACGTCCTCGCCGATCTTCCGCTCCTCGGGTTCGGTGACGTTCAGATCGTCGTACTTGTCCTTGGCCGACTTGGCCTGCTGCGCGCGCTTGAGGCCGTCGCCCAGTCCGCCAAACTGTGCAAACGCCGGCACCGCCAGCGCGAGCATCGCGACAATGAGGATCGTCTTCTTCATACCTTCGCCTCTTCACTCACCAGCTCGCGGCCGACGACTTCGAAGATCGCGACCGGCTGCGTTTTGCCCTTGACGATGACGTCGCCGAGCGGCCGGAACGTGTATCGGCCCGTCAGCCGCTCCCGCGTAGCGTCGCTGATGATAATCCGGGTCCCGTACTGTTTGTTCAAGGATTCGAGCCGGGACCCGAGATTGACGGCGTCCCCGATCACGGTATAGCTCATGATCTGGTCGGACCCGATATTGCCGGCGATCATCGGCCCGGTATTGATGCCGACGCCGATATCGAGCTCCGCGTAGCGCCCCTCGGTCTTCCACCGGGCATTCAGCTTGCCCAGCTCGGTAATCATGTCGAGCGCCGCTTCCACGGCGTGATCGGCGTGCTGCGGGTCGTCCAGCGGGGCGCCGAACAGCGCCATCACCATGTCGCCGACGAACTTGTCCACGGTGCCGTGATGATGGAACACGAGGCCGACCATCCGGGTGAAATACTCGTTGAGCATGCCGACGATTTCTTCCGGCTGGCCCCGCTCGGTCACAGTCGTGAACCCGCGAATGTCCGAGAACAGCACGGTCATCTCGCGGCGCTGCCCCCCGAGCCGCGCCAGCGCGGGGTTCGCCACGAGCTGTTCGTACACGTCCTTCGAGACGTACTGGCCGAACAGCTTCTTCATCTTCCGCTTCTCGCGGCCTTCGACGAAATACTGGTAGCCGACGCCGCCGAACAGGGCGAACGACGAGGCCAGGACCGGCTGGGACAGGTTCAGCCAGTGACCGCGCGCAAACAGGTCCGTCGCGAGCCAGCCGAGGACGCCGACGAAGAGCAGCGTCGCGGCCGTCGCCCACCACGCCGGCACGAACGTCGCGACCACGCCGACCAGCAGGGCCGCGGCGGCGACGGTCGCCATGCGCACGCCGTCGGCTGGCGGATCGAGGAAGCGGCTCGAGAGCAGATCGTCGGCGACCGCCGCGTGAATGTTGATGCCGGGCATCTTGCCGTTGGCAAAGGGCGTCTCGAACACGTCGAAGAGTCCGGCGGCCGTCGTGCCGACGAAGACGATCTTGTCGCGGAAGACCGCCGGATCGACGGTCGGCGTCATCTTCGCGTCGATCTGCTCCTGCGACTGCAGGACGTCGAAGAACGAGTAGGTCGGGTACGTGCGTCCCTTCAAGTCGGCGAGAAGCGCAGGTCCGCGAAAATCGATCAGGCCCCAGAGATAACTGAGGGTGCCCTCCGACGATCGGACGTGACGCCAGGCCAGCGGCATCAGCCGATCGCGATAGCGCAGCCCCATCCCGTCCAGGTGCACCTCACCCGGCTGAATACCGGCCACCCGCAGCGCCGCCGCCACGCCGAGCGACGGCAGCACGCGTCCGTGGCTGCGGACGAAGGGCACGATGTGACGGATCGGACCATCGGGATCGAGGATGAACAGGTTGTGGCCAAGCCCGGAGGCCGCGCGCGCCAGCACGTCGAACGGCGGCAGCACGCCGCGGCGGTCGATGATGCCGGGGACGTCGAGCGCGAAGCCGCGCTGCGGAACCCGCTGGACCTCCGCCGTCTCGGCATCGAACGACGCGTCGGCGAGGAGGATGACGTTGCCGGCCTTCTGAATCGACTCGGCGAGCGCCCGATCGGAGTCGGCGCCCGACCAGGTCGAGTCGCCGTACTTGAAGCCGACGCGCGTGTCCGCCTCGGCGAAGTCGATGTCGTACGCGATCACCTTCGCGCCAGCGCCCGCAAGAAAGTCGATGAGGCTCGAATGCACCACGCGCGGCCAGGGCCACCGGCCGGCGAACGGCTGCAGCGTCCGGAGCGACGCCTCGTCGATTTCGACGAGCACGATGTCGCGGCGCGCCGTCTGCGGCTGCGCCGTGTGCGACAGGCGCCAGTCGTACGTTTTCAGTTCGACGGCCTGCAGCGGGGTCGTGCCGCCTCCGCTGAAGCGCGTGAACAGCGCATCGGTCCCCAGCACGAGCACCGTGGCGGCGAGTCCGATGGTGATTCCGGCGGCGAATTTCCGCACGGTTGGATACTATAGGCGGTGAGGCCCCACTCGGCAATTGCGTGCCGGCCGCCGTCGGGCCCGCACATTCGAGAATCGCGTCGCATCACCGCCAATCACATGCCCGCCATTCCTCCACCAGACACCGCCGAACATCGCCGCCTTGCCGAGCCGCACCGGAGCGGGCTGTCGCCGTGGCGCCACTGGGGCTGTTACGTCGGCGATCGCGCCTGGGGAACGGTCCGCGAGGACTACAGCGCGGACGGCGATGCCTGGACGTTCGTCACTCACGAGATGTCGCGAAGCAAGGCGTACCGCTGGGGAGAGGACGCGATCGGCGGCCTGTGCGATCGGTATCAGCTCCTCGTCTGCGCGCCCGCGTTCTGGAACGGACGCGATCCCATCCTCAAGGAGCGGTACTTCGGCCTGACGTCCAAGGAAGGCAACCACGGCGAGGACGTGAAGGAGTACTACTTCTATCTCGACAACACGCCGACGCACAGCTATATGCGGATGCTCTATAAGTATCCGCAGGGCGAGTTTCCCTACCGCCGCCTGCTCGACGAGAACCGCGCCCGAAACGGGGGCGGCGCCGAGTTCGAGCTGCTCGACACCGGCGTGTTCGACACCGACCGCTACTTCGACATCGTCATCGAGTATGCGAAGGCGACGACCGATGACATCTGCATCCGCATCGAGGCGTTCAATCGCGGGCCGGAGGACGCCGAGCTCCACGTCATTCCGCAGCTGTGGTTTCGCAACACCTGGGGTTGGGGCTCGATGCGCCAGAGGCCGCCGCGCATTCAGATCGGCACGCGCCCGTCCGACGCGGGCACGTTCGTGGCGCTCGAGGCCGACGACACCGGCGCCGAGCAGCTGCAGAACCTGACGCTCGATTATCGCCTCGGGCTGCGGCGGCTGTACGGCCCGGCCGACGGCGAACCGCTCTTCACGGACAACGAGACCAACGGGCCCGTGACATGGGGGCCGTCCGCGTCGAGCGCCTCGCGCTTCACGAAGGACGCGTTTCATCGTCGGATCGTTCATGGCGAGAACGCGGTTAATCCCGTTCCCGAGGGCACCAAGGCCTGCCTGCATTACCGCGCCACGGTGCCGGCCGGCGGATCGATCGTCTGGCGCCTGCGGCTCACGCCGGAGGTGCTGGGCGCGCCGCTCGACGACGTGGATGCGATCGTCAAGGCGCGGCAGGCGGAAGCCGACGCGTTCTACGCCACGATCCACCCGCCGAAAGCCACCACGGACGAACGGCTCGTGCAGCGGCAGGCGCTCGCCGGCCTGCTGTGGTCCAAGCAGGTCTACGTCTTCGATGTCCAGCAATGGCTCGAAGGCGACGATCCCGCCCATCCCCCGCCGGAGGGGCACAAGACGATTCGCAACGTGCACTGGCGCCACCTGAACTCGATACGGATCCTCTCGATGCCGGACAAGTGGGAGTATCCGTGGTTTGCCGCGTGGGATCTCGGCTTCAACTGCACCGCGCTGTCGCTGGTGGATCCCGACTTCGCGGAAGACAATCTGTGGCTGCTGCTCTTCGAGCAGTTCCAGCACCCGAACGGACAGCTGCCTGCGTACGAATGGGAGTTCTCCGATCTGAATCCGCCGGTGCACGCATGGGCGTGCTGGCGGGTCTACCAGATGCGCAAGCAGCGGACCGGCGCGGGCGACCGGGAGTTTCTCGAGCGCTGCTTTCACAAGCTGCTGATGAACTTCGCGTGGTGGGTGAACAAGGTGGACAGCGAGGGGAAGAACGTCTTCGAAGGCGGCTTCCTCGGGCTCGACAACATCGCAGTGGTCGATCGCAGCGTCCGGCTCGCCAGCGGCGCGATTCTCGAGCAATCGGACGCGACGGGGTGGATGGGCTTCTTCTCGCTCGGGATGATGCGCATCGCGCTCGAGCTCGCGCAGGAGAACCGCACCTACGAAGCGATGGCGACGAAGTTCTTCGAGCACTTCGTGTACATCGGCGGCGCGATGAAGAACATGGGGGGGCGCGACTACCAGCTGTGGGACGAGACCGACGGCTTCTTCTACGACGTCGTGCGCTACCCCAACGGCACGTTCCACAAATTTCGCGTGCGATCGCTCGTCGGGCTGATTCCGCTCTACGCGATCGACGTCGTGGACGAGGACGCCGTCGCCGTGATGCCCGCGTTCCTCGGCAGCCTGCAGTGGTTCGTCCGCAACCGGCCCGACCTGATCGGCGAAGCCTGCTTCACGGAGACGACCGGCGGCCACACCCGGCACGTGCTGTCCATTGTCGACCGGCATCAGCTGGAGATGCTGCTCCAGCGGATCTGGGACCCGGCGGAGTTCCTGTCGCCCGGCGGCATCCGCAGCCTGTCGAAGGTTCACGAGGCGCATCCGTTCGGGTTCGGCGGCGGCGAGGTGCGCTACGAACCTGCCGAGGCCGACCTCAAGATTCGCGGCGGCAACTCGAACTGGCGCGGGCCGGTCTGGTTTCCGACGTCGTACCTCCTGATCCATGCGCTCGCAAAGTTCGACGCGGCCTACGGTGGGGCGTTCTCGGTGACGACGCCCGGGTCGCCCGACACGCCGCTGACGCCGCGGGAGATGGCGCAGGAGATCGCGAATCGCATGATCCGCCTCTTCACGCGGGGCGCCGACGGACGGCGGCCGATCTATGGCGCCGCGGAAAAGTTCCAGCAGGATCCGCACTGGCGCGACGTCCTGCTGTTTCACGAATATTTCCACGGGGACAACGGTGCCGGGCTCGGCGCCAACCATCAAACGGGATGGACGGGCCTCGTCGCGAACCTCATCGACGAGTGGAGGCGATAGAGCCCCGCGTGACGCGGGGCCGGAAACGGAGGCAGGGTCATGGAAGCCTCGGCTGCGATTCTGGCGCGACTGCGGGCGCAGTTGTCGAGCCTGCCCGCGTTGCTCGAAGGCATCCCGCGGCGCGCCTACGACACGCCGGTCGGCGGCAAGTGGTCGGTGACCGACAACGTGGCGCACCTCGCTCGCTACCACGAAGTCACGATCGAGCGCGTCCGCCTGATCCTCAGCCTCGACCAGCCGACGATCGACGCCTATCGCGCCGAAGCCGATCCCGAGTGGGCGGCGTGGCGCGGCGTGTCGTTCGAAGAGGCGGTGCTGCGCCTGCACGCGGCACGCGACACCTTGATCGGCATGCTGGGCGGGCTCGCGCCCGCGCAGTGGACGCGCGTCGGCCGCCATCCCCGCTACGGCGCGATCTCGCTGCGCGGCTGGATGGAGTTCTTCCTCGTGCACGAGGGGCATCACCTGTACGTGATCACCAAGCGTGCGCGCGGTCTGGAGTGACTACCCGATCTCGAGCGTCGTCTTGATGCCGTCGGCGTGCTGGCTGAACCATTCCCGGTATTCCGCCCACGGCAGCCGCGTGGTGATCAGCCCCGCGATCACGCCGGGCCATTGTTTCTGCAGCGCACCGAGATCCCTGACGCCCATCTTGAAGTGCCGCGGGTTCGCGTTCACGCTGCCGAACACGACCCGATTGCCGAGCACCAGCTGCTTGTTGATCGCATCGATCGGCTCCTCGGCCTTCTGCGTGCCGCCGGTGACGCTCAGCAAACAGAGCACGCCGGTCGGTCCGAGAATCTGCATGGCATGGAACGCAACGCTCGCGGCGCCGGTCGCCTCGATCGCCAGGTCGATCGGCGGCATCTCCGTCTTGACGTCGGCCAGCGTCTTGTCCGCGACGCAGATGTAGGCGGCGCCCAGCGCCGATGCGATCTGCGCGCGCGCGTCGGTCGCCGGCTCGCGGCCGACGACGGAGGTGGCGAGGCCGCGCAGGCGCAGCACGGCCGCCGCCAGCAGGCCGACCGGTCCGCCGCCGAGCACCAGCGCCGTCTTTGGCCGCCACTGCATGCGCTCCTGCAGCCGGAATGCCTGGTCGATCCCTTTCTCGACCACCGACATCGGCTCGAGCAGGACGCCAATTCCCTGGGCCGATTTCGGAATCTTGTTCAGCCACCGCGGCGACTCGACGTAGTACTGCGCCATGAAGCCGTGCCGGCGCATGATGCCGCGCTCCTGATAACGTCCGCTCGTGCACATGTCGTTCTCGTGGTGGAGACACTGGTAGCACTCGCCGCACGGCCGCCGCACGGTGGACACCACGAAATCCCCGCTCTTGATGTTCTTCACCTGCCGGCCGACCGCCTCGACGACGCCGAAATTCTCATGGCCGAGAATCAGGAATTCCTCGCCGTCGGGGGGCTCGCCGTACCGGCCTTCGTTGATCTCCACATCGGTTCGGCACAGTCCGGCGCGCAGCACCTTCACTGCCACCTGATCGGGCTGCATCCTCGGATCCGGCATGTCCCGCATGTGGATGCTGTTGTGCAATCCAGGCTTGACGACGATCGCTCTCATGGCCTCCCACCTCGGTTCTCTGTGACCGCGCCTGCCGACAGGATATGCGCGCTGCCGGGATCGAGGCGCACGTACAGGCCCTCCGCCAGATCCGCGCGCGGCCACGGATAGCGCCCGCCGTTCAACACGTCGTCGAACGCCAATGGATCGCCCGCTGGCAACTGGCCGCTGACGTCCACGCGCCCCTCCGCGACGCCTCCGCCGAGGTTCACCACGATCAGCCGCCACGCGGTGTCATTCCGCCACTGCCAGGCGACGAGGTCCCGGGACGCCTCGCCGCCGGCGATGCCGGACAGCCGCCAGTCGCCCTCGTGAAACACCGGGGCATCGACGACGGCAAGCAGCCGCCGGTATCGATCGCTGACGCGCACGTCGATCGGTTCGTCGCCGACGACGCCGAGCTGCACGGGCGCGTGTATGCGACGCCCTTCGAATTGCCCGTCGTAGTAGAACCTCAGCCCGGGCAGCGTGCTCACGACCACTGCCGCGGCATCCGCGCGAACGCCAAACGCCGCCGCGCTCCTCGTTTCGTCGTGGTTTTCGATGAACCGCGCCGACCTGTTCTGATAGCGAGCCTCCGCGCCAAGGTGCGCGCGGACATCCTCGGCCGATCCATGCAGCAGGCGATCGTACAGGCGCTTGTCGTAGGTGAATTGAAATCCGAGCTCCTGCAGCCGCCATTCGAGATCCCAGTACGCTTCGGCCAGGAGGAGAAAGTCCGGCGGGACGGCGCTCACGGCGTCGGTCCAGAACTCGGTCGGCAGCGGCGGCCCGGCGCGCAGGTGTTGCCACGTGTCCGCGAACACGTCGGAGAGCACCAGCATCGCCATGTCGCAGCGCGCGCCGTCGGCCTGATCGGCCACGTACCGCAGCGCCGCGAGCAGCGCCGCGCGCATCTCTGCGTTGCCGTGATCCAGCTGTGCGACGTCGGTCCACGGCGGAAAGAACGGATCGCGTGCGCACGCGATGAATCGCACGTCGCCGCTTCGCAGCTCGATCGGACGGAACGCCGCGGGCGACCGGCGGAACTCGTCTTCGGTGCCGTTGACGAACCAGTCCGGGTGGGCGGCCACCCATGGATGGTCGAAGCCCACATGGTTCGGAATGAAGTCCACGATCAGCCGCATGCCCCGTGAGTGCAGCGCCGCTCGAGCCGCGTCGAGCGCGGCGCGCCCGCCCATCCGATCGTCGGCTTCATACCCGGCGATGCAGAACGCCGACCCGGCCACGTCGCGGGCCCGCCAGCCGGGCGTCGCCTCGTCGTAGGCGCCGAACAGCGCCGGCTCGCTGCGGGCCAGTTGACGCCCGGTCGCGCTTCGCCGCCAGACGCCCATCAGATAGACGAGATCGATCCCGAGATCACGCAGCCGGCTCCACTCGGCGTCGGGGACGCTCTCGAGCGTGACCTCGCGTCCCGTCCGGCGCGACAACGATTCCAGCCACGGCCACGTGTTGATCTCGTAGAGATGAGGATGTGTGCGCATTCGGGGAAAAAGAGTCGCCGATTACCGCGATTGTACGTGCAGCACCCTCGAGGTAGCGCGGAAACGGCTTCCTTAGGGGTCGTCGGGCCTTTTGGCTGAGGTCCTGCTTTTTGCAGTCCAGGACGTCGGGAGGAGGCGGACATCACATGCTGTATACACTGGCGGTCATTCTGCTCATCGCCTGGCTGCTCGGCGTCGTCGGGACCTATACGATCGGGGCGTTCGTTCACATCCTGCTCGTCATCGCGATCGTGCTGTTCATCGTGGGATTGCTGAGCGGCCGCCGAACGGTGGTCTAGATCCACGGAGGTCGGGTCGTGCCCAGCCGTGGCCAGCCAGGCACGGCCAACTTTCGCGAGTTAGATGCCCACACATCGCAAGGTGTTGATTGTCGATGACGA
>DATATJ010000245.1:0-8349 GCA_036268855.1 Vicinamibacterales bacterium
GGGCATCTTGTGGAACGGGCGCCTGCTCCAGGTGGAGAGGCGCCCGGCCACTAGTGTAACGGAAAGCGAATCAGGCGCGAGCGGGGGCTTTCGCCGACTTGGCCTGCTGCGCGAGCTTGGCGAACGCGGCCGGGCTCGCGATGGCGAGCTCGGACAGGCTCTTGCGATCGAGCGTGACGCCGGCGTTCTTCAGACCGCTAATCAGCGTGCCGTACGTCAGGCCGTGTTCGCGCGCCGCGGCGTTGATGCGGACGATCCACAGCTTGCGGAAGTCGCGCTTCTTGCGGCGGCGGCCGACGAACGCGTATTTGAGCGCGGTGTCGACCGACTCTTTCGCGGCGCGATACAGCTTGCTCTTGTTGGCGTAGTAGCCCTTCGCCAGGCCAAGCAGTTTTTTCCGCTTGGCGCGCCGGACTGTTCCTCGTTTGACACGCGGCATTCTCGATCTCCTGCAGCTCCGGCCGAAGCCGGATCGCTTATCCCTAGCCTCTAGCCTCTAGCCCCTAGTCCCCAGCCTCTAGTTCCCAGCCCCCATGCCCTAATTGTACGGCAGCATCCGCGCGAGCTTCGCCTGATCGACTTTCGCGACCAGCGCCGTCCCCCTGAGCTTGCGTTTGCGCTTGGTGCTCTTGCTGCTCAGGATGTGCTGCTTGAACGCCTTGCCCCGGAGAAACTTTCCGTTCTTCGTCCGCTTGAAGCGCTTGGCGGCGCCGCGGTGCGTCTTGATCTTCGGCATCGTCTTTTTCTTTCGCTGAACCTAGCTACCACAGAGGACACCGGGGACACGGAGGTTCAATCCCTATCCCTATATGTTCCGACCTCTGCGTCCTCCGTGTCCTCCGTGGTGGCGCGCTACCGCGCCGCCGGTGCGATTGCCGCGGCCTTCGACTTGCCGCCGCCTCCCTGCGCCTTGCGGGAGAGGATGGTGTGCATCTGGTTGCCTTCCATGCGCGGCATCGTCTCCGCGACCGCCACTTCCGCCAGCTCGCCCAACAGCCGCTCGAGGATCCGCCGCCCGATCTCCGGGTGCGCCATCTCGCGCCCGCGGAAGAAGATCGTCGCCTTCACCTTGTCGCCCTCTTCGAGGAAGCGCTCGATGTGCTTCTTCTTGAACTGGTAGTCGTGCTCGTCCACCTTCGGCCGGAACTTGATCTCCTTGACCTCGATCACTTTCTGGTGCTTTCGAGCCTCGCGCGTCCGCTTCTGCTCCTGGTACTGGTATTTCCCGAAGTCCATGATGCGGCAGACCGGCGGCACCGCCGTCGGCGAGATCTCGACGAGGTCGAGCCCCTTCTGCTTGGCAATGGCCAGGGCCTGCGGCGGCGGCATGATGCCGAGCTGCGTGCCCGTGTCGTCGATCACGCGGATCTCGCGGACCCGGATGCGTTCGTTGACCCGCACGCGATCGTCGCGGCGGGGACTTCTGTCGAAAGCGATAAAGGCCTCCTACTGCGCGGGCCGAGCGAGCTCGCCGCCTACCTGCTGTTTACCCTTGGTCGAAACTTCCTGGCGCGCGGATGCGATGAAGCTGTCGATGGCGCTGGCGCCCTGATCGCCGCCCGTGCGCGTCCGCACCGAGACGGTGCCGTCCGCCGCCTCCCGATCGCCGACGACGAGCATGTAGGGCACCTTCTGCAGCTGGGCTTCACGGATTTTATATCCGATCTTTTCCTGCCGCTCGTCCAGTTCGACCCGCAGCCCCGCGGCGTCCACCCGGTCGCGTACCGAGGCCGCGTATGCGAGGTGCCGATCCGAGATCGGCAGCACCGTCGCCTGCACCGGCGCCAGCCAGAGCGGAAAGGCCCCGGTGTAGTGCTCGATCAGGATGGCAATGAATCGCTCGAAGCTGCCGAAGATGGCACGGTGGATCACAATCGGCCGGTGCTCGGCGTTGTCGGCGCCGACGTATTTCAGGTCGAACCGCGCGGGAGCGTTGTAATCGAGCTGAATCGTCGCGCACTGCCACTTCCGACCGATCGCGTCCGTGATGTCGAAATCGATCTTGGGGCCGTAAAACGCGCCGTCGCCTTCGTTGATCGTGTACGCCTGGTCCGCTTTTTCGAGCGCGCTTCGCAGCTGCGCCTCGGCCGAATCCCACGTCGCGATCTCGCCCATGAACTCGGCGGGCCGCGTCGAGAGCTTCGCCGTGTACTCCAGCGCGAAGTCGCCGTACACCCGCCGGATCAGGCCGAGCAGCTGCTCGACTTCGTCGCCGATTTGATCCTGAGTGACGAAGCAGTGGCCGTCGTCCTGCGAGAACTGGCGGACGCGGGTGAGCCCGGTCAGCACGCCAGACGCCTCGTTGCGGTGCAGCGGCGTCTGCTCGTGATAGCGGATCGGCAGGTCGCGGTAGCTGCGCACGTCACTCTGGAAGACGAGATAGTGGCCCGGGCAGTTCATCGCCTTCATGCCCATCTGCTCGCCTTCCGAGTCGATGAGGAACATGTTCTGGCGATAGTGCTCCCAGTGCCCCGAGGTTTCCCACAGCGCCTTGTTGTAGACCAGCGGCGTCTTCACCTCGACGTACCCGTTGGGCAGCAGCACGCCGCGCATGTAGTCCGCCAGCAGGTTGTAGAGGGTCGTCCCCTTGTCCAGCCAGAAGGTCGCGCCCGGTGCCCACGGATGAAACATGAACAGCCCGATCTCGCGTCCCAGCTTGCGATGATCGCGCTTCTTCGCTTCCTCGATCTGCGTCAGGTACGCTTTCAGGTCCTTGTCGGCGAAGAACGCCGTGCCGTAGATGCGCTGCATCGGCTGATTGCGCGCATCGCCCTTCCAGTACGCGTTCGACGTGCTCAGCAGCTTGAACGCCTTCAGCTTGCTGGTGGAGGGCACATGCGGCCCGACACAGAAGTCGACGAACGTGTCTTTGTCCTTGATGGTGTAGCAGGACACTTCGGCCTGGCCCTCGGTCTTTTCGTCGATCAGCTGCACCTTCAGCGGCTCGCCGCGCCCGGTGAAGAAGGCCTTCGCCTCTTCGCGCGGCCACAGCTGGCGCTCGTAGACGAGGTCCTGCGCTGCCAGCTCCTTCATCTTGTTTTCGATCGCTTCGAGGTCCTCGGGGACGAACGGACGATCGACGACGAAGTCGTAGAAGAAGCCCTCGTCGGTGGCCGGACCGATCCCGCACTGCGCGTTCGGGAAGAGATTGATCACCGCCGCCGCGAGCAGATGCGCAGTGCTGTGCCGGTAGAGCGGCAGCGCTTCCGGGCTGCGATCGGTCACGATGCGGACGGCCGCATCCTTCCGGATCGGCGCCGTCAGGTCGACGAGCTTCCCGTCGATCACGCCGGCGAGCGCCGCCTTGGCGAGGCCGGGAGAGATCTCGGCCGCCAGGTCGCGTACTGCCGTGCCGGCAGGCACAGTGCGACTCGATCCGTCCGGAAGCGTGGCAGTGACCTGACTCATTTCGGGGATTGCGGTGAGGCCTTTAACAAGCGTCCGGCTCCAGCCGGACATTACCTACTCATTGGTAGGCACGGGTGGACTCGAACCACCGACCTCCTGCGTGTCAAGCAGGCGCTCTAACCTCTGAGCTACGCGCCTACATCTTGAAAATACAGGCGTTAGACGAACGATCAGTATAACAGAACTGGATTGGCTGGTGCCGGGGCCGCGAGACGTCAGGCTGCCTTTTTCTGGGTGAGCCCTTCGATCGCCTTGTCGAGGACCGGATCGGTGGTGGGGGCCGGCTGGCCGAAGTCCACCTCCGGTTCGTCCACCGCGACGGTCGGGTCGAGGCCCTTGCCATGCAGCGGGGCGCCGCTCGGTGTGAGGTACTTCGTGGTGGATAGCCACAGGCCGCTGCCATCGGGCAGCTTGACGAGCTTCTGGACCGCCGCGCGGCCGATCGTCCGCTCGCCAATCGTGTCGGCCCGGTCGTTTCCCGCCAGCGCGGACACGAACAGCTCGGCTGCGCCGGTGGTGCCGGTGTCGATGAGCAGCGTGGTCGGAACGGTGATCGCCCCGTCGCCTGGCCCCGCGGTGATCGTTTCCTTTTCGGCGCCCTTGGTCTCGCGCTGGGCGAGCGTGCCCTTCGCGACGAAGAGCCGCGCCACGGTCAGGCCGCTGTCGATCGGACCGCCCGACGTGCGGCGCACGTCGACGACGAGTTTTTGCGCGCCCGCCTTCTGCAGATCGGCGACCTCCGACTTGACGTGCCCCGCGGTTGCCGGCCCCATCGAGGCGATACGCACGTAGCCGACGCCGGGCGCCGCGATCCGGCCCGTGACGTCGGTGGCCGGTGCCTCTTCCCGCGTCAACTCCACGATGTGCGGGTCGGCGGCGTTGCCGCGGATGATCGTCAGCGACACTTTCGAGCCGGGCGCACCGCGCAGCGCGCGCATGCCTTCCCACACCGACATCTCCCGGGTCGGCGTGTCGTTGATCGCGCGCACGTAATCGCCCGTGCGGAGACCCGCGTTGGCGGCGGGTGAGTGATCGCGCGCCGCGATCACTCGCAGGTAATACTGCCGCGTCAGCTCGATGCCGACGTCGCCGGACGGGACCGCCGCGTTGCTGTCGACCTGCGCCACTTCCTCGGGCGAGAGGTAGGCGCTGTCGGGATCGAGGCCGTCGGCCAGCCCGCGCATCGCCCCGTTCATCACCTTGTCCATGTTGACTTCCTCGACGTAGTTGTTCGAGATCAGACCGACTACATCGTCGAAGACCTTGAGGTGCTGGTAGGTGTCCTCGCGCGCCATGACCTTGCCGAGGAAACCGCCGACAATGGCAAACGCGATCACGGGCGCCGAGATCGCCATGACGAGGGCGCGGGTACGGGAAGACATAATCAGTATCCAGTCGTCAGTCGTCTGCCTTCAGGCGGCTTACTTCTTCTTCAACCATTGTAGCGGGTCCACGGCGTGACCGTCGACGCGCAATTCGAAATACAGCCCGGCCGGACCGGTGGGGGAGGGGCCGACGTGGCCGACCACCTCGCCGCGGTCCACGCGCGCGCCCTTGGCGACCGCCAGATCCAGCAGATTGCCATACAAACTGAACGTTTGCGATCCGTGATCCACGATCACGAGGTTGCCGAATCCGGCAAACGTGTCCGCGAATGCCACCACCCCGTCGTGGACGGCCTGCGCGGGCGTGCCCTCGTCGGCCGCGATCTCAATACCATTGGACGCCTGACCGCCGGTCGCGGCCGCCGTGCCGAAGCGATGCCTCACGGCACCGAGCGCGGGCCAGTCGAGATCGCCCCGAAACGGACGCAGCGGCAGCGCTGCGGTCGAGCCAGCCCCTGCGCTGGCCGGCGAGCCGGCTGCCATCTGGCGCAGCTCGAGCTGCAGCTTCTGTTCGGCCGCCTGCAGCTCCCCCGACCACTGCGCGTTGAGGTCGCGGCGCTGGTCGATGTCGTGGACGAGATCGTTGCGTGCCTGCGTGGCCCGATCGGCCGCCCCCTGCGCGCGCGCGGCGTCGGCGCGCACCGCTTCGAGCTTCTTTCGGCGCCCCTCGAGTGCGGCGCGTGTGGACTGCAGTTCGTCGAGCGTCCGCTGATGCGACGCAATACGATCGCGATCGAGCTTGGCCATCACGGCAACGGCGCGCGTCGCCTCGCCGAGGCGGCGCACGTCCGACGTGGCGAGCAGGAGGCGAAGATAGCGGGCCTGACCGAGCTTGTAGGTCTCCACGAGGCGGGCGCGCAAATCGGGACGCTCGGACTGATCCTGCTGCTGCAGGTGGTTCATGCGGTCGCTGGTCGCGTCGATCTCGGCCTGGACGGCGCTCACGTCGGCGCTGGCCTGCTTCAGCTGCTCCCGGCGGATCTGCCGATCGACTTCGAGCTTGCGCAGATCGCCGAGCAGCGTGCGCTCGTCGGCGGCGAGCCGGTCGGCTTCGCGCTGCAGCGACTGCAGGCGCTCGCTCGCCCGGCGCGCGAGCGCCTCGGTGCGCGCGCGGTCCGGCGCCTGCGCGGCGAGCGCGGCGCAGAAGACGAGGCCGGCCACGGGCACGAAACGCGAGAGTTTCACGGTTATTCTGGGGAAGAGAGATTATACCATTTGGGAATCAAAGGAATTTGAGGATTTGAGGATTTGAGGATTTTGAGGATTTGACCAATGTCTAGCGCGAGGCGGGTGCTGGCGGTTGACGTCGGCGGCCGGCGCGTGGGGCTGGCGATCAGCGATCCGTCCGGCACGCTGGCGCGTCCGCTCGAGACGCTTCAGGTGCGCGATCCGGCCGACGCCGTCGATCGCGTCGCGCAGCGCATCGACGCGATCGCGGCCGAAGACGATGGTCTTGCCACGGTCGTCGTGGGGGTGCCGTCGCATCTCGATGGCCGCGCGTCGGAGGGGTCCGCTGGCGCGATGGCGTTTGTCGCCTCCCTGCGCGAGCGGATCGATGTGCCAATCGTCACCGAGGACGAGCGGCTCACCAGTCGCGAGGCAGAAAGCCGGCTGGCGCTCAACGAGCGCGACTGGCGGCGCCGCAAGGAGAAGCTCGACGCGGCGGCTGCCGCCGTCTTCCTCCAGGACTATCTGGACCGCACCGCGACATGAAAAAGCTCGCCGCGCTCTTTTTGTTGATCGCGCTCGGTGCGGTTGGGGCCGTCGGCGTGTTCCTGGCACGCAGCCGGAAGCCGTATCGCGGGTACACCGGCGCGGAACAGTTTGTCGACATCCCCGCCGGCTCCGGCACAAGTGCCATCGGCGCGCGTCTGATGGCCGCTGGCGTGGTCCGCGATATGTGGACCTACAAGGCGGCGCTCTGGATCAGCGGGCGCGCGAGAGGGCTGAAGGCCGGCGAGTACCGCTTCGATCAGGCGCTGACGCCGGCGCAGGTGATCGACAAGATCGCGCGCGGCGACGTCTACTACGTCAGCCTCACGATTCCAGAAGGGTTGACGATTGCCGACGTGGCCGCCATCGTGGAGGCACACGGCTTCGGCCCCGCGGCCTCGTTCGTCGAGGCGGCGAAGGACGTGTCCCTCGTTCGCGCGCTCGACCCGACCGCGACCGACCTCGAAGGCTATCTGTTTCCCGAGACGTACATGCTGTCGCGCCACGTCAGCGCGTCGACCATCGTCCGGCTGATGGTCGATCGTTTCGATCACGTGTTCGGCGCTGATCTCCGGGAGGCGGCCGCGGCGCGCGGCCTGTCGGTGCGTCAGGTGGTGACGCTCGCGTCGATCGTCGAGAAGGAGACGGCGCGGCCCGACGAGCGTCCGCTGATCGCCGCGGTCTACACGACGCGCCTGCGTATCGGCATGCCGCTGCAATGCGATCCCACCGTGATCTTCGCGCTGCAGCGCGCGCATCGCTACGACGGCCATATCCACAAAGCGGACCTGTCGTTCGATTCGCCGTACAACACGTATCGATATCCGGGGCTCCCGCCCGGGCCGATTGCCGCGCCGGGCAAAGGCTCGCTCGACGCCGCCGTGCACCCGGCGGACGCCGACTTCCTGTATTTTGTGAGCCGCAACGACGGCACCCACGCCTTCGCGCGGACCCTCGAAGAGCACAATCGCAACGTCCAGAAGTACCAGGTGCAGTACTTCAGGGATCAGCGGGCGGGCCGCGCAGGGGAAGCGTCAGGCGCTGGAGAAGGCGGACGAGCCGGAACCGGAGGAGCAGCGGGTGCTGAAGCCAGGACACGTCATGCGGGCCGGTCGAACCGGTAGGGTGCTCGCGGTGGCGAACGCAGCACGAGATGCCGATCCTGCACGAGCTGTTGTCGCTGCTGGCGATTCCGAACGTGGCGGCCAACCCCGCCGACATCCAGCGCAACGCAGACGCGCTCACCGACCACGTACGAGCCGCCGTTCTCGCCCGTGATCGTCGTGCCGCATCCGCCGGCGGGCCGCACGATCTCGCTCGACACGTGGACCGGCGCGATCGATCCCGAGTGGCGCATCTACGGACGCTCCTCGTCGGACGACAAGTCGCCGATTGTCGCGCTGCTCGCCGCGATCGATGCCCTCGACGCGCAGGGGCCGTCGGCGATGACGTCGAACGTCCGCATCATTCTCGAGGGCGAAGAGGAGGCCGGCTCCCCGCATCTCGCCGACGCGGTGCGCGAGTATGCCGACCGGATTCGCGGCGACGCCCTGATCCTCGTCGACGGCCCCCGCCACGCGAGCGGACGCGCGACGATGAACTTCGGCTCCCGCGGCCTCATGGCCGCAACGATTACCGTCTATGGCGCCCTGCGCGATCTGCACAGCGGCAACTACGGCAACTGGGCCCCGAACCCCGCGCTCGATCTCGCCCGGCTGCTGGCGTCGATGAAAGACGACCACGGCCGCGTCACCATCGACGGCTTCTACGACGACGTCGTGCCGTTGACGGCGAGTGAGAAGCAGGCGATCGACGAGATCCCCGACGTCGAGCCGACGCTGAT
>DATATJ010000246.1:0-7280 GCA_036268855.1 Vicinamibacterales bacterium
ACGTTGGAAGGGGTTTCTCGCGTCGTTGACGAATCCTTGACAGCCTGCGCACTCCGACGCATATTCAGCCACGGATGTTTTCCTGCACGCGATCGTCGAAGCGCGCGTCACATGGCCGTCATGCCGCGCGGGTCGTGCAGGTCGATCGCAAACCTAGCTGAGCCGGGTGGCCGATGCCGACTGTCGAACAAACGCGAGCCGAACACGAAACCTTCGCACGCCGCTTTTACGGTTTGTGGAACAGCGGCGACACCGACAGCATGTACGCGATGCTCGACGAACACGTCAAAGACGGGAACGCCGCGTCCGGCGAACATGGACGCGAAGGCGTGATGAGCGTGCTCAATCATATCCGGGGCGCAATCCCGAACCTGCGCTACACGATTGATGAAATTGTGTCCAACGGCGTGGATCGATTCGTCGTGTACCTCACCGCGAAAGGCACGCAGACGGGCGAGCTCTTCGGGAACCCGCCCAAAGGCAAGACGGCGGCGTGGAAAGAAGTGCGCCTTTGCGTCCTCGGCGACGGGAAAGTCGTGGAACACCGCGCCGTGCTCGATTCGCTGACGATGATGCAGCAGCTCGGCCATATCGGTCCGCCGGCGGGCCGCGATTCCTGGTGACGCGCGGCGGCCTGCCGCGGCGGGCCGAACGTCTTGTTTCCCGACACGATGTCCTGGAAAAAGACACGCGCACGCGAAAACATGCGCAGCCCTGGGTATTGCACTGGCTGCTACGATAGATCTAGGTCGAAGCTCCACGTGTCACCCTATCAACCAGCCAGCGCACCGCGCGTCGTACACGCGAATCGTCGCGCCATGCCTCGCCTGCGCGCAGACGACCTCCACTGGCTCGAGCGCGCGCGCCTCAAGAACGGATCGCCTGTCTCGCTGATCGATCTGTCGCTGCGCGGCGCCTTCTTCGAAGTCGCCTCGCGCCTTCGACCCGGCGATCTGACGGAGCTCGAACTGGTGGGCGACGATCGCCGCGCGATCACGGTCGGGCGGATTATCCGCGCCGAGATCGCGGCAGTGCGCACCGACGGCATCGTCTACCGCGGCGCCTGCATGTTCGACGGTCCGCTGCCCTGGACGCGGCGCCTCGCGCCGGCGCCGATGGTCGGCCGCGAGCCGGTCATTCATCGCGACGTCAGCTTCCGTCCGTGGGCGGGCTGCAGCGAGGCGCGGCTCGTCTTCCGGCACGGCCCGCGTCTGTCCGGTTTCACGCGCGGCTTCCAGGGATCCCAGGGCACGATCGATCTGTGGCCGTCGTGCACCGCGGGCGCGGGCGAGAAACAGGTCGTGCCGCTCGCCCTCCTCCGGTCCCTCGTCATCATCCGCGATTTCGACGAGGCTGGAGCGCCGCTCACGCTCGACCCGCACGACGCCGAGACGCGGCAACAGGTGGAAGTGGTCTTCAGCAACAACGACCGCGTCTCCGGCGGGATCACGGGATTCCAGAAGGGCGACCTCGGCTTCTGGGTGCTGCCCGTGAATCAGCAGGAGGGGATCCGCGTGTTCGCGGTGTCGTCTTCCGTGTCGGAGATTCGCGTGTTCAGCGCGCCGGACGAAGCCGTGCCCGTCGCGGCGCTGCGGATCGCGACGTAGAGTCCCAGTGCATCGGCGTAGCGCAAAGGCTGCGCGCGCGACATCTCAACGCACTACGGCAGCGTAGACGAACCGAGACCGGCGGCCTTGAGCGCTGTCAGCACGCGCGCGTCGCGGAACGGCACGCGCCGGATGCGCACGCCGGTCGCATCGAAGATCGCGTTGGCGACCGCTGCAATCAGCGGCTTGCAGATCGTCTCTCCCGCGCCGTAGGGCGGCAGATCGGATCGATGCGGGTCGGGATCGCCGTTCACCAGCACGACGTCGATCTTTGCGGGCGCATCGCGATGCGTGAGCGTGGGACTCGAGATCCAGTCGACGCTGGTCACCTTTTCAGTGTCGAACTCCACTTCCTCGTAGAGCGCGCGGCTCAGTCCGTGGAGCATCCCGCACTCGATCGTGTGGCGCAGCGCCTCGGGATTGATCACGAGACCGCAGTCGTGCGCGCACACCAGCCGCTTCACCCATACGTGGCCCGTCGTCCGGCTGACCTCGACCTCCGCGATCTCGGCGACGACAGTCTGATTGCGGAAGGCGTAGGCGATGCCGCGCCCGGTGAGGATGCTTCCGGTGCCGCGCGACTTCGGCGACGGGCGGGCGTCCCAGCCGTACGCGTCGGCCGCCGCCTTGACGACGGCAATCGATCGGGCGCGCTTGAAACCGCTGTCGTCGGCCGTGCTGGCGGTGAGCAGCTTCAACCGGAAGGCCACCGGGTCGGCTTTCGCCGCGGCGGCGACCTCGTCGATGAACGATTCGGATGCGAACGTCGCCTGCGGCCCATTGGGATCGCGCAGGTTGCCCGTCCGCAGTGGTGTCTCCCACGCGAGCGGCAGGCCCACGACTTCCATGGCCATGCGGCGGTTCGGAATGAAGTACATCTCGCCGGGCGTGGACGCGCTACCGGCAGCCGGCGTGGCGCGGCGCGACCCCATGAGCTGCGCGATGAGGACCGTGTCGGGCTCGTTGTATCCGACGTGGTTGTAGTCGGCCGCCCGGGCGAGATAGTCGAACGCCACGAGGTTCCCGTCGGCGTCGAGTGCGCCGCGCAGCGTGCACGCGAACGCCGGCGCTTTCGTGTCCCACGCGGTTTCTTCGTTGCGCATCCACTGCACGCGAACGGGCCGGCCGATCTCTCTCGCCAGGTACGCCGCCTCGAACCCCGCATCGTCGGCGGCCGTGCGGCCGTAACCCTGAGGACCTTCCATCCAGATGACGCGCACCTGATCGCGCGGCATGTCGAGAAACGTCGCGACGCCGTTCCGCATGCCGTACGACTTCATGTCGTTGGAATAGATCGTCATCTGGCCGTTTGAGGGATCCGCGGTGGCGTGAGCCGGACCAAATGCCGTGTGCCCCTGGAACGGAATGTCGTACTCGGCTTCGACGATCCGGCTGTTGCGGCTGAACGCGGCGTCGGGATCGCCGACGATGCTCGGTTTCGAGCTGGACGTTGGCGTCGCGCTGCGCATGTATTTGTGCAGATCTTCCGATGCCGGAAACGGCGCGGTCGCTGGCTTGTCCCAACTCACCTTGAGCCGCTTCGCCGCATTGATCGCCTGTTCTTCGCGCTCGCAGATCACGGCGACGTAATTGCCCTTGCTGACGATTTTCACGAAGCCGGGCAGCGCGCGAACCGACGACTCGTCGATAGCCGTGAGCCTCGCGCCGGCGACCGGCGGCTTCACGTTGCGCGCGTGGACCATGCCGGCCGGCTTCATGTCCACGGCCCACTTGAGCGAACCATCCACCTTGGCCGGGATGTCGTAGCGCTTCGGCGACTGGCCGACGATCTTCAGATCCTGCACGGGCTTGACCTTCGCCACGCCGGTCGTCGCGTCGATGTCCTTTCCGGTGAGCGCGACATGAAATTTCTTCCCGCCGACGAGCTCGCCGTACGTGACGCGCTTGGCAGGATCGCCCTTCACCGTGATCACCGCCGCGCTGGCCGCAAGTGCATCGACGGGAACGCCGAACCGGGCGGCGGCCATCTCCAGCAGCACCCGGCGCGCCTCCGCAGCGACGCGCCGCATGGGCCAGCCGTCCGTTTGAATGGCGTCCGAGCCGCCGGACCCGCCTTGATCGACCGTGACGTCGGTGCTGCCCATGATGCAGGACGTCTGGTCGTACGGGATATCGAGCTCGTCCGACATCATCTGGCGGAAGGCGGTGCCCGTCCCCTGACCGCAGTCGGTCTTGCCGACGCAGAACGTGGCGGTGTTGTCGGCGTGCACGATGATCCAGGCGTCCAGCTGACGGAAATCGGGATCGGGATACGGGCCGGCGGCCTGAGCCGCGACGCCGAGCGGACCCGCGATCCTCACGGCCGTGAAGCTGACGATGAGCGCGCCCGATGTCTTGAGGAAATCGCGCCGGGTGCTCATGCAGCCTCCCCTGCCGCGCGCCTGATCGCGGCCTGAATGCGGTAGTAGGTCATGCAGCGGCACAACGTGCGCGCCATCCCGTCGCGGATTTGCGCGTCGGTCGGGTGGGGATTCCGATCGAGCAGCGCCTTCGCCGTCATGATCTGCCCGTTCTGGCAGAAGCCGCACTGAGGCGCCTGCTCGTCGATCCATGCCTGCTGCAGCGGGTGGAGCTTGCCGTTGACGGCGAGCCCTTCGAGCGTGGTCACCTCGCTCCTGACACTCGACGTCGGCGTGACGCACGAGCGTGTCGCGACACCATTGACGATGACCGTACACGCGCCGCACTGTCCGAGGCCGCAGCCGAACTTCGGCCCCTGCAGATTGAGATCGTTGCGCAGGACGTAGAGCAGCGGCGTCGCCGGCTCGACGTCCACGGTGTGTGTGGCGCCGTTGACCTTCAGAGTGATGGTGCTCATGGTGGCACTATCGCGCGGAGCCGGACTGAAATCAAGCAGCGCGCCGGAGATCCGGCCGCTTCATGGGGAGCGGCCCGGCACCCTCATGCCCCGAACTGCGGTTCGACTTTGTTCCGGTAGCAGCTCGGGCAGATGCTGTGGCTGAACTTCGCGTTCGTGTGCTCCGAAATATACGTCTCGACGGTCTCCCAGTAATTCTCGTCGTTGCGGATTTTCTTGCAGTACGAACAGATCGGCAGGATCTGCTGCAGCGTCTTCACTTCGGCCAGCGCGGCCCGCAGGTCGTTCAGCAGCGCCTCGCGCTCCTGCTCGGCCTGGCGGCGGGCGGTGATGTCGCGCGCGACGGAGTAGATCAGCTGCTGATCGAAATCAGGCGCGGCATTCCACAACAGCCACCGGTACGATCCGTCCTTGCAGCGATAGCGGTTCTCGAACGAGTGCGCCTGGCCGCCCGCCCGCACGCTGCCATTCTGTTTCAGCGTGCGCTCGCGATCGTCGGGGTGGACGAAGTCGATGAACGGCTTCGCCATCAACTCCTCGCGGGTGAAGCCGAGCGTTCGTTCCCAGGCCGGATTGAGACGCTTGAAGTGGCCGCTGAATGCCAGCACGCAGAGCATGTCGATCGATACGTCGAAGAAGCGGTCGTCGGCGCCAGGGGGGCGGTCGGTCGTGTCGTCCATTTCCAATGTCTCCGAAAGGCGGCGGGCGCACGAGCGCACGCGCCGCTACGGCGTCGTCAGCGCCAGCACGGCGTACGCCGTGGCGGCGTCGCTCATGAACTTCCCGATGTCGGTTCCGGGATCGCGCGCCTTGTTGACCGACGACGCGCTCCATTGACCGGTGGCACGATCCTGGTGTTGCACCAGCCAGGCGCGGCCGCGTGCGATCGGCGGCCTGGCCGTCGACACGTTCGCCTGTTCGAGCACGAACGTAATGAAGCCGGTCGCGTAGCCGTCGGTGTTCGGGTCGAGCGGCGTCGCATCGTGCCGCTGCCAGTCGCCGACGAGCGACGCGGTGCTCCATCCGCCATCGCTCTGCTGCTTGCCGATCAAATCATCGACAATCCGCTGACGCGCGGCGGCCGCGAGCACGTCCGGAATCTTCGCGGCTGCCCAGAGAATCATCGCGCGGTTGAGCAGCGTCTCCTTGTCGGTGCCGCGCCGCAGATACGCGCCCAGCGCCTTCACGCCGTCCTGAATCGCAGGCGACGATGCGTAACCGCCGGGTGCCGTGCCAATCGCAATCGCCGCCAGTGCGTTGCCGAAGTACTGCGAGCCGGGCGCTTCCCACGGCTCGTTGTGGAAATCGAGCCACGCCCAGCCGCCGCTGTCGGCGCCGGCCTTCAGCTGGAGCCGCCACAAGTTCTCGAACGCCAACCGGCCATCGTCGCTCAACGCGTCGGCGCGGGCGTCGCGCGTGGAGAGGACCACGGCATTCAAAATCGCTTCGGTGCCGCGCGATTCACTGGTCTTCGGCAGACCGCGCGCCTGATCCGAATAGAAGGGCTCGACCTCGCGCCACAGCCGTACGCGCTTGACGACCTGCTCGCGCATCGTGCGTTCGGCCGCCGGCTCGTCGTGTTCGGCGAGCGCCGCGCCCAGTGCCGGTCTGGCGATCGCATACGGGAGCGCGGTGTGGCACGACACGCACGCGGTGTCGTGATCGCGCTGCGCGGTGGGCCATGTGAGCCACCAGGCCTGACGCCCGTCGAGGTACGCGGCCGCCGCGCGCACATCCCACGACGCTGGCGGCATGGGATCGGGCGGTGCGGACACGCGCCCGGCCGCCATGAGCGCGCCGGCGAAACACGCGGAAACCATCGTGCACGTCGCGATAGTGTGCTTCATAGAGCCTCAGCTGCGGACGCGGCCGCCGACGCATGACCCGGCAATGTTCTGAGTCTCGTCATTCTAGTGGAATGTGGACGTGAGGGATCCGGCGGCTTGTGTGACAATCTAAGGCTCAGATGGGTCATATTCTGCAGAATCTTCCCGCGGGCGAGAAAGTCGGCATCGCCTTTTCCGGCGGCCTCGACACGAGCGCCGCGCTCCACTGGATGCGCGCCAAGGGCGCGATTCCTTACGCGTATACGGCGAATCTGGGCCAGCCCGACGAGCCCGACTACGACGAGATCCCGCGCAAAGCGCTGCAGTACGGCGCCGAAAAGGCGCGGCTGATCGACTGCCGGCCGCAGCTCGTGTCGGAGGGGATCGCCGCGCTGCAGGCGGGCGCGTTCCACATTTCCACCGCAGGCGTCACGTACTTCAACACCACGCCGCTCGGACGCGCCGTCACGGGCACGATGCTCGTCGCGGCCATGAAGGAAGACGACGTCAACATCTGGGGCGACGGCAGCACGTTCAAGGGCAACGACATCGAGCGCTTCTACCGGTACGGCCTGCTCGCGAACCCGAGCCTGCGCGTGTACAAGCCGTGGCTCGATCAGTTGTTCATCGACGAGCTCGGGGGCCGCAAGGAAATGTCCGAGTACCTGACCCGCGCGGGCTTCGGGTACAAGATGAGCGTCGAGAAGGCATACTCCACCGACTCGAACATTCTCGGCGCGACCCACGAGGCGAAAGATCTCGAGCTTCTGAGCAACGGCATCAAGATCGTCGATCCGATCATGGGCGTCGCATCGTGGCGCGACGACGTTGCGGTGAAGGCGGAGGCCATCGCGGTCCGCTTCGAGGAGGGACGACCGGTCGCGTTGAACGGAAAGACGTTCGACGACGAAGTGCAGCTCATCACCGAAGCGAACGCGATCGGCGGCCGGCATGGTCTCGGCATGAGCGATCAAATCGAGAATCGGATCATCGAAGCGAAGAGCCGCG
>DATATJ010000247.1:0-9661 GCA_036268855.1 Vicinamibacterales bacterium
CACGGCGACTACGCGATCGACGCGCCGCCCGGACACTACCGTCTCACCGCCGAGCTCTCCGGGTTCACCCCCGCCACCCGCCAGGACGTCATCGTCGGCAACGACACGATCGAGATCGATCTCAAGCTGCCGCTGGCCTCGTTCGAGGAGCGCGTCACCGTCGTCGCGGCGCCCGCCGTGCCGATGATCGGCGAATCCGAACCCGACGCGCCGGTCATCGTGACCCGCGAGGTCATCGACAGCGCGATGCTCCCGAACAGCCAGTACGACGATGTGCTGACGTTGATGCCGAACGTGGTGCGCGGCCCTGACGGGTTCATCAGCGTCGCCGGTGCCCGCGCATCGCAGGGGGCGCTGCTCGTGAACGGCGCCAACGAGACCGATCCGATCACCGGCGCGCCCGGCGTGCTGCTGCCGATCGAAGCGGTGGACGGCGTCCAGGTGTATTCAGGGGGCTATCCCGCGACGTTCGGCCTCGCGACCGGCGGCGTCACCTCCGTCGTCACGCGATCGGGAGCCGATCGGCTCCACATGTCAGCCAACAGTTTTTTTCCGCGGCTGCTGTTCGCTGACGGCGGCATCCACGGCGTCGAGTTCTGGGAGCCCAACGCGGGCGCCAGCGGCCCGCTGATCAAAGGCCGCCTGTTCGTCGAAGAGGCGGTGAGCTACCGGTACGATCGCAACCGGTTCGGGACGCTCGTGGGTCCGCAGGACAGCAAGTTCACGGCGCTGCTCTCGTGGTCGCAGGTGGATCTGCAGCTCTCGCCGCAGCAACACGCGGTGGTGTCGGTGTCGCTCGACCCGCAGAACACCGACCGCGCGAACATCACGGCCTTCACGCCAGCGGCCACGGTGCCGAGCCTGGCGCAGGGCGGATGGAGCGCCACCGTCGCCGATCGCGTGACCATCGGCCGCGGATCCAGCCTCGAGGTCCACGTGTCGACGATCCGGACGGCGCTCACCGTCGCTCCCAATGGCGACTCGGCGTATCTGATCGGCCACGATCTGACGCGCGGCAGCTACTTCGATCGCCAGGATCTGCACGGCCAGCGGACGGAGGCGGTCGCGTCCTACACGTGGTCCGGCGGACATGGACACCTGCTCAAAGTCGGCGGCAGCGCCGGACGATCGACGATCGACGGTGCCGACGGCAGCGGTCCGGTCGACCTGCTGCGCAGCGACGGCACCACGAGCCAGACGATTGCCTTTGCGCCTGCGACGACGATCGCCGCGTCCGCGATCGAAACAGGCGCGTTCGCGGACGACACATGGTCCGCCGCCCCCTGGCTCACGGTCGATGCCGGCGTTCGGTACGACCGCACGACCGCCGCGGCCGCAGCGACCGTCACGCCGCGCATCGCGTGGACGCTGAAGCCCAAGCACAGCGGAGCGAGCGTGAGCGGGAGCGCCGGCCTCTTCGCGGACAAGATCGTGATCGGAGCGCTTGCGTTCCCGTCGTTTCCGTAGCGCACCCTGCAGGCGTTCGATGCCGACGGCGTCGCGGCTGGCACGCCGATTACGCTGGCGAACACCGTGAACGGGCCGCTCCGGACGCCGCGCGCGACGCGATGGGATCTGTCATTCGACGATCGCTTCGACGCGGGCTGGCTGGTCCGCGCCAAATATCAGGAGCGGTACGGCCGCGACGAGCTGGTGCTGAATCCCGCGCCTGGCGCGCTCGCGCTGAGCAGCACTGGCGTCTCGACTGCCCGGAGCCTCGAGACCACCGTCGGCTACCGCGCGCCGAAGGCACGGCACGAAATCTACGTCTCGTACGTCCGCGCGTCCACGCGCGGCGATCTCAACAGCTTCGACGCCCTGCAGGGCGCGTTCAAGGAGCCGTTCGTCCAGCCGAACGCGTCGGGACCGCTGCCGATGGACGTGCCCAACCGCGTGCTCGCGTGGGGCCTGCTCCGGCTGCCGGGACGCGTCACCGTTGCGCCGTTCGTCGACATTCGCAACGGCTTCCCCTACTCTGCGGTCGACGAGAACTGGCTGTACGTCGGCGAGCGCGACGGCCGGCGGCTCCCGTGGTTCGGTTCGCTCGATCTCTACGTGAACAAGGTGGTCGGCCTGCCCGGCCGCCTGCCAGATGCGCGCGTCGGGTTGAAGCTCTACAACCTGGCGAGCGCCAACAGCGCGCGCGACGTCCAGCGCGACATCGATCGCGCGGATTTCGGAACCACGTACAATCCGATTCCGCGCGACTTCACGATGGTGTTCGAGCTGCTGTGGGGGAATCGCTAGGCAGACTCTCGCCACGAAGAACACGAAGAGGTCTTGCCACAGAGGCACAAAGCCACAGAGCAACGATTCGACGGGCCGCAGCGCGACGCCCATCGAATCGATCCGCCGCGGCTTCGTTCGTGACCACGCTTGCGGTTCGGCCCGGACGATCGCCTGGGTGCCTCCGCGCCCGCGTGAGGAATTTCGTCTTCGCCTCCTCGTGACCTTCGTGATCTTCGTGGCTAACTGACGACACGCCACTATCGGCGCTACTTCGGCGGCGCCTCGGTCGTCCGCGGCGCCGCGCCCCTCAGGAATCTCCCCATGAACTCGCTGAGCCGGTTGAACGCATACAGGTAGCGCTTGTGCAGCAGCGTCTCGTGCGTGTCGTCCGGAAAGACGATCAACTCGTGATGGACGCCGTGCGCGCGCAGCAGCTGCACGAGGCCGGTCATCTGCGAGAACTGCACGTTGCGATCGTCATCGCCCTGGATGAGCAGCACCGGCGACTTCCACGTGTCGATCGCGGCGATCGTGGACGACTCGTACGAGACGTTGCCCGGATCGAGCGAGCTGCCCCAGAGATGGACGCCGGCGAGATCGACGCCTGCCTTGAACAGATCGGAGTTCCGCGCGAGCGCCTGCGACGTGAGCACCCCGCCGTACGAAAGCCCCCAGATGCCGATGCGGTTCGCGTCGACGTCCGGACGCGACTGCAGATAGCGGCCGCCGGCCAGCACGTCCTGATACTCGGCGTTGCCGCGGCCCGCGGTGTTCGGAGCCATCCGGAACGACTTGCCGTAGCCGATGCCGCTGCGGTAGTTGATCGACATCACGATGTAGCCCTGGCTGGCGAGCCACTGATTCACCGCGTAGGCGATGTGGTAGAAGTGCATGTAGTGATAGCCGAGGAGCATCTGCCGCACCGGTCCGCCGTGCACGAACACGATTGCGGGACGCTTCTGGCCCGGCTGCAGATCCTTCGGCAGAAAGATCTGATTGTGAATCTCCAGGCCGTCGTCCGCCCGGGTCAGCACGAGCTGCGGCACGACTTCCGAGTCGATCGGAAAATCGGCCAGCGAGGGGTAGACGTACTTCGCAACGCCGCCGGTTGCCGAGACGAGGCCGACGCCAAAGGGCCGCGTCGCGTCGCCGCCGAGCACCGCGACCTGCCGCGCTGACGCCAGGACCGCCGGGTACGTCTCGATCGTGTCGCCCTTCGTCACCTGCTCGGCCTGGCCGCCGGCCGTCGGCACTTTCCAGAGATGACGTCGCTCGATGTCGCCGGCATTGGTCGTGTAGAACAACAGCGTGCCATCGGCCGAGATTGCCGTGTGCTCCACCGCGCCGTCACCAGGCGTGAGCATCGTCGGCTCCGGATCGCTCGCGGACACGCGGACCGAATACATGCGGACCCATTCCTCCGGCTCCGCCTGGAAGACCACACGATCCGTACCAGCCCACTGGATGGCGTTGATGTTGACCCAGTCCTTGTCGCCCTTCGCGTCGTGCCAGAACTCCTTGCCTTCGCCCGTGGCGGCATCCGCGACCCAGAACGACATCACGTAGCCGCCGGCAAACGCGGCGGTCGTCAAGCCGGGACGTGCCGCGACCTGCGGCTCGGCGGCATCGCCCCGATTGTTCCGGCCGCCACCACCGCCGCCGCGGCCGCCGCGGCCATTCTGTCCGGAGAGTGCCGCGAGCGGATTGAACGCCGGACCGTTCGGATTGCCGAGGCCGCCGATGCCGGAGTGCGCCTGCTGCGCGAACGGCGTACCGGGCCGGCGGATGAACGCGATTCGCTTGCTGTCGGGCGACCAGGTGGGGCTGGTGTCGTGATCGACGCTCGGCGACAGGAACGTCACCGTGCGCGCGCGCACGTCGTAGACGCCGACGAAGCTGTGATCCACCCGATTGCTGACGAAGGCGATCTTGGTCCCGTCGGGCGACCAGCGCGGTGCCAGGTTCGTGCCCCACGCCTTGATCAGCGGCGTCGTCGTGTTCCCGCTCGCACGAGGTGCTGCTGCAGCGCGGGACGCAGAGGCGCCGGGCGCGGCCGCTGCGGCCGCCGCGGGCGCCGATCGCGGCCCGATCTCATAGCGGTAAATCTGCCCGTCCTTCGCGTATAGCACGCTGCGCCCGTTGGGCGACAGCTCCGGCGTCGTCCCTTCGCCGAGCCTCCAGGGCGCGCCTCCGGCGGTCTTCGCCGCCCAGAACGTGCGCTCCGCGCCCGCCGGGTCGCCGGTCGGGTTGGCGATCCAGCCGGCGCGATTCGGCTGCGTTCCGCGCACGAACACGACGGTCGATCCATCAGCGGAGATCGCGAGGTCGCTCAGCTCGAGACCATCGTCGTCGTTGAACCGCGTCAACTTCAGCGGCCGGAATTCGGGCGGCGCGGCGGTGTACACATTGCGCGCGCCACGCTCGTAGGCCGTCCACGCGATCCGATCGACCTTTGTCGCCGACACGACCTGAGTCGGATAGCCGGGCGACAGAAAGTGCTCGATCGTCGGCGCCGCAGCGGGTGCGGCGCGGGGAGTCTGGAAAGCGATCAGCGGCAGGCACGAAATCAGGGCAACGAAGACCAACAAGCGGCGCACAACCCCTCCAGAACAACGCACCGCTACGCGCGGGTGCGATAGAACGCAATCAAATCCATCGACTTCGCGGGCGGCGCACCCACCTGACGCAGCATCGTCGTCACCTGGCCGCGGTGATAGCTGGCGTGGTTGACGAGGTGCTGCAGCATCTGCGCGATCGACGCCGAGCCCACGGCGCCACTGAGCAGTTTGTAGCCGATCACCCGCGCCGTCCCGGCGTCGTCCAGCTGGCCGAGGAAGGCGCGCATCAGCGCTTCGTGCGCGACCCACAGCGCGCGAATCGCCGCGGCGTCGGGAAACAGATCGAGCGGCAGCGGCGCCGTCGGCGACTCGCCCTGCCACCGCCGGTACCACGCCCACTCGGCCGAGTACAGGTGCGCGACCGTTTCGCGAATCGACGTGAAGCTGCTACCGAGGTCGCGATTGAAGGGCTCGGGCGCGAGCAGATCCAGCGCGTCGAGCAGGCGATCGCGCGCCCAGTAGTGGTAGTCGAGCAGCGTCTGCAAATCCTGAGCGGTCATGACTCTCTCGTGGGCGATGGTTTCACCGCGGAATGACGAACGCGCGGACCAGTCGATCGAGGTGCGGGAATTCGCGATCGAAATAGGCATTGCCTTCGTCGAAGATCGGTTGCTGCCGGCCCGCGCGGATGCCGCCGCCCGACCGCTCGCCGTATTCTGTGCTGAGCGCGTCCACGGCGTCCATGCCGCCGACCACTTCGCCGAACGGCGCGAAGCCCTGCGCGTCGAGGTTCGAATTATCGCGCAAGCTGATGAACACCTGCGTCGTCCGGCCGTTGGGCACCGCGAACGCGAACGCCACGGTGCCGCGTCGGTTCGAGTGCTTCGGCGTGTCGTCGGGAATCGGACGATCGCGCCAGATCGCCGAGATGTTCGGATCGCCGTTGATGCCGAACTGCGCCCACTGCCCTTTCACGACGCGAAAAAACCTCGTGTCGTCGTAATAGCCTCCGCGCACGAGGTTGAAGAACCGATCGGCGCCGTGCGGCGCCCAATCGCGCCGCACTTCGATCAGAATCGGCCCCTTGGTCGTCTCCATCCGGATGCGAAACAGCGACGGCGCCTGCCGCGTGATCCGCTTCCCTTCCGGATGCCTCAGCGACGGCTTCGGCGGGGCGCACCCCGCGATCAGCCCGGCCACCGCGACGACGAGCAGCGAGCGCATGCTGATCACCTGCGCCTACTTGATCGACGCGATCATCTGCTTCGCCTGATCGGCTTGAGCGCCCGCGGGCGACATCTCCAGATACTTCTCGAGATCCGGCTTCGCGTCGGCGCCTTTGCTGGCCTGCAGCTTGGCATAGCCGCGATAGAAGTACGGATCCGCTGCCTGCGGGAAGCGCGCGATCACGCGGTCGAGCACGGTCGTCGCCTCGGCGGAACGGCGGCGGTTCAGCATGCTGATCGCCGTGTTCACCAGCAGATCGGGATCGGAGATGGTCGAGTCGTCGATGCGCGACACGTACGTCATGGCGCGCGTCGGATCGTTCAGCTCGATCGAAGTGGCCGCCGCCAGCTGCAGGAGGACAGCGTCATCCGGATTGCCGGCCAGCGCAAGGTCCAGGTACTTCAGCGCCTCGACGTTGTTCTTCTCTTTGCCGTAAGTGAAGGCGATCGCCCGGTTGATCGCCGTCAGCTCGGGATGGGCTTCGAGCACCTTCAGGTATTCCGTGCGGGCCTCATCCAGTTGGCCGGCGTTGAACGCCGTATCGGCCTTGGCCAGCAGTTCAGGGCTGTAATCGCGCTTGACGACAATCGACAGCGCGGGGTTCTTGCCGTCCGCGACTTTTACGGTCTGGCGGACGACGACGAAGTTCGGCGCCTCCGTCTGGAGGCGCCACTCGCCCGCCTTGATGTCCTTCGCCTCGAACTCGCCGTTCTTCTTCGTCTGCACGAAGAAGCCGCTGTTGATCTCGGCGAGCACCAGCGTGACCTTCGCGTCCGCCACGCCCTTGCCGGCCTCGTCCACGACTTTGCCGGCGAGCGTCGACTTGCCTTTCCACTGCGCGTTCACTTGAGCCGCCGGCGCATCGGCGGCGCCGCCTCGTCGTCCCTGAGCGTGTACTGGAAGCGTGAGTAGCATGCCCGCCGCGCAGACGGCGAGCCCGAAACGAAACCTGAACGGCATGAGACCTCGTTCGCGTATGAAAGAAAGGACCGGTCTGGATCGTCCGGAACCGGTCCCAAATCATACAGCGGACCGTCGTTGGCGAGGATGTGAGGGGGAACGGGAAGCTCGAGTGGCGGGAGCGGGCGCGCCGAAGCGCTCCGAACCACCCAGGCCGGAGCGCTCCGGGCGCCGTTGGGACCGAGCCAATCAGCGAGTGGTGAGATCGACCGCGACTTCCCGCTCCGCCGCGGCGGGATTGATCAGGAGCTCGCGCTCTTCCCTCCCCGCCGGTGTGACGCGAGCGAGGAAGTACTGGCCGCCGACCTTGTCGAACACGAGGCTGGACTGCCCGGTCGTATCTTCCAACGAGGACGGAATCGTCAGCGTGTTCACGAACCGCTTGCCATCGGCGCTCGCAATCGCGAGCACCGAGCTGTTGTCCGAGTCGTCCTTCACGACGTACTCGCCAGCGGGCATGACGGAACTTCCTACGATGAATGCAAATGGAACGTGCGCGACGAGCTTCGTCTCCTGGGCGCGCGCCTCCGACGCGCTCCCCAACGCGATCAACATCGCCGCCGCGATCACGACGAGCGGCACGTTGATGCTCAGCTTCTGCATGGCGACCTCACTTCTTCCGCGAGGCGCTGGCCTACTAGATTAGACCGGCGAGCGCGATCAAAGTTTGCTCACCCTGCTGGCGCAGCTCGGCTGCTTCATCGCGCGAAGAGGTTCTTCACGACGAACCAGACGTTGGCGGGGCGTTCGGCGAGTCGCCGCATGTACCAGGGGAACCAGAATTCGCCGTAGGCGATCAACACGCGGATCCGCCTCCCCGACTGCGCGATGCGCTGCTGCAGTGGGCGTTGGATGCCGTAGAGCATCGCGTATTCGTAGGCACTATTGGGTACCTGACGCTCGGTGATGAAGGCGCTGAGCCGGTCGACGAGCGCGGGGTCGTGCGTGGCAATGTGCAGCAGCGTCCCGGCGCGCTGCGCTTCGTCGCTGAGCAGGCGGCAGCACAGCTTGTAGTAGTTCGCGTCGACATCCGCCTTCGCCGGGAACGCGACGTCGGGTGCTTCGAGATACGCGCCCTTTACCAGGCGGATCGCCGAACCGAGCGGCAGCAGCGACTCGACGTCCTTCTCCGTCCGATACAGATAGGCCTGAATCGCGAGGCCCACCCGCGGCGAGCGCGCGCGCGTTCGACGGAAGAGATCGAGCGTTGGATCGACGTAGGGCGAGCTCTCCATGTCGAGCCAGACGAAATTCTGCCGCTGCTCGGCACGATCGACCAGGCGCTGCAGATTTCGAAAGCACAGGTCCTTGTCGAGATCGAGCCCGAGCTGCGTCGGCTTCACCGAAATCTGCGCATCGAGGCCCGCCGCCTGAATCTTGTCGAGCGTGTCGAGATAATGCTGCGTCACCTCTTCCGCCTCGTCCAGGCGCGTGAGGTTCTCACCGAGCTTCGTGAAGATCGTGCCGACGTGCTGGGCCTGCTGCGCAGCCGAGGCCGCCATCGCGTCCTCGAACCGTTCGCCCGGCATGAAGGCCGAGACGGACCGCCGCACGAACGCGGTCTTCGTGGCATGATCGCGCAGCCACGAGTTGGTCGACAGCGCCAGAAGAACCTTCCGAGCCACGCTCATGATCGGGGACCTTTAGAATTGCAAATTGCAAAGTGCTTATTGCCGACGGTTGCGAGAGACAAGCGGAAATCTTCATGTCGCGTCATCAATTTTCGCTTTGCAATTCAATTTGCAATTTGCAATCAGCAATCTCCAATTCAGAGCACTCCGTGAAGCAGCCCGCCATCCACTTGCACCGACGCGCCCGTGATGTACGCGGCTGCGTCAGAGAGCAGAAACGCGGCGGTCCGGCCGAATTCGTCCGGCGCGCCGTAGCGCCCCAGCGGCACGGCCGCCATCATCTTCGCGCGATGATCTGCCGTCGGAATGCCGGCCTTCTTTGCGTTCACCTCGTCGAGATATTGCAGGCGATCGGTCTCGATGCGCCCCGGAATGAGGTTGTTCACCCGGATGCGGCTCGACGCCAGCTCGATCGACAGCGTCTTGGCGAGCGCGGCGACCGAGGCGCGCAGGACATTCGACAAGGCGAGGTTGCCGATCGGCTCCTTCACAGACGAGGAGGTGCCGACGAGAATCGCGCCGCCGCCGCGCGCCTGCATTGACGGAACGACGCACCGCGCCGTGCGGATCACGCTCAGCACGAGCAGCTCGAATCCGCTCTGCCAGGCCTTGTCGTCGAAGCTCAACGCCGCACCGGCCGGTGGACCGCCCGTGTTCGCGTACAGCAGATCGACGCCGCCGAACGCGTCCACGGTCGCGCGGTGCCACGCGTCGATCGCGTCCGCGGAGCTCAGATCGCCAGGCACGGCGAGCACGGTCGCGCCGGTCTGCTTCTTGATCTCGGCAGCGGCGCGTTCGATCGACGCGCGATCGCGCGACGCCATCGACACCCGCGCGCCCTCGGCCGCCAGCGCCCGCGCAACGGCGAAGCCGAGGCCCTTGCTGGCGCCGCCGACCATCGCGACTTTCCCGGTGAGCTTCAAATCCATATCGAACGTCTCCACCACAAAGGACACGATGGACACAAAGGGAAAAACCCGTTGTGAGCTCTCGACATTCCTTTGTGTCCTTAATGTTCTTGGTGGTGGAGCGTTTCGTTCTCCACCCACGCCATCA
>DATATJ010000248.1:0-2739 GCA_036268855.1 Vicinamibacterales bacterium
CCGCAGTTTCGGCATTCTTCAGCTCACCTGTCGTCGCGGGCTGATCCCTCGTGACGATGGGGTCGCTGGTGCGGGTCAGGGTCCAGACGTTGTCGGTGTGCGCCAGGCATCCCACGACCGAAACCATCTTGAAGTTGCGCGGTGTGGCGGGCGGGCCGTCCTTGTATGGAATCTGCAGTTCGCCGACTGATTCCGCCGTGAGCGGCGTCGTACCGCCCGGGAGCCCATTCGTCTTCATCACGAGCGCGAGCAGATCGAGGTAGACGTCGTCGGTCAATCCTCCCGGATCGTCGCGCGGCATCAGGGTCTTCATGCGAGTGAGCAGGCCGTCCAGCGGCTCACCTTCCCAGTTGGACAGAAACCGGTCGCCCGTGAGCGGTGGTCCGCCCCGAGCGGATCCGCGCTTTTCTCCGGTGAGATTGCTGGCGTGACAGCCCGCGCAGCGGCTTGCGAACACGGCGGTGCCGCGCTCGAGCTGCGCGTCGTCGTAGAAGCTCGGGGCCTTGGGCGATTCCACCTGCTGGGCCGCAGCCGGCTCCAGAAAGACGCCGCACGCCAACGCAGCGACCAGGGCCACGGCACCCGCGCCGACCAGTTGCTGTTTCCCCGCGTTCATGTGCGCGCTCCTCGCTGCCGCCTACTTGTGTGCCTGCGGGCGTGCGGGCGTCGTGACCGTGTGCGTCCGCTGCTTGACGAGGTCGCGCAGCAGGGCCGGCATCGTGGTCGAGCCCGTGGCGCTCGCCAAATCCAGCGGCGTCTTACCTCGCTTGTCCTTGATGTCGAGCGTCGCGCCCTGCTCCGCCAGGAACTTCACCGCGGCGTCGCCGCGGTTGACGGCGGCGTGCATCGCGGTCTCGCCATCGTCGTTGAACGCATCGATGTCAATCCCGGCGCCCAGGCACACCTTCATCGCGTCGATCGCCCCCTGCTCGCTGCCGCCGTCCGGGGCCTCGTCGTCATCACCGCGGTTTCTGAACGCCAGGCCTGCGGCCAGCATGAGTGCCGTGGTGTGATTCTTCTGGGTCAGGAAGGGATTGGCGCCCTTCGAGAGCAGCAGGCGCATCGCCGCCACGTCGCCCGCGTGGGCGGCGCGCATCAGCGGAGTGGTCCCTGCGCCGAGCGCCTTGTTCCCAACATTGAAATGACGCTGCAACGTCGCGCCCTTCAGCTGCGCGTTCGGGTCGGCGCCGTGATCCAGCAGCAGCGTGACGAGCTTCAGCGCGTCGAGCGTGTCGGCGCTCCGTCTCGGCGGACGATCGGTCATCGCCGGCTGCGTGTGCATATCGACGGCCGCGTACAGCGGCGTCGTCCCCTGCGAGTCCGCGACCCGCGGATCGGCGCCCTTCTCGAGGAGAATCGCCGCGAGGTCGTAATGCGCGTTGATGATCGCCTCCATCAGCGCCGTGGCGCCGTCAGGATCGACCAGATTGAGATCGGCGCGCGCATCAGCCAACGCGCGCACGGAATCCCTCGCATCCTCCCGCGCGGCATACATGAGCGCCGTCCACCACCCGCGGGGCAGCGGCACACGCGTCCCGCCGCCGGCCTGGGACACGTACCGGATCGGGCGCGTCTCGCGGTGCGAACGCGCATTCGGATCCGCGCCTGCCTCGGTCAGGACCTTGACCGCGTCCCGATGGTTCTCGGCCGCGGCCCACATCAACGCCGTCTCACCCAGGGACTGCTCGGCCACGTTGACGTCCGCGCCCCACTCGATCAACAGGCGAATGGCGTCGACGCGTCCCGTCCGCGCCGTCCGCATCAAGACCGTCTCGCCTTCCTCCAACTGGGTATTCACGTCGGCGCCCGCGTCGAGGAGTGGCTCCATCACCTTCGCGCTGCCGAGGGTCGCCGCGACAGCCAGCGGCGTAATGCCGTACCGGTTTCGAATCGACACGTCCGCGCCGGCGGCGATCAACAGGCGCACGACATCCGCGTCGTCGGCGCGCACGGCCCAGTCCAGCGCGGTCGTTCCATCCGGCTCCGCGGCGTTGACGTCGGGCTTCTTCCGAAGAATCGCCTGCACCGCCTCACGGTTGCCGGCCTTGACGGCCGCAACGAGAGACGGCTCCTTGACGCTCCCTTCGAGTCCGGCCACCGACAACAGGGCGACCCCAACCGCGAAGGCCAGAGGCCTGCTGCACATCGCGCCTCCTCGTCGAGCTCGCGACACTACAGATCCACCCGCCCCGTGCTGAGGCCCACGGTGTCCAGCGGGCATCCGAACTTCTCGGCGATGGTGACCCAGAGATTCGGCAGCAGCGTGTCGGCGCCGGCTTTCACGTGCCTGTTGCCTTTTCCCGCGCCGCCGCCGACGATCACCATGGGCAGCGGATAACCTGTATGACCGTTGCCGTCGCTCATCCCGCTGCCGTAAATGATCATGACGTGATCGAGCAGGCTGCCGTCGCCGTCGGGCGTGTCGCGCAGCTTCTCGACGAACTTGGCGAACTGCTGCGTGTGAAACGCATTCAGCTTCGCGTACTGCGCGAGCACGTCGGGCTTGTTGCCGTGGTGCGAGACCTCGTGATGTCCGGTCGTGATGCCAATCTCCGGATAGGTGCGGCTGCTGGTTTCGCGGCCCATCATGAACGTGAACACCCGCGTCAGGTCCGCCTGATACGCGACCGTCAACAGATCGAACATCAGGGCGGCATGGTCCGCGTACAGATCTGGGATGCCGGTGGGCGCGTCGATCGAGACGTTCACGGCGTTCTGGGACTCGGTCTGCTGGATCCG
>DATATJ010000249.1:0-4183 GCA_036268855.1 Vicinamibacterales bacterium
GATGTACTGGCTGTCGCCCGTCGCGAGGAACAGCCGGTGATTCAACGTCGCGAACATCAGCACCGCGCACGTTTCGGCGTAGGCGGAGATGTTCGGCAACGCGTACGGCTCGCCGAATCCCTCGTTGCCGGTCGATCCCACGCCGCCGGTGACGTACATCTTGCTGGTGACCGCATCGCGCCACAGCCCCTCGGCGGTGCGCAGGTATTCGGGCAGGCCGGCGAGGACGCCGACGTCGGCCAGCGACACCATCAGCGACACGCCGTTCACGGCGTGGCCGACCGCCTCGTGCTGCTCCAGCACTGGCTTGTACGATTGGTTGTGCCGGCTCCGGTTCACGGAATTCTCGAGGCCGCGGATGTCGAGGTAGTGCTTCGCCAGGGCCAGATGCTTCGCGTCGTGCGTGGCGCGGTACAGCTGCACGCAATTGATCGCGTCGCGTTCCCCGCCGGAAAACGGCACGTCGTGCAGGCGGAACTCTTCGTACAGCAGGTCGGCGATGCCGATCGCCTGGTCGAGCAGCTGTCGATTGCCGGTCGTGTTGTAGCACGTTACCGCAACCTCGAAGCCGCTGTTGCCCTCGCGGCGGTCCTTCCCCGCCAGCGCCGCCTCGGACGCGGCGTCCACGTGTGCCTGGAGGACCGGATCGGGATGCGTCTTGAGCGACAGCATCGCCGCCTCCAGCACATTGGACGTGAGGCCGCGCCGTGTGTCGGCGAGCTTCCGAACCTCGAACGGGATCGTCACCGACGCGTTCAGCGCTACCTTCGGCTGCCAGAAAGCGTCCTCGAGGGTGACGTCCGAGAAGCGCTTCGGCTGAATCGGATAGTCCGCGACGGGGGTGAAGTGGCGGTCGGTGATCTTCGGGGCGACCGCTGCGGCGGCCCGCGCGATCGGATCGGCCGTCAAACCCACGCACGCGAGCGCGCCTGAGGTGGCCGATGCAGCCTTGAGAAAGTCGCGGCGATTGACACGATACGCCATAAGAACCTCGCGTCTGACGTCTGCTCCGTCCGCAACGGCGAAGGCCGTCGATGCCCGTAGTGTAATCCGTGCGCCTATTTCCACGAGCCGCGCCTGTCCGATAGGATGACGTATGCCTTTCCTGCGCCTTCGAGTCGCCGTATGCGGTGTCATCGTCAGCGTGCTTGCCGTGGCAGGCCCGGCGCCTTCGGCCCAGACGCCGCCAGCCGGGCGCGAGACGTCGGCAGCCTCCGTCGAATCTTACGGCTTACTGCAGCAGATGCCGATGGATCCCGAGGTGCTCGTCGGGACGCTGCCGAACGGATTGCGCTACTACGTGCGCCCCAACGGGAAGCCGGACCACCAGGCCGAGCTGCGCCTGGTCGTCAAGGCCGGATCGGTGCTCGAAGACGATGATCAGCAGGGGCTCGCGCACTTCGTCGAGCACATGGAGTTCGAGGGCACACAGCATTTTCCGAAGCAGGGCATCGCCGACTTCCTGTCGTCGCTCGGCTCGAGCATCGGGCCGGACGCGAATGCCGCGACGAGCTACGACGACACGCAATATACGCTGCGGGTGCCGACCGGCACCCCCGGCGTGCTCGATCGCGCGCTGCTGGTCCTGGAGGACTGGGCGCACGGCGCCAACTTCGATCAGAGCGGCATCGACCACGAGCGCGGCATCGTCCTCTCGGAATGGCGGATGCATCTCGGCGCGGGCGAGCGCACGCAGGACAAGATCCGCCGCGTGCAGCTCGAAGGATCGCGCTATGCCGACCGGTCGCCGATTGGCAATCCCGACATCATCGAGCATGCGCAGCGCGAGCAGCTGACCCGGTTCTACCACGACTGGTATCGTCCGGATCTGATGACCGTGATCGTCGTGGGCGACGTCGATCGCCATGCGGTCGAGGCGATGATCAAAGAACACTTCTCGTCCCTCGCGGCGCCCGCGCCCGAGCGGAAGCGGCCCGTGTTCGACGTGCCGAACTATCCCGGCACGCGCTACACCATCGCCACCGACAAGGAAACCACCGCGACCGCCGTCGAGATGAGCGATCTTCGGCCGGCGCGCGACCAGGGATCGGTGGGCGGCTATCGCGATCTGATGCTCGATCAATTGTTCTCCGCCATGCTTGGCGCCCGGCTCGACGAGCTCAGCCAGAGCGAGCATCCGCCGTTTCTCCGCGCGGCCGCCGATCGCGGGTTGTTCCCCACGGTGAGGACGCGGGACGAGGCGATTCTCCAGGCACTCGTCTCCAATGACGGCGTGAAGGTGGGGATCGATGCGCTCGTGACCGAGCTCGAGCGCGTCGCGCGCTTCGGATTCACTGCGACCGAGCTGGCCCGCGCGAAGCAAGCGATGATGCTCGGCTCGGAACGGGTCGTGACGGAGAGCCCGGACCGCGAGTCGGCCAGCCGCGCCGACGAGTACACGCGCAACTTTCTCGAGGATGAGGCGCTGCCAACGATCTGGCAGGAGCTCGCCTTCCACCGGCGGTTCGTTCCGGGCATCACGCTCGACGAGCTCAACGCCCTCGCCGGCGACTGGTTCCCCGACAAGAACCGCCTCGTCGTCGTCTCTGCGCCGGATGGAGCGGGCATCGTGCTGCCGGACCAGGCGCAGCTGGCGGCCGTGGTCAAGAGCGCCTCCGCCAAGCGGCTCGATCCATACGTAGATGCTGCGGCCGGTCAGGCGCTGATGGAGGCGCCGCCCGCTCGCGGCACGATCGTCAAGACGAAGGAGCGTCCGGAGGCCGGGATCACCGAGTGGACCCTGTCGAACGGCGCGACGGTCGTGCTCAAGCCGACCACGCTGAAAGCCGACCAGATCCTGTTCCGTGCCGTCGCGCCGGGCGGGACATCGCTGGCCAGCGACGCCGACTTCATTTCTGCCCGGATCGCGGACTCGGTGATCCCCGCCGGCGGCGTCGGCCAGATCAACGCCGTCACGCTCGACAAGATTCTCACCGGCAAGGCCATCGCCGTCACACCGTTCATCGACGAGCTGGACGAAGGCATGCGAGGCGGGAGCACGCCGCAGGACGTCGAAGCGATGTTCCAGCTGCTGTACCTGCGGTTCACGCAGCCGCGCTCCGATCAGACCGCGTTCGCCGCGATGGCCTCGCAGGCCCGGGCCCTGCTGGCGAATCAGATGGCGAGCCCCGACGTCGTGTTCAACCAGGCGATCGACGCCGCGCTCAGCCGCAACAGCCTGCGGCGGCAGCCCGAAACGCCGGCGACCGTGGATCAGTGGAATCTCGCGAAATCGCTGGCCTTCTACAAGGCGCGCTTCGCCGACGCGAGCAACTTCACGTTCGTCTTCGTCGGCAGCTTCACGCCGGAGTCCATCAAGCCGCTCGTGGAAACCTACCTCGCCAGCCTGCCGGCGACGCACGCCCACGAGACCTGGCGGGATCTGGGCATCGACCCGCCGTCCGGGATTGTCGACAAGACCATCCACAAGGGGATCGCGCCGAAGAGCGAGGTGGCGATCGTGTTATCCGGGCCGATCCAGTACGACGATGCCCACCGTCTGGCGCTGCGAACGATGACGCTGCTGCTGCAGTCGCGGCTGCTCGACACGATCCGGCAGCAGCTCGGCGGCACCTACAGCATCACCGCGTCGCCGGGGACTTCCAAGTTTCCGCGGCCGCAATACAGCGTGCGGATCGACTGGACGTGCGATCCGGCTCAGACGGCGACGCTCGTGCAGCGGGTCTTCGATGAGATTGCCTTCGTCAAGACCACGGCGCTCTCCGCCGAGCAGGTCGGCCTGATCCGCGAGGGCCTCGTGCGCGAATTCGAGCGCAACAGCCAGGACAACGGGTACCTCCTCAACCAGTTCGCGCGCCGCTACGAGGACGGCGACGCGGCGAACGTCGCGGCCATCGACAATCTTCCCGATCGGATCGCGGCGCTGACCGGCGACGCGATTCAGCAGGCGGCGCAGACCTACCTCAATACCGGGAACTACGTGAAGGTGACGCTGACTCCCGAAACGAAGTAGCCGCCGCATTCGGCAGCCAAGGACTCTCTATGATCGCGATCGTGTGGCAGTTCGACGTCAAGAGCGGATGTGAAACGGAGTTCGAGCAGTTGTACGGCGCTGACGGCGAGTGGACGGCGATGAATCGACAGACGCGCTCGTACCTCGGCAGTTCCTTCCTTCACGATCAAAGTCTTGCCTCGCGGTACATGGTGATCGAGTACTGGAGGG
>DATATJ010000250.1:0-17703 GCA_036268855.1 Vicinamibacterales bacterium
TGTTCCCGATTCCCGCGAAGATTTTCGTGGCGATCATGGGTGCGATCGCCTTCTTCGCGTCGTTGAGCGAGTCGGGCGGCGTGGCCAACGCCACCCATCTCGGCGGGCTGCTCGTCGCGTACCTGTTCCTCAAGGGCGCGCGGATCCATCCGGTGGCCGAAGTGAAATATCGGTACCTCAAATGGAAGATCAATCGCGTCCGCCGGAAGTTCGATGTGTACTCGGGCGGACGCGCCGACGACCTGGATCGCCGCGTTCACTGATCTATCTCACGCTCCAGCGCAACCTGACTCCGCCAATCGCCAGCCCCAGCGTCGCGCCGAGCACCGGCAATCCGTATCCGCTCGTGAGAAAGCTGTACTTGAAGAGCGCGCCGCTCGCGAACTGAAAGTTCAGCGCGAGACAGAACGCCAGCAGGGCGAACACCGGCGTCCAGAAGCCGAGGACGAGCGCGAGGCCCGAGCAGAGCTCGCCGAGCGGCACGAGGCGCGCGAAGAAGGCGACACCAGGAATCGCGAAGTGCTCCAGGTATCTCGCGCTCAGAGATCCGGACGGCACGGCCTGATGCCAGCCGGCCAGCTGGCTCGCGAGCATCGAGGAGCTGCCGAACCATCGCAGCTTGCCCAGCCCCTCGAAAATGAAGAAGACGCCGATCAGGATGCGGATGACCGCCAGCCCCGTGCCTTGCCTGTCCATCGCCATACGAATCCATTCCTCGCGCGCATTGATCGGCGTCCAGTGAGGCCGCGCGTCCGCGCGCGTCGATGGTACGACGAATTGACGCGAGCGTGCAGCCGGTCCGCTACGGCGTCGTCCCCTGATACGCCATCGCCTTGAGGGCGGCGATGCGCGATGCCATCGGCGGGTGCGACGCGAACAGGTTCGACCAGCGTCCGCCCGCGACATTCATCTGGCGCCCCAGCGGATCCGCGATGCACAGGTGCGCGGTTCCCTGGTTGATCGCCCGCGTCGGCTCGACGGCGGCGTCGATCTTCTCGAGCGCACTCGCCAGGCCGAGTGGATTGCGCGTGAGCTCCGCGCCGGACGCGTCGGCGAGGTATTCGCGGCGGCGCGACACCATCATCGCGAGCAGCTGCGCCAGCAACGGTGCGATCAGCACGGCGGCGAGCCACACCACGAAAAAAAACGCGCCCGCCGCGCCGCCGCCGCGATCGTCGCGGTCGCGCCGGCGCGCCCCGCCACCCCACCACATGCCGCGGCGCGCCCAGTCCGAGAGGAGCGCGATGGCACCGACGAGCGCCGCGACGACCGTCATCATCCGCACGTCGTAGTTCTTGACGTGGCTCATCTCGTGCGCGATGACGCCCTGCAGCTGATCGCGATCGAGCGACTCGAGCAGGCCGCGCGTGACCGCAATCGACGCGTGCCCGGGGCCGCGCCCCGTCGCAAACGCATTCGGATCGGGGTCGGGAACAATGTAGACGGGCGGCCGCGGGAGCCCAGCGGCAATCGCCATCTCGTCGACGACGTTGTCGAGCTGCCGCAGCCTCAACTTCTCGTCGTCGGAGGTGGCCGCCGCTGCGGCCTGGGCGATCGGCTGCGCGTGGCTGGCGAGCAGCACGGCGCGGTCGCCGCTGAAGTAGCTCGCCAGGGCCGAGACCGATCCGAAACCGAGCGCGGCCAGCGTGCCAATGGGGACGGCGCCGCCGGCAGCGCCGATGTAGAAGGTGTCGAAACCGGCGCCGAGTACCAGCAGGAACGCCACGAACGCCATCATGACCAGCCAGGTCTTGCGTCGATTCGATCGCTGCTGGTCGTAGAGATTCATGGCTTCTCACCACCAAGGACACCAGAGACACAAAGGAAAAGATGTGCCTTCGTGGTCGATCCGTGCGTGGTTGATCAGTGCCGGGACAGATCGACCGCCGGCACCTCCCGCTCGGCCGCCTCGGTGATCTCGAACAGCTCCGCCGGCTTGAATCCGAGCATGCCGGCGGCGAGGTTCGTCGGGAAGACCTGTTGGGCGGTGTTGAAGCGGGTGGCGATGTCGTTGTAGAACTGCCGCGCGAAGCCGACCTTGTTTTCCGTCCCCGACAACTCTTCCTGGAGCATCTTCACGTTGTCGTTCGACTTCAGCGTCGGATAGTTCTCCGCCACCGCAAGCAGCCGGCCCAGCGACTGCGTCAGCTGTCCCTCCTTCTGCGCGGCGTCAGCCGGACCGCTGGCCGCCATGGCCTTGGCGCGCGCGTCCATGACGGCCGTCAGCGTGTCGCGCTCGAAGTCCATCGATCCGCGCACGGCGTTCACGAGGTTGGGAATCAGGTCGTGGCGCCGCTTCAGCTGGACGTCGATCTGCCGCCAGCCGTTGAGCACCTGATTCCGCATGCCGACCAACCGGTTGTAGCTCGCAATTGCCCAGACGACGATCACGACGACGAGGGCCAGCAGCACCAGTCCCAGCATATGTACCTGCGATTCAGCGGCGGAAATAGTCGTCCGTGTGGTCCAGCCAGTCCTGCCGGATCGGGCTGAACACGTCGAGCTCGAATGTGTCCTCGAGGGCCTCCGCCTGGTGTTCGACCCACGACGGGATGTGCAGGAGTTCGCCTTCGCGTACGGTGATCTCTTCGCCGCCGATCAGGAACTTGAGCGCGCCCTGGAGGATGTAGGTCATCTGCTCGCTCTCGTGCGAGTGCATCGGCACGAGGCAACCCCGCTTCAAGTAGATCTGCGCGAGCATTTCGCGGTCGCCGGTGACGATCTTGCGCGACAGCATTTCGGTGACTTTTTCGAGGGCAATCTCGTCCCAGCGATGGAGACGGACGGTCTGGGTGCTCATGGTTCCGGAGCATATACCATTCAGCCTGAGTGCTATAATTTCGCCATGAAAGGGACCGTCCTGAACGGCCACGCCGAAGTCGCAGCGGCCGCCTCCGCCTCCTTCGAGGGGCTGGATCGCACGGCGCTGCTCGCGGTCCACCGATGCATGCTCCTGTCGCGCAAGCTCGACGACAAGGAGATACAACTCAAGAATCAGAGCCAGATTTTCTTTCAGATCAGCGGCGCCGGCCACGAGGCCGTGCTGGTCGCCGCCGGGCTGATGCTCAAGCCGTCGTACGACTGGTTCTATCCGTACTATCGCGATCGCGCGCTCTGCCTGCAGATCGGCATGACCCCGCTCGAGATGCTGTTGTGCGGCGTCGGCGCGAAGGACGACCCGAACTCCGGCGGCCGCCAGATGCCCTCGCACTGGGGACACAAGCGGCTGAACATCGTCTCGCAATCGAGCCCGACCGGAACGCAGGTGCTGCAGGCGGTCGGCGCGTCGGAAGCCGGCGTGATCTACAGCCGCGTCACCGACATTCCCGATCGCGACGTGCTTTTCAAGGACGACGAAATCGTCTACGTGTCGCTCGGCGACGGCGCCACCAGCGAAGGCGAATTCTGGGAGTCGGTCAGCACGGCGTGCGTCCGGCACCTGCCCGTCCTGTTCCTCGTGGAAGACAACGGCTACGCGATCTCGGTGCCGGTCGAAGTGCAGACGCCGGGCGGCGACATCTCCCGGCTCGTGCGCAGTTTCCCCGGCATGCACGTCGATTCGATCGACGGCACCGATTTCTTCGCCAGCCTCCGCGCGATGCGCGAAGCCACGGCGTACGTGCGCGCACGCCAAGGGCCGGCGTTCGTGCACGCTCGCGTCATCCGTCCGTACTCGCACTCGCTGTCCGACGACGAGAAGCTGTACAAGACGCCGGCTGAACGCGCTGCCGAAGCGCGGCGCGATCCGATCGTCCGCTTCGGTGAATTCCTGCGCAGCAACGGGCTCGCCACCGACGAAGAGCTTGCCGCGATGGCCGCCGACGTCGATCGCGAAGTGAACGCGGCGGCGCTCGAAGCGCTGGCGGCGCCGAAGCCCGGCAAGGACACAGCCACACTGTGGGTGTACTCGCCCGACGTGGATCCGGCGTCGGCCGATTTCGAAACGCCCGCCCAGCCCGAGGGCAAACCCGACACGATGGTCGCCGCGATCAATCGCACTCTCAAGGAAGAGATGAAGCGCAATCCGCGCATCGTCGTCTTCGGCGAGGACGTGGCGGACGCGACGAAAAAGGACGCGCTGGCGGAGGTGTCGGGCAAGGGCGGCGTCTTCAAACTCACGCACGGTCTCCAGCGGCTCTACGGCGACGATCGCGTGTTCAACGCGCCGCTTGCCGAGGCGAACATCATCGGCCGCGGCATCGGCATGGCGACGCGCGGACTCAAGCCGGTCGTCGAGATTCAGTTCTTCGACTACATCTGGCCGGCGATGATGCAACTGCGCGACGAGATGTCGATGATGCGCTATCGCTCGGGCAACAACTTCACCTGCCCGATGGTGGTGCGCGTGCCGATCGGCGGCTACCTGCGCGGCGGCGGACCATACCACAGCCAGTCGGGCGAGAGCATCTTCGCGCACTGCCCGGGCATCCGCATCGCGTTTCCGTCGAACGCCGTGGATGCCGCCGGCCTGCTTCGCACCGCGATTCGCTGCGACGACCCGGTGATGTTCCTCGAGCACAAGCACCTGTACCGGCAGACATATAACAAGGGCGAATACCCCGGCTCGGAATTCATGATCCCCTTCGGCAAAGGCAGTCTCCGCCGCGAAGGGGACGACGTCATCGTCATCACGTGGGGCGCGCTCGTGCAGCGCTCGCTGCTGGCCGCGCAGCAGGCCGAAAAAGACGGCATCAGTGCCGCAGTGCTCGACCTGCGCACGATCGTGCCGTACGACTGGGACGCGATCGTCGCGCACGTCAGGCGCACCAACCGCGTCGTCATCGCGCACGAAGATCAGGTGATGTGCGGGTTCGGCGGCGAGATCGCGGCACGGATTGCCGGCGAGCTCTTCGAGCATCTCGACGCGCCGATCCGGCGGGTTGGCGCACTCAATGCACCGGTGGCGTACTGCCCGCCTCTCGAGGAAGCGATTCTCCCGCAGTCCGCCGACATCCTCAAAGCGATCCGCGAGACGGCGGAGTACTAGTCGTGCTGTCACGCGCCGGCCGGGTCGTTCGGGCCCGGCATTGGCGGCGCCTGCTCGGGCTGTGTGTCGTGCTGGCACTCGCCTCGCCGACGCTGAAGGCCATTCGGCCCGACATCATCCGCTCCATCGCCGCCGTTCCACCATACATCACCGGACGATTCCGGGAGCCGATGGGATTTCAACAGGCGGCATCCGGGCAGTACTTCGTCTTCGATCGCCGCTCGCACGTGGTGTTCGGCATCGACGAGGCGATGACCTCTGCGTGGGAGATCGTGCACATCGGCGCCGAACCAGGACGCATCATCGATCCTTCAGCGTTCTCGGTCGAGCCGGCCGGAACGTTTGCCGTGGCCGACGCGCCGAACAACCAGGAGCGTATTCAAATCTTCTCGCCGGTCGGCGTCCGCATCGGCGGATTCATGCTCGCCGGCCGCGCCCGGCCCCGTGTCGTCTACGGGAAGGTCGTCGTCAGCGGCATCGGCACGCTGCAGTACACCGGCACGTCGATTCTGATGTCGCAGCCAGAGACGGGCGCGCTGATTACGGAGTACACACCTTCCGGCCGCGTCGCGCGGACGTTCGGCCGGTTGAGGCACACGGGGCACGAGGAGGACCGCGAGCTGCACCTCGCGCTCAACAGCGGCATCCCGCTCGTGGATCCGACCGGCGGATTCTTCTTCGTCTTTCAGACAGGCGAGCCGGTACTGCAGAAGTACGACCGCACTGGCGAGTTGGTCTTCGAGCGCCACATTCAGGGCCGCGAGATCGACGACCTGATCAACCACCTGCCGACGACCTGGCCGCGGCGACAGACGCCCGACGGCGAGCTCCCGCTCGTCGAGCCAATCGTGCGTTCGGCCGCAGTGGATGCATCGGGCCGTTTGTGGGTGGCGTTCGTCGTGCCGTTCACGTACGTGTTCGACCCTGCGGGCGACAAGATTCGCGCGCTCCAGGTTCGCGGCGCTGGCCTGCTGCTGCCCACCAGCCTGTTTTTCACCCGCAAAGGCCGCCTGCTCGTGACGCCAGGCCTGTTCGAATTCGCGGTCGAGGCGCGCCAGGCAGGAGAAGCGACCGGCCGCCCGTGATCGTCGCGACGGGCCTGACCCGCGTCTTCGGATCGCGCGCCGTCGTCGATCACGTGACGTTCGACGTCCGCCGCTCGGAGATCGTCGCGCTGCTCGGCCCCAACGGCGCCGGCAAGACGACGACGATGAGGATGCTGGCGGGCCTGGTGGCACCGACGAGCGGGAGTGTGGCGATCGACGGCGTTGCGTTGACGCGCGGAACTGGCAGCGCGCTGCGCGCGCGCATCGGCTTCCTGACGGAAGCGCCGGGATTGTGGGATCGCCTGACGGTCCGCGAGAACCTGCGGACCTACGCGAACATCTATTCGCTGGCCAATCCCGAACGCGTCATCGATCGCGCGCTCGACACCTTCGGCATCCGCGATCGCGCGGCGACGCGCACGGCGGAGCTCTCGAAGGGGACGCGGCAGAAAGTCGCGCTGGCGCGCGCCCTGCTGCACGAGCCGGCCATCCTGCTGCTGGACGAGCCGACATCGGGCCTCGATCCGGAAGTTACGCGCAGCGTGCGGCAGCTGCTGGAGGATCGGCGGTCTGCCGGATGCGCCATCCTCGTCTCGACGCACAATCTCGACGAGGCCGAGCGGCTCGCCGATCGGGTGGCGGTGCTCGATGGCCGGCTGCTCGCGCTCGACCGGCCGGCCGTGTTGAGACAACGACTCAGGACCGGGCGCGTCATCGTCCGCGTCGCGGGCGAGCCGGCGGCGGCGCTGGCCGTCGCGCGCGGGTTCGATCCGAAGGCGAGCGTCGAGTTGGGATCCGTGGTACTCGCGCTGCCGCACGCCGAGCGCGACACGCCGGGGCTCGTTCGGGCACTGGTGGCCGCCGGCGCAGAGGTCGTGGAAGTGCGGGCGGAAATCCCTGCGCTCGAGGACGTCTATCTGCACCTGGTCGGCGACGCCGGAGCGAAGGCATCATGACGCGCGGGCGGCTGCGCGCGCTCTTCCGCAAGGAGCTGCTCGACGTCGCGCGGAACCCCGCGGCACTGTTGCCGGTATTCATCATTGCCCTCGTCGCGCTCGTGCTCCCGTTCGTGATCGCCCTGCTTCTGCCGGCCATGACGGGCCAGCACCTCGGCGACGATCGCGACCTCCTCCGGGTGAGCATGGCGGCGGGCGCGCACGGCGATCTGTCGGCCGACGCGCTGGTCCAGTACTTCCTCTTCCAGCAGTTCCTGATGGTGTTTCTGCTGATGCCGATCACGGGCGCCATGGCGCTCGCCGCCCACGCGATCATCGGGGAAAAGCAGGCGCGGACGCTGGAGCCGCTGCTCGCCACGCCGGTCACGACAGCCGAGCTCCTGGTGGCAAAAGTCCTCGGCGCGTTGGCGCCCACGCTCGCGATTTCGGCCGCCGGCGCCCTGCTCTATTTCGTGGCGATCGGCATGCTGGCGGATCCGGGCGTCCTGCGGGCGATGATGACGCTGAGAACCTGGATTCTCCTCGGCTTCATCGCACCTGCGGTGGCCCTCGTGTCGCTGCAGGCCGCGCTCGTCGTCTCCTCGCGCGTGAACGACGCGCGCACCGCGCAGCAGTTCGGCGCGCTGGTGATCGTGCCGCTCACCATCCTGCTGGTGGCGCAGTTTTCCGGCACGCTGTGGCTCTCGTCGGCGACGCTCGCGCTTGCGGGGGTCGGCCTGATCGCCGTGTGGGTTCTGCTGATGCTCGCCAGCGTCTCGCTCTTCGATCGCGAAGCAATCCTGACGCGGTGGAAATGAGGGACCAATTTCATTGGGGCACCGGATGCGCGGTTGAGGGTCGTAGTACGATGCCTCCATGCCCCCGCGGATCCACACCGTTGCCGTCCTCGGCGCCGGTGCAATGGGCGCGCAGATTGCGGCGCATTTTGCCAACGCCGGCGTCGCGGTGCACTTGCTCGACCTCTCCGCGGCGGTCGCGCGCGACGGCCTGGCGCGGGCGCGCGGTTTCAAGGCGAGTCCGCTGTTCGCTGCGGACGCGGCCGGATTGATCCGCACCGGCGGCTTCGACGCTGATCTGGATCGTCTCGAGCAGGCGGACTGGATCGTCGAGGCCGTCGTGGAACAGCTCGACATCAAGCGCGATCTGCTCGCACGCGTGGACGGCATCCGCCGGCCCGGAACGATCGCGTCCTCGAACACGTCGGGCATTCCGATCGCCGCGCTCGCGGCCGGCCGGAGCGCGGACTTCCGCCGCCATTGGCTCGGCACCCACTTCTTCAATCCGCCGCGTTACCTGCACCTGCTCGAGGTGATTCCGACCGCTGACACCGATCCGGCAGTCGTCCAGTCCGTGTCGAGTTTTGCGGATCGGCGCCTTGGAAAAGGCGTCGTCGTCGCGAAGGACTCTCCGAATTTCATCGCCAATCGGATTGGCGTCGTCGGTGCCGTGCGCGCGCTCGAAGCGCTCGATTCGGGCCGCTACTCGATCGAGGAGATCGACGCCATTACCGGTCCCGCCATCGGCTGGCCGAAGAGCGCGACGTTCCGGACGCTCGACATCGCGGGGCTGGACATCTTCGAGCACGTCGCACGCAATCTGTCGCTCGAGCTGCCCGGCTTCGTCCGCGCGATGGTCGAGCGCGGATGGGTGGGCGACAAGGGCGGTCAAGGATTCTACAAGCGGACCAGGGCCGCGGAGGGATCCGAGATCCTCACGCTCGATCCGTCCACCATGACCTATCGCGCGAAGCAGCCCGCCCTGCTCCCGGCGCTCGCGGCGGCGCGATCGATCGAAGACACCGGCGCGCGAATCAAGGCGCTTCTTGCCGGTGGCGACAAGACCGGCGATTTTCTCCGGGCGGCGCTGGTGCCGACCGTGTTTTACGCGGCGAAGGTGATGCCCGAAGTTGCCGCGTCGATCGATGACGTCGATCGCGCGATGAAATGGGGCTTCGGTTGGGAGCTCGGCCCATTCGAAGCGATGGACGCGATCGGCGTGCAGGAGCTGATCGCAATGGCCGGCGCGCCCGAAGACACGCCGCTGCTGAAGCCGTTCCTCCGTGGCGAACGTACACGGTTTCGCGACGATGGCCTCCCGCCGGCCGCCGGCGATCTGCAGATCCTGAAAGCCGCGAAAGATCGCCAGCGTGTCGTGCGCAGGAACGGCGGGGCGAGCCTGGTCGACCTGGGCGACGGCGTGCTGGCGGTCGAGTTTCACTCGAAGATGAACACGATCGGCGCCGAAACCGTCCAGATGCTGCATGCCGGCGTCAGCGAGGCGACGGCGAATTTCGCCGCCCTCGTCGTCGGCAACGACGCACCTGATTTCTGCGTCGGCGCCAACCTCATGCTGCTCCTGCTCGAAGCGCAGGAAGGCAACTGGGACGAGATCGATGCGATGGTGCGCGCGTTCCAGGGCGTGACGCGCGCGCTGCGCTCGGCCGATGTTCCGGTGATCGTCTGTCCCGCGGGCCGGACGCTGGGTGGTGGATGCGAGATCGTGCTGCACGCAGACCGCGTGCAGGCGGCCGCCGAAACCTACATCGGGCTCACCGAGGCCGCCGTCGGCCTGATTCCGGCCGGCGGAGGCGCCAAGGAGATGCTCGCGCGGAGCGTGGCCCACCGGCCGGCGCCGCAAATCGATCTGCTGCCGTTCGTGCAGCCGGTGTTCGAGACGCTCGGTTTCGCGAAGGTGTCAACGAGCGCCGCGGAGGCAGCACGTCTGGGATTCATTCGCGACGTCGATCGCGTGACGATGAATCGCGAGCGGTTGATGGCCGACGCGAAGGCGTTCGCGCTCGAGCGCGTGGGTGAAGGGCACCATCCGCCGGCGGCGCGCTCGGATATTCCGGTCGGCGGCTCCGGCGTGCTGGCGGCGCTCGACATCGGCGTGCACCTCGCGTGGCGGGCCGGACGGATCAGCGACCACGACAAAATGGTGGCACACGCGCTCGCTGCCGTGCTGTCCGGCGGCGCCTTGCCGAACCAGACGCTGGTCAGCGAGGATTATCTGCTCGAACTGGAGCGGGAAGCGTTTCTCAAGTTGTGCGGGGAGCCGAAAACGCTCGAGCGAATGCGCCACACGCTCAGCACCGGCAAGCCGCTGCGTAATTGACGCCGTGCGAGGAAGACAGATGGCCGGCGGCCGCGCAAGATCCGCCCCGGGCGCATGACGAAGATGGAGATCATCGATCGCGGAGAGGGGCCGGTGCTCGTGCTCGTGCCCGGCATTCAGGGCCGATGGGAGTACCTGCGCCCCACGGTCGACGCGCTCGCCTCATCGTTTCGCGTGCTGACGTTTCCGCTGTGCGGTGAGCGTGCGTCCGGTCTGTGGTTCGATCCGGCGCGCGGATTCGACAACTACGCCGATCAGATCGAGCGCGTGCTCGACGATCGGCGCGTCGATCGCGCGGCGATCTGCGGCGTGTCGTTCGGCGGCCTGGCGGCGCTGCGATTCGCGGCCGCGCGCCCCGATCGGACCGGGTCCTTGATCCTCGCGTCCGCCCCAGGTCCGCTCTTCCGTCTGCGCAGGCGTCACGAAATCTACGCCCGCATGCCGTGGGTCCTCGGTCCGCTGTTTCTCGCGGAGACGCCGCGCCGCGTCCGTCGCGAGATTGTCGTCGCCCTCCCGCGGCTGCGCGATCGGTGGACGTTCGTGCGCTGGCAGATCGGCACGGTTCTCACGGCGCCGATCTCGTTGACCGGCATGGCCGAACGGGGTCGTCTGCTCGTCAGGATCGATGCGACCGCCGATTGCCGTGCGGTCGCCGCGCCGACGCTCGTCGTCACCGGCGAGCCCGCGCTCGATTTCGTTGTCCCGGTCGCCGGCACGACGAGCTACGTCGACGACATCGCGGGCGCGAGCGGTGTCGTCCTCCCGGGCACGGGCCACCTCGGGACGATTACGAAGCCGCACGCGTTCGCAGACGTCGTGCGCCGGTTTGTCCCGGCGGACGGCGCGGCAGTGACCCCGACACGGAATCGAGTGGCATGATGCGCGTGCGTGAAATTCCTGGGCCAGCGGGCCGTCTCGAAGCGCTGCTCGACGAGCCGCAGGCGCCCCGCCAGGTCAACCGGGACGGCCTGCTCGAGACGACGCCTGCAGGCGGAATCCGGGCCGCGGTGGTGCTGGCGCATCCGCACCCCCAGCAGGGCGGCACGATGCACACGAAGGCGGTCTACCAGTCCGCCAAGGCGCTGATGCGCGTCGGCTGCGCGGTTCTGCGATTCAATTTTCGCGGCGCCGGCACGAGCGCAGGACACTTCGACGACGGCCCCGGCGAGATGGACGACTGCCGCGCGGCGCTCGACTTCATGCACCAGCGCTATCCGGATGCACGCCTGTGGTCCGGCGGCATGTCGTTCGGCGCCTGGATCGGCCTCACGGTCGGCGCGCAGGACCCTCGCGTCTCGACCCTGATCGGCATCGCGCCGCCCCTCTCGCGATATGACTTCGAGCCGGTGCGCACGAGCGTCAAGCCGAAGTTCTTCATCCAGGGCGAATTCGACGAAGTGTGCCCGCTGAAGGAAATGCGCGCGTTCTACGCCCGCGCCGCCGACCCGAAAGAGCTTGTCGTGATCGACGGCGCCGACCACTTGTTCGACGGGAAGGTGACCGACGTCGCCGACGCCATCGAAGACCTGTTCGGAGACTGGTGAATATTCGCATGCACGACGCCGTCATCGTTTCCGCCGTCAGAACGCCGGTCGGCAAAGCGCCGTCGGGCACGCTGCGCGGCACTCGGCCCGACGAGCTCGGAGCCCTCGTCATCGCCGAGGCCCTCCGTCGTGCGCCGGGCCTCGATCCGGCCGATATCGACGACGTGATCTTCGGATGCGCGATGCCTGAAGCGGAACAGGGGTTGAACGTCGCGCGGATCGCGAGCCTGCGCGCAGGCGTTCCGGTCGAAGCCTCCGCCGTCACCGTAAACCGGTTCTGCTCGTCCGGGCTGCAGGCGATCGCCTTCGCCGCCGAGCACATCATGTGCGGCTTCGCCTCCGCGATCGTCGCCGGCGGCACCGAGTCCATGAGCCTGGTCCCGATGGCGGGCAACAAATTCTCACCGAACCCGGAGCTCTCCGTCGCCTACCCTGACGTGTACTTGAGCACGGGACTCGTGGCGGAAAACCACGCGCGCGAATCGGGGATTTCCCGCGACGCGCAGGATGCGTTCGCCCTCCGTAGCCATCAGCGTGCGATCGCGGCGATCGACGCCGGACGCTTCGGCGACGAAATTGTCCCGGTGCAGGCCGCGCTGGTGGATCCCGGTGAGAACGGAACGGCAGGAGCGGGGCGGCCGCAGGTGCGATACGTCACGCTCGCCGTTGACGAAGGGCCGCGTCGCGACACGTCGGTGGCCGCGCTGGCGAAGCTGCGGCCCGCATTTCACGCAGCTGGTACCGTCACCGCGGGCAACTCGTCGCAAACCAGCGACGGCGCCTCCGCGCTCATCGTCACCTCGACCGACCGGGCGGCGGCGTGCGGACTGGCGCCGCTCGGCCGCTTCGTCGCCTTTGCCACCGCCGGTGTCGAGCCCGAGCGCTTCGGCCTCGGGCCGGTACCGGCGATCAAGAAGGTCCTGAAGATCGCGGGGCTCTCGCTCGACCAGATCGACCTGATCGAGCTGAACGAAGCCTTTGCCGCGCAGGTCCTCGCCTGCCTGCAGGCGCTGCCGATCGATCCCGACCGCCTCAACGTCAACGGCGGTGCCATCGCGCTCGGCCATCCGCTCGGCTGCACCGGCGCAAAATTGACGACCACGCTCCTCTACGAGCTCCGGCGCCGCCGTGCGCGTTACGGCATGGTGACGATGTGTGTCGGGGGCGGCATGGGCGCCGCTGGTATTTTTGAGAGAATGTGATCATGGCAGCCAGCACCAACCCGGCCGCGCCGCAAACGACAGGCTTTTCCGGCAGCGCGCAGGACCCGGACCTCCAGCGCGGCGCCGAATGGCTGCTTCGATCGACGGCGCCAGAGGCGATCTTCACGCCCGAGCGGCTGACGGACGAGCATCGGCTGATCGGCCGCACGACGGCGGCGTTCGTGGACAACGAAGTGCTGCCGCAGCTGGATCGCCTGGAGCAGAAGGACTGGGAGCTGGCACGGCAGCTCGTTCGGCGGTCTGGCGACCTCGGTCTCCTCGGCGTTGACGTGGCCGATGCCTATGGCGGCCTCGGTCTCGACAAGGTGACGTCGCTGATCGTCAGCGAAAAGATGGCGCGGTCCGCGTCGTTTGGCGCGACGTTCGGCGCGCAGTCGAACCTCACGATCATCCCGATCTCCCTGTTCGGCACCGAGGCCCAGAAGCAGAAATATCTCACGCGCCTGATGAGCGGCGAGATCATCGGCGCGTACGGATTGAGCGAAACCGGATCCGGATCGGACGCGCTCGGCGCGCGCACGCGCGCGACGCGGCAGCCGGACGGCAGCTTCGTGCTGAACGGCGAGAAGATGTGGATCACCAACGGAGGGTTCGCCGACCTCTTCGTAGTATTCGCCAAGGTGGACGGCGAGCACTTCACGGCGTTCCTCGTCGAGCGCGGCGCGGGGGTCAAGAGCGGCAAGGAGGAGCACAAGATGGGCCTCAGCGGCTCGTCCACCACTGCGCTGACCTTCGAGGACGTCGCGCTACCCGCCGACAGCGTGCTCGGCGAGATCGGCAAGGGGCACCGCGTCGCCTTCAACGTCCTCAATTTCGCGCGGTTCAAGCTGGGCGCGGCGTGCGAAGGCGGCGCGCAGGGGGCGATCGGCGAAGCCGCGAAATACGCGGCCCAGCGACGCCAGTTCGGCCAGCCGATCGCGTCGTTTGGCGCCATCAAGCACAAGATCGGCGAGATGGTGGTCCGCACGTATGCGATGGAGAGCCTGCTGTACCGCACGGCCGGTCTCGTGGATCAGCGGATTGCCGCGACGCCTCACGAGGCGACCGACGGGTCGGCGGCGCTCGCCGCATTCGAGGAGTACGCGATCGAAGCCTCGATCGCCAAGGTTGCCGCGAGCGAAGCGCTCGACTTCGTGCTCGACGAGAACATCCAGATTCACGGCGGCAACGGCTACGTGCGCGACTACGCGGCCGAACGCCATTTTCGCGACGCACGCGTGAATCGCATCTTCGAAGGCACCAACGAGATCAACCGCCTGCTGATTCCCGGCATGCTCGCGCGGCGCGCGGGAAAGAACCAGTTGCCGGTTATCGCGGCGGCGAAGGCGCTCCAGGACGAGCTACTCGGCCCGGCGCCAGCGGCGGTCGCAGACGATCGTCCCCTGGGCGACGAGCGGCGATCGGTCGATTCGTTCAAGAAGACCGCGCTGATGGTGCTCGGCGTCGCACTGCAGACCTACGGCCAGGCGCTCGGCGACCAGCAGGAAGTGCTGATGCACCTCGCGGACATCATGATGGACGTGTTCGCCGCGGAGAGCGCCGTGCTGCGCGCATCCGCCGCCGAGCGGCGGCAGGCCGCGCATGCCCCGCTCCACGCCGATGCGGCGCGGGTCTTCGTCAACGACGCCGCCATGCGCATCGACGCGTCCGCCCGGCAGGCCCTCGCGGCAATGGCCGACGGGGATCCGCTGCGCACGATGCTTGCGGCCCTCCGGCGCCTCAGCAAGACGATGCCGATCAATACCGCTGCCCTTCGCAGGCGCATCGCGGAAGAAACCGTTGAACGCGGTGGCTATCCCTTTGTTTGAGGCGCCGAACCGGGACAACGGGGCTCACGGCTCAGGGCTCGGGACTCAGGCCGTTCTGAGCCTTCTGGTGGTTGCCGTGATGCTTGCGGCCTGCAGCAACAAGCCGCCGGAAAACGAAGGCGACTATGTCGCGCAGGTCGCGGCCGAGCGCGCTCAGAAGGACGCCGATTTCCAGAAGGGGTCGGACCCGATTCCCGACAATCGCAAAGCGGCGCTGCTCCCGCTCGTCTATTTTCCAATCGACCCAACCTACAAAGTACCGTCGGTGCTCAAGCGGGTGGACGACCCGACGATTATCGAGATGCCGACCTCGACCGGCACGACCCGCCGGATGCGGCGCTTCGGCGCGCTCGAGTTCGTCCTCAAAGGTCAGCCCCTGAAGCTGACCGCGCTCGTCGAAGTCGCCGACCCGACGCATCTGTTCATCGCGTTCAACGATCTCACCAGCGGCACCGAGACGTACCCGGCCGGGCGATATCTCGACATCACGCCGAACACGACCGGGAATTACGAGCTCGACTTCAACCGCGCGTACAATCCGTATTGCTACTACAACGCCACCTACGAATGCCCGTACCCGCCAACCGAAAATCGCCTGAAGGTGCCGGTTCGCGCCGGCGAGCGGATTAGACTCGACAAGTAAACGGTGTTGAAAGCCATCATCTTCGACTTCGACGGCGTCATCGCCGACAGCGAGCCGCTGCACTTCGCGTCGTTCCGCGACATCCTCGCCGAGGAGGGTATCGCGCTCACCGAAGCCGAGTACTACGCCCAGTATCTCGGCTTCGACGATGTCGGCGCGCTGACGAACATTGGCGCGATGCAGTCGCAGCCCTGGACGACGACGCGCGTCACGCGGCTGGCGGAGCGCAAAGCCGAACGGTTCGAGGCGCTGCAGCGCGACGCACCGGTGCTGTTCGAAGGCGCGGCCGATGCGATCGTTCGCGCCGCCGCGGACGTGCCGATTGCTATCGCCTCCGGCGCGTTGCACGCCGAAATCGAGCGCGTGCTCGATCGCGCCGGCCTCACCCCATACTTCGCCGCCATCGTCGGCGCCGACGATACGCGGCTGAGCAAGCCGGCGCCCGATCCGTATCTACGCGCACTCGAGGGGTTGGCCGCGGCGGCCGGTGAGCCGATCGAAGCGGCCGGTTGTGTGGCGATCGAAGACTCGCAGTGGGGACTTCAGTCAGCACGGGCAGCAGGACTGCACACCGTTGCAGTGGCGCACACCTACACGCACGGCGAATTGCCACTCGCAGACTTAGTCATCCCGACGATTTCCGTTTTGGATCTCTCAATTCTCCGGATCTTGGTGTCCCACCGCTCGCTGTAACTCATCATTAATCCAAAGGTTTGAATCCGGCGACGATCATCGCCAATTTCACAACCTTTCGGCCTTTCAAGTCGAAGTTGCCCTGACATACTGGGGCGTCCCCGAACACTGAACCGTTTCGCTCTCTGTGCGTTTGTGGGACCTGCACGACATTTACCTGTTTGGAGGAAGAAGAGATGAGAGTTCGTTCACTTGTTCTGGCATTGATGGCCCTGCTGGCCACCTGCTCGTTTGCCAGCGCCCAATCGCAGACGGGCCAGATTTTCGGCAAGGCCACCGATCAGTCCGGCGCCGTGCTGCCGGGCGTGACGGTCACGCTCAGCGGCCCGGTCCTGCTGCAGCCGCTCACCGCGGTCACCAGCGAAACCGGCACGTTTCAGTTCCCGCGTCTGGAAATCGGCGTGTACTCGGTTAAGTTCGAGCTCGCGGGCTTCAAGACGGTTGTCAACGAGGGCATCCGCGTCACGGTGGGCTTCAGCGCCCAGGTGAACGCGCAGCTCGGCGTTTCGACTGTGCAGGAAACCGTGACGGTGACGGGCCAGAGCCCAATCGTCGACACCAAGGAGACGGGCACGAAGCAGACATTCACGAACGAGCTGCTGCAGAGCATTCCTTCGGCGCGCGACCCGTGGGTCATCCTCCAGCAGACCGCCGGCATCGCGATGGACCGCGAGAACATCGGCGGCAACCAGTCGGGCCAGCAGTCCAACTATGTGTCACGGGGCGGCAACCCGACCAACAACAAGTGGTCGCTCGACGGCGTGGATGTCACTGACATGGCGGCGACCGGCGCGTCGGCCAGCTATTACGACTTCGATGCGTTCGAAGAAATGACGATCACGACCGGCGGCGTTGACGTGACGCAGCAGACCGGCGGCGTCGGCATCAACCTGGTGACCAAGAGCGGCAGCGACAAGTTCCGCGGGTCCGGCCGAGTCTACGACACGAACCAGAAGTTCGAGTCGCAGAACATCACCGACGCGCAGCGCCTGCAGGGCGCCACGTCGGGCAACCCGATTCAGGACATCAAGGACACCGGCTTCGAGCTCGGCGGCCCGATCAAGAAGGGACGCGCGTGGATCTGGGGCAGCTACGGCTTCACCAACGTCGGCGTCGGCGTGCTGAATTTCTACCAGCCGACAGCCAACTGCCAGGCATTCAAAAACAGCGCGACCGCCCTCGCCTCGCCGATTGCGGACGTGAACAACTGCCTCAACACCGACCTGACGCAGCTCCGGCAGACCAACGTGAAGGCTGAAGTTCAGTTGTTCGCCGGCAACAAGTTCAACGTCTTCAACAATATGGCGAAGAAGGCGCGCAACGCGCGCGGCGCCGACGACCTGCACCCGATCGAGACCACGACGCCGCAGGGCTCGGTGCCGGCCTCCTACGGCACCAACTGGTGGACGACCGGTCCCAACCCGACCTATAAGGCCGGCGACCAGTGGGTCGTCAGCGACCGCCTGCTGCTCGACGTGCAGTACACGCACGTCGGCAACAACTTCATCCTCGACCTCCACGATCCGTCGCTGGTGACCGTGCAGCCGACGTTCATCATCCCGTCGCAGCTCAACGGCCGCTCGGCCGCGCAAAGCGTGAACATCCGTCCGGTCAACAGCGTGACGATCAACTCGAACTACTTCATGCCGGCGAAGCTCGGCGGCGATCATGCGTTCAAGATCGGCGGCT
>DATATJ010000251.1:0-14970 GCA_036268855.1 Vicinamibacterales bacterium
GAGCCGTGGACGCGAACAACACGCGCCCACCGCTCCTTGGAAAACCACAGAACAGTTTTCCACGAGCTTCCACACGCCTCAGCAACCAGGGGACATTTCTAACGAGTTAAGAACGGGGACATTTCTAACGAGTCTCGACACGGGCGAATCGAGATCCTGACAAAGCCCGGCGGCCAGGCCTATCATGGCGAGGGCAACGTCCTTTTTCGTGACGCGCATTTCGACGCGCGCAATGCCTTCGCCACCGTGAAGCCACCGGAGCAGAAGCACATCGTCGAGGGCACGGTGGGCGGCCCGGTCGGCGCCGGTGGCAAGACGTCGTTCCTGGTGTCGGGACATGATCAGCAGGACGATCAACAGGCGATCATCTTCGCGCTCGGTCCGTCGGGCGCGATCCACGACACGGCGCCGCAGCCAAACCGCCGATCGCTGCTTTCGGGAAGCCTGACTCACCAGGTGAGCGACAGCAATACCATCTCAGTCAGGCCGAGCTACGAGTACGAAAGCGACGAGAATCGAAGCGTCGGCGGCACGACACTCGCCAGCGCGGGAACTGACTTCCAACACCGCGAGGAACAGGTCACTTTTACGCAGCAGACGATCGTGCGTCCCACGCTCGTGAACCAGTTTCAAATCCTCGTCGGCCACGAACGAGAACCCACCGTCAGCGCCTCTCCCGCGCGCGGCGTCGTCGTCGCGGGCGCGTTCACCGGCGGCGGCGGCCAGGGCGACCTTCTTCGCACCGAAACGCACACACAGCTGACCGAAAGTCTGGCATGGACGCATGGGCGTCACTTGATCCAGACGGGCCTTCAGCTGCCGGATTGGAGCCGGCGCGGCTTCTACGATCGTACAAACTTCGGCGGCACGTTCTACTTCTCGAGCCTCGACACCTACGCGGCGGGCCAGCCGTACGCTTTCATTCAGCAGCAGGGCAACGGCAACCTCGCATTCCTCGAAAAGCAGATCGGCGCGTACGTCAAGGATGACTGGCAGGTGCGCCCCGGCGTCACGGCATCGTTCGGCCTGCGCTACGACTGGCAGAACTATTTTCACGACGACAACAACTTCGCGCCGCGCGCGTCGATCGCGTACGCGCCGGGCGGCAGCAAGACCAACGTGATTCGGGCCGGCGCCGGGGTCTTCAACGACCGCAGCGGCCCCGTCGCGATCGCCGACCTGCTGCACTCGCAGCCGGGGGGCCTTGTCCGGTACGTGATCAGCGAGCCCTTGTACCCGGACCCGTTTCAGTCGGCCGGCGGCGCCGCTTCGCAGCCTCAGAGCCTCGTCCGGCTGGCATCCGATGTGCAGATTCCTCAGACGCTGCAATACAGTGCCGGCATCGATCATCAGCTTCGCAAGGCCACAACTGTGTCGGTGACGTATATCGGCGCGCGGGGGTACCACCTGTTTCGATCGCGCGACGTCAACGCGCCGCTGCCGCCGCTTTACCTGGCGCGGCCCGACGCAACGCTTGGCGTCGTCCGGGAGATCGAATCCGACGGCCGGCAGGACAGCGACTCGCTGCAGATCACGCTGCGCGGCAAGATGACTCGCTGGTTCAATGGGCAGATGCAGTACACCTTGAGCCGCATCGACAACGACACGAACGGCATCTCGTCCTATCCCGCCAACGACTATGATCTCGCCGGCGAATGGGCGCGCGCGGACTTCGACCGTCGCCATCGGTTCCTGCTGCTCGGGCGCGCCAGCGCGGGCATCATGGATTTCGGTGTCGGGTTGTCGATGAACTCCGGCACACCGTACACGGAAACGCTCGGACTCGATGTGTTCAACAACGGCCGCGGGCAGGCGCGACCCGCCGGCGTCGCGCGGAACACACTCGAAGGCGCCGGTTTCGCGGCCCTGGACCTTCGCGCGTCGCGCGAGCTGACGCTTGGTGCCCGCACCGCCGACGGCCGCACGCTGACGCTGGCCATCGACGCGTTCAACGTGACCAACCGCGTCAACGAGACGAGCTACGTCGGCACTGTGGGCTCGTCGCTGTTCGGGCAACCTGTCGCGGCCAGACCACCGCGGCAGTTGCAGTTCTCGGCGCGCTTCAAGTTTTAGCGTCGCGGCCTGGACGTCTACGGCGCCGACGTCACCATCCGGCGCCCACGCACGCGCCACAGCCAGTAGAACATCGCGACAAACACCAGGAGCTCGGGAAGGGCGCGCATCGGGGCGGTCGTGAAGGGCCCCGGCAACACCCTGGCGACGCGCGCACGGATCGAAAAGAACGATCCGGCGGCGATGAACAGCGCAAACGGCCGAACCGGGTGGCCAACTTCTTGGCCACTATGTGTTTAGGCGCGTAAACCTCAGCAGCAGGTATATACTCCGCGGCGTCTTCCCCACAGACGCATATCGGGACCGCAGCCACGCTGCAGCTGTCACGTCCCGTCGCCCAGACTGACGCAGTTCGTCATTCCAAGGATGTGACCCGTGCAGCACTCCAGAACGTGGATCCTCGGTACGTTCGTGCTCTTGCTCATCGGCGGCGTCGTTTCGCCATCGCACACGCTCGTCGCGCAGGTCGCGCCGTCCCTGATCGTCGGGACGGCTGACGCGGCGCGTGTCGTGGCGGCCGAGGACGCGATGGCGCGCCATCTCGAGTACCTCCCTGGTCAAGTGTTGGTGAAATTCAAGGACGGCACGAACAACGTCCAGCGCCAGAGCGCACTGCATGTCCTTCGCAGCCGGCCGGCGTTGTCCGATATGGAATGGATCGGCGACGTCGCCCTGCTGAGAGATCCGACGGACGTCGACGCACGGTTTCTCGCAACACTGCTGGCGGCGCAGCCGGAAGTCGAATACGCCGAGCCCAATTATCTGCGCCACCTCCATGCCGCACCCAACGATCCCTCTTTTTCGCGTCAATGGAACTTTTCCGCGCTGGACGTGCCGCGCGCCTGGGATATCAACCCGGGAGCCACCAGCGATCAGATTGTGGCCGTCCTCGATACCGGGCTGACGACGGCGAATCAGACGTTCTCGCTGAAGACGTGGAATGGCCATGCCTTCCAAACGGTCGCTGTTCCCTTCGCGATCAACCCCGATCTCGCCGCCTCCCGGTTGGTGACGCCGCGAGACTTCGCGACAACCGCCGCCTTCGGCGTGCCGTTTGCCGCCGTCGTGGACATGGTGGGCCACAGCACGCACGTCAGCTCCACTATCGGCGAGGACACGAACAACGGTCTGGCCGAAGCGGGCATCGCCTATAAGACGCGGGTGATGCCGGTGAAGGTGTGCGTGGGCTACTGGGAGGTTCAGTTCGTGCTCGCGTCCGTCGGCGTGCCTGGATTTGCCCCCGCCAACATCGGAGGGTGCCCGGAGAGCGCGATCGTTCAGGGTATTCGGTACGCCGCAGACAATGGGGCGAAGGTGATCAACTTGAGCCTTGGCGGTTCCACGCCCTCATCGTCCGAGCACGATGCCCTCGCGTACGCCGTGGGCAAGGGCGTGTTCATCGCGATCTCGGCCGGCAATGGATACGAAGACGGGAATGCCGCCGAGTACCCGGCAGCCTACGCGCCCGAGATGGACGGCGTAATGTCCGTCGCGGCGGTGGGACGCTCGTTGAACCACGCGTTCTACTCGACGACGGGCCCGCAGGTCGAGATCGCGGCGCCCGGCGGCGACCCGCGAGACGGCGGTTCGAGCGGAGAGATTTGGCAGGCTACGATTCTCCCGACCGATTCGAATCCGGAGACGACGATCTTCCCGCGGTTCGATCGATACGCAGAAGTGGCCGAGAGTGGCACCTCGATGGCCGCACCGCACGTGTCGGGAGTCGCGGCGTTGCTCATCAGTCAGGGCGTCACGAAACCTGCCGCGGTCGAAGCCTTGATCAAGGCGACGGCGCGGGATCTCGGCTCACCGGGTCGAGACGACCAGTTCGGGTACGGCTTGCTTCAACCGCGCGTTGCGTTGCGCGGGCTGGGTGTGAAATGAAGTGCGTCGTGTCACATGATTGTCATCTGCCAGCGTCTGGTGCATCCGCGGGTGCCGGAAACACGGCTGCCCGCGTCCCGAACGTGCGCGACGCCATGTGCGCAAACAGGCTGAGCGTGCCCGCCACGGCGTAGAAGCCAAGCCACGCTTCGAGCACACTCCCGGCGGATCCGACCGACCTGCCCGCGAGCAGCAGCAACAGCAGCGCGAGCGCGACCATTCGCGGTGTGAGACGCGCGCGAGTGCGCACGTACTTCGTGAACGCCAGCCCATACAAGCCGAGGACCTGATGGCACAGCCAGGCGCGGGAGCGGCCGTGCGCGATCTCCTCGAGCAGATCCCCGATGAGCTCGTCGCCGATGCCGAACGCGTCAGCGCACGCCAGCAACCTGAGCGCCAATCGATGACAGGTCATGGTCACCCCTCGTGAACCGGTATGCCTCGCCACAGGCTGGTTAACGCCTTCTTCGCCACCCGCACCTCTCGCAACCCGCTCGTCGTGATCGCGAAGAACCGCTTGGCGCGGCCGCCGCGTTCAGGCGTCGGTTGACCGACCGTCGAACGGATCAGCCCCTTCTCTTCAAGCCGTTCGAGCGTGTTGTAAATGCTGGCGCGTATCACCGGCTTGCCGGTGCTCTCCTCGATCGCGCGTGCGATCGGCACGCCGTAAGCCTCGTCTCCCTGACGGAGCAGCGCCAGGAGCACGAGCAGTTCGAAGTGCCCCAAGGATTCCCTTGACATATACTCACCTTTTACTACTAAATTGGCCCTTATGCAAGCTCGCCTCGAGGCGCAGCAGCTCACCAAGTACTACTCGGCCATCCCGGCGGTGCGCAACGTCAGTTTCACGCTGCAGCCAGGAACCATTCTCGGGCTGCTGGGTCCCAACGGATCGGGGAAATCCACCACGGTCTCCATGTTGACCGGCCTGCGCGAACCCTCGACCGGCCACGTGCGCTTCGACGACCACGACATAGACGACGACCTGCCGGCGTACAAGGCGCGCGTGGGCTACGTCCCCGAAGAATCGCAACTCTACACGTTCCTGTCAGGACGCGAGCAGCTCGAGCTTGTCGGCCGACTGCGCCGCCTTCCAGCGGACTCGCGAAGCGGGAAGATCGCATCCCTCCTCGATCTGTTCGGCCTCGCGGGTGCCGCGGATCAACCGATCAGCGGGTATTCCAAGGGGATGAGGCAAAAGATCCTGCTCGTCTCCGCGCTCCTGCACGATCCCGACGTGCTGATTCTGGATGAACCCGAATCCGGCCTGGACCTGGCGGCGAGTCTCGTCCTTCGCCACTTGCTGCCGCTGCTCGCTGCTCGCGGAAAGATGATCCTGTACAGCTCGCATGTCCTCGACTACGTCGAGCGGCTCTGTCCGGAGGTTGTCGTGCTCCACCGCGGGAACATCGTAGCGGAGGGACCCGTGACACAGCTGCGCGCGATGATGCAACGCGAGTCTTCCCTCGAGGACGTCATCACGCAGCTGGTGACCACGGTCGATCCGGAACGGACCGCGCGCGACATCGCGGACGTGGTCGGGCGGCACGCATGACACCGGTGGCTGCCCGCGATCGTACGGCGTTTCGCCTCGTGACGGGCCTCTTTCTTCGCCGTCTCCTCGATAACGACCTCGTCTCCCCGCACACCGACCGCCGCGAGTCGCTCGCCCTGATGTACGCGTCCGTCCTCTCTCTGGCGCTGATCGTGACGTTTCTCCTGTCCACCACCTACCTGGCCGCCTTCATCCAGCTCCCGGGCCCGGCGTCGCTGAGCGCCTTATCGGATCGGTTCCTTTTCATCGGCGCATCGATCGCGATGGGTGCACTGGCCGCGCTGATGGTGTGGGACGCCCTGGCGCTCGAGCCGCGCGATACGGCTATCCTGGGACCGCTGCCGATTGCCGCGCACACGATCGCGCGCGCGAAACTTGCGGCCGCCGTGATATTCGGCGCCGTCCTCACGATCGCGCTGAATGCCGTTCCCATCGTGATCTACCCCGTCTTCCTCACGCTGAACATCCGGGGCACGCCGGGCGGCACGCTCCTCCGGCTGATGGCAGGACAGGCGACGGCCGTCACGATGGGTGGTCTCTTCGGCTTTTTCGGAGTCATCGCGATCCGCGGAATGTTCCGGCTGCTGCTCGGTGAACACGCGTTCTGGCGCGTGTCGAGCGCCGTTCAGAGCGGGCTCGTCGTGACCATGATCACCGCGCTGCTGCTGGCGCCGACCGTCAGCGCAACGAATGTGCGCCATTGGGTCGAGGACGCGCACCTTTCTCGATGGCCGGCGCGTCCGGTGTTGTGGTACCTCGGCGTGAACGAAACGCTCGCCGGTCACCTCGTGGTTGACCTCCCGGTCGTCCTGCCGCCCCGATTCGCGTTCCTGTCGTTCCCGAAACAAGAGGATCTCACCGCCCGGGCGGCGTATCGCAAGCTGCGGCCGCAATTCGCCGCGCTCGCCTCCCGAGGATGGACGTCGTTCGTCCTCATGGCGGCATTGGCCCTGGTGACCTTCCTCTGGAGCAATCGCCGCTTGCCCGATCGATCCGCGGGGGTGCCTTCGACGTCGCGCATGCGAGCCATGACTCATCGTCTTGCTGAGCGACACACGCGAAAGGATCCTGAGGCGCAGGCTGGATTCTTCTTTGCGCTGCACACGTTGTCTCGAAGCGCTCCTCACCGAACCGTCATGGCCGTCGCGGCGGCGGTCGGGCTCACGCACGCGCTCATCGTGTTGGCTCAGCGCGATCGAATTCTTATGGACGTCCAGTCCATTCCGTTGGGCGTGTTCGGGATCTCGATCATGTGGCTGATGGCGCTCGTCGCTGGCGTCGCATACGCGATGACCGTTCCGGCGGCGCCGTCCGGAAACTGGAACATCCGGATGGCATGGCTCGGCGACGAACGCGGCTATCTCGCCGGCGTCAAACGCGCCGCGCTCCTGCTCGTGGCCGGGCTGTTGCTCGTGCTGCTGCCGCTGCACGTCGCCCTGCTCGGAATCTTTTTCGCCGTCGGGCACTCGGTGTTCAGCCTGCTGGTGGCGATCGCGGCATGCGACATTCTGTTTCTGACGTATCGCAATCTGCCGTTCGCCTGCAGCTATGTGCCGATCGAGAACCCGAAGCTGGTGTGGCCCATCGGCGCCGCAAGCCTGATCGTCGCCACATACGGGCTCGCCTGGGTCGAACGGTTGACGCTCCACACAGCCACGAGCGCGGTCGCGATCGACGCGACCCTCGCCGCCATCGCGCTCATGGTGAGGTCGATCGATCGGGCGCGGCGACGCCGGCGGCTGCCGATCAACTTCGACGCTCGGCCGCGGCTCGCGACACAACGATTGGGACTCTCTGAACACATCACGATTCACGACTAGGTGCGCACGAGGAGGGACCAGTGAGCGAAGTCTGGATCCGGGCGTGGCTTCAGGATGCGGCGCACGACGTCCGTCTCGGGGTGCGCCTGCTGCGCAAAGATGCCGGCTTTACGGTTGTCGCGATGCTCGTCCTCGGTGCGGGCATTGGCGTCAGCCACACGCAGTTTACGCTTCTCAACGCGATCTGCCTGCGCGGGCTGCCGATCGAACGCCCCGATCGCGTGCTGTCGGTCGGCGCGCGAGATACGCGCGATCGCAAATTGGGATTGTCGTTCCGCGAATTCGAGGACATGAAGTCGTCGGTGCCGGCCTTTGCCGGAATGGCCGCGACCGCCGATGCACCGGTGGCCGTCGGCGACGTGGACCGCGCACCCGACCGTGCGGTCGGCACTTATATGTCGGCAGAGGCGTTCACACTGCTCAATAAACGCCCGGTGCTGGGACGCGATTTCGGGTCGAGCGACGATCGGCCGGGCGCCCAGCCTGTCGCCATCCTCGCCAACGGGTTGTGGGAGGCGCGATACGGCGGCGACCCGACGATCGTCGGCCGGACGATCCGCATCAACGGCATTCCCACGCTGGTCGTCGGCGTCGCGCCGGAGCGCTTCGAGTTTCCAGCGAGGACTGACGTGTGGCAGCCGCTTGCGCTGATGCCCGGCCTGACCACCGATCGCCGCACCGCGCGGGTGCTCTCTGTGTTCGGCCGGCTGAAAGACGACGCGACCCGCACCCAGGCGATGGGTCGCCTTGCCGCGGTGTCGGCGAGGCTCGCGCACGACTTTCCTGACACGAACGAGGCGATCACGCTGGCGGCGGTGCCGATCAACGACGTGTACAACTCCGACATTACCAATCCGGCGTGGCTGGCGTTCATCGCGGTCGCGGTCGTCGTGCTCCTCATCGCCTGTGCCAATACCGCGAGCCTGCTCTTGATGCGAGCCGTCGGCCGGTCGCACGAGATGGCAGTTCGCGCCTCGCTCGGCGCGTCGGGAGGACGGCTCGTCCGGCAGCTCCTGGCGGAAAGTGCCGTGTTGGCGCTCCTCGGCGGCATCGTCGGCGCCGCGTTCTCATTCGCCGGCGCACGTGTTCTGTGGACGCTGGTCCCTCCGAAGACGCTTCCCTTCTGGATGAGGTACACCGACGGCCGTGGGCTGGTTGCGTTGTCGTTGATGACGCTGGCGACCGTCTTTGTCTTCGGTCTCGTTCCAGCAGTACACGTGGCACGTACTGACGTGCACGAGCGGCTGAAGGAGGGTGGACGCACCGGCACGGGAAGTGTGCGCGCCCGCCGATGGACCACAGCCTTCCTGACGGCGGAGCTTGGCCTGACCACGATCCTGACGGCGGCGCTCGTGATCGGGTACCGGCAAACGCGATCGGCGATTCAGGCCGACCTCGTGGTCGACCCATCGAACATCGTAACCACCTGGGTAACGCTGCCGCCGGAACGGTATAAGACCGACGACGATCGCCTGGCGTTTTTCACGCGTCTCGAGGAGCGCCTCAGCGCTGTTCCGGACGTCCAGTCCACGGCGATCACCTCGGCGCTCCCGCTCGGCGGGGCCGCGGCCAGGCTGCTTGCGATTGAGGGCGCGCCTCCGGTTGTCGGCGGCGCCGCGCCGACCGTGTGGACCATCACGGTCGGCCCGGCATACTTCGACGTCCTCTCGCTGCGCCTCGCGCGGGGACGGCCGTTCGTCGATAGCGACGGCGCGCCCGGCACCGAGAACGCTATCGTCAATCGCCGCTTCACCCAGATGTTTTTTGACGGAGGCGATCCGGTCGGAAGACGGATTCGATTGGCGGACGCCGCGGCGTCGAGCGCTCGAGCACCCTGGCTGACGATCGTCGGCGAGGCGCCCACCGTGCGCCAGCGCGGGTTGCCCAATCCCGACCCGATCGTCTATCTGCCAGTGAGGTCGGCGCCTCCCGCGACGACCGCCATCGTGGTCCGGGCCGGACGCAGCGCCGCCGCGATCGCTCCCGCGCTGCGCGATGTCGTGCGCGACATCGATCCCGGCCTCCCGCTCTACGGCGTGATGTCGCTGGACGACGCGATGGCGCGGTCGCAGTGGAATGGCCGCTCGTCGAAGATTCTCCTGGATACGATCGTCTCTGTCGCGCTGCTTCTGGCCGGGGTGGGTCTCTACTCGGTCACGGCCAATGCCGCCGGGCAACGGACGCGGGAAATCGGCGTGCGGATGGCGCTCGGCGCGCGGCCGATGCAGGTTGTCTGGATCGTCGTGCGCGGCGTTCTCACGCAGCTCGCGCTCGGGCTGGCCGTCGGCTTCGCCGGCACGATGCTGTGGAACCGCGCGTTCAGCGGAACGGGCACGGCGCCCTCGACCGGACCACGCTTCGACGATCCGCTCACGCTCGTCAGCGTCGTCGCGGTCCTTGTCGTTGTGACGGCAGTCGCGACCGCATGGCCAGCATTGCGTGCGTCGCGGATCGATCCGGCGATCGTTCTGCGATCCGAGTGAGCGGCGCCGCCAGGTTCGGCTTGTAGCTCGAGCGTATCAAGCTGAGCAGAATCGTTTCTGTAAACTAGCAGCGTGCTCAGCTCAGAGTTTCCGCCCGGAGCGAAGCTTCGAGCCCGCGAGAAGCGATCATGCGTCGCGTGATGCTTGCGTTCTCGCTCGCCGCAGGCATGCCGATCGCGGCATGCAGCTCCTCGAGCGTGAGCACGACGACGCCCACGTCGGCAAAGTGCGGCATCACGGCGACAGCGGCGCCCGCCTCGTTCTCCGCGTCGGGGGGCAATGGCACGCTCACCGTCTCGACGGATCGCGAGTGCCAATGGAGTGCGGCAGCGGCAGGAAACTGGATTCAGTTCGGCGGCGCGACTGCGGGTCAGGGCGCCGACACGGTCCCGTTCAAAGTCGCCGCGAATGCCGACCCTTCGGTGCGCAAAGGCACCATCACGGTGGGCGATCAGCAGGTCGGCATCAATCAGGATGCGGCGCCCTGTGTCTTCACAGTGACCCCGCGCGCCGACTCGGTGGGCGTCGGCGGTGGTCAAAGGAAGATCGCCGTCACCGCGAGCAGCGCTCTGTGCAGTTGGACCGCGAGCAGCAACGCCGATTGGCTGACCATCGTTGACGGAGCCAAGGGTACCGGAACGGGAGAGGTCACATACGCGGCGGCCGCAACAACAGGACCCGCGCGCACCGGCTCCCTTCAGGTCGGGGGTGAAGCGATCACCGTCACGCAGGCGAGCGGTTGCAAGTACACAATCGCGCCAGCCTCGCAGGCGTTCATGACGGAGGGCGGTTCGGGCAGCGTCAGCGTGAGCAGCGGCGCGGCTTGTGCCTGGACCGCCGCGTCTCAGGTCCCATGGGTGACGCTGATCAACGGATCGGGCACGGGAGCCGGCACGATCACATTCAGCGTGGCCGCGAACGCGATGGGCGTTCCGGCGAGAAGCGGGATGATCACCGTGAACGATCAGACGTTCACGGTCAGCCAGGCGGCCGGACCGCCGTGCGTGTACCGGCTGGGTCAAACGTCTCAGGCGTTCCCAGCGGCGACGGCTGGAGCCTGGAGCTTTGGCGTCTTCACGGCACCCGCGTGTGCCTGGACGGCTTCGTCAAGTGCGCCGTGGGTCGCGATCACGAGCGGTGCGAACGGCGCCGGCAACGGGCTGGTCACCTTCGCGGTCGCGCCGAACCCGGCCGGCAGTCCGACGCGGGCCACGACCATCGTCACCACCAGCGGCCTGATCTTCACGATCATTCAGGATGCAGCGCCGTAGTTGCCGGGGCGGGATCCCACCCCGCCCCCCAGCAGCACCCGACTCGCGCGCAGCGGACATATCGACACGTCACAGACGATTACTCGGCACGCTCCTAGCGGATCGTCGCGTACTCTCTCAGCGCCGCGCGCAAAATCGGCACGTCGCGATCGGCGGACTTCCACAAATCGAGGAACGCCGCATATGCCTTGCGGCTGTCGTCGCGCTTGCCGAGGGCGGCATTGGCCCGAGCCAGCCCGACGAACGCGAAGGCGTAAAGCGGTGAAACCGGGTCGACCCCCACATGATCCAGAATCTTCTGGAACTCCGCTGCGGCGAAGTCGGGCGCGCGCGCGGCCAGGTACGCGCGGCCTCGGATGATCACTGGCAGCAGACCGGCCTCTTGACCAAGCTCGTACGGCGTGGTCACAACCATTCGTCGCGTCACGTCGTCGGGCGTGCCGGGCGCGTCGAGCGCGAGGGCCATCCGCGCGGTCGGCGCGAAGACGCCGATGTTCAGCGTGGATAGCGGCCGATCGAGATCGAACGTCTCGAGCTGCGCTTGCGTCTCGTGTGCACGGCCGAGGAGCCCGTTGACGATGGCCGTGATGCCGGCGCTCGTGTCCGTTCGCGCGAGCGCGATCGACGCGTCCGCGGCTTGCCGGGCCGGGCCGTCCAGGCCCGCAAGGGCGTCGTAAGACGCCAGCGCGCTGAGCGTATTCGCGGCCGCGGCGTCGTTGTGCAACGCGCGGCTCATGCGGACCACGTCCTGAAACAGCCGCGTACACTCGACGAGCCGCCCATGCTGGGCGGCCGACTCCGCCTCCGCGTAGATCACGCCGGAGCCGTCGGCCGCCGTCGCGCGGCTCCACGCGAGCTCGTGGTCGCGTGCCGCCGTGTCGCCGAGGAAATCGGCCATCGCATAGCGCGCCGTATGCGCAGAACCATTGTCCGGCTCCCGCTCCAGCATCCGGCCGGCCACCTCCTTCGCCTCGTCGAAGCGGTTGAGCCCGAGGAGCGCCGTGAGGAAATTCATCTGGCCGAAGATCTGCCGCGGCTCGAGCTGGACGGCGCGTGCGGCGGCGTCCACCGCGATCTGATAGCGGCCCATCAGGTTCGCGTCATTGGCCAGTGCATTGAACGCCAGCCACTCACCGGGATACATGCGCGTCCACAGGCGGTACGTCTCCGCGCCCTTTTCCAGCTCGCCCGTGACGATGTCGAAGTAGCGGCCGGTGATGTAGAGCCGTTCGGGCTCCGTCGCGCGATCGCGGAGCTCGAACGCCTTACGAAAATACGGCATCGCGCTGGCGGTGTCGCCGGTGTTCGAGTACGCCGAGCCCAGCTGCGCGTACGCCAGCGCGAACTGTGGATCGAGCGCGACGGCGGTTTTGAGCACGGGAACGGCTCGAACGTTGTCGGCGCGAGCACGCAGCTCCATCCCCAACTCGAAGGCCCGCAGCGCGCTGATGGAGTCCGTCGTCGCGATCTGGAGCGGCCGGTCGTACGCGGTCAGCGTCTCGCGGGACTCGCCGAGCATCGCGCGCACGCGCTCGAGGGCTCGCCCCAGCGCTGGCAGCACCGCGTCCTTCGTTGCGGCGGTTTGACGCTCGCGGGCGAGCAGCACGCCGTCGCCGCAGCGGCTGGCGCTGACCACGACGACGTAGGCCGCGTCGTCGAGCGCCACGCTGCCCTCGATCACCCCCGCTTTGTGTAGGTGACGGCACACGTCACGCGCCAACCCCGGTGACACCGCTTCATCCGGCGCCCGTCCGAGATCCTGCAGCGCCTCGTTGACTGCCACGTCCGTCGTCACGTTCAGAAACGGCGATTGCCTGAGCGCCACGCTCGCGGCACGGCGCAGCGATCCGTCGAAGGCCGCGTCGCCCGTCGTGTTGGCGAACTGGGCGATCACGAGCGACATCGACACCGGCACCGCGCTCGAGACACGGCCAGGCCAGTAGACGACTCCCGCGCCGATGAGCGCCGCGAGGCCGACAAGCGCGGTGGCCATTCGCAGCCAGCGGACCCGTTCACCGGCCCGCGCCGGTTCCTTCTCGATAGGTCCGGGCGGTTGCACCGGCGGCAAGACAGGGGCTGCCTCGGCGGGCGCGTTCGGCCCTGAATCCAGGTCATCCCGCTCGACGGTGATCGGCGCGACGAATCGATACCCGCGCCGCGGCACGGTCTCGACAAAGCGCGGGTTCGCCGCGTCGTCGCCCAGCGCGGCGCGCACTTTGGCGAGCGCGACGCCCAGACTCTTGTCGAACTCGACGAACGTGTCTCCGGGCCAGAGACGCTGGCGCAGTTCGTCGCGCGTGACAACGACGCCGGGCCGCTCGAGCAGCGCCACCAACACCTGGAACGGCTGCTCCTGCAAACGAACGGGCTGGCCCTGCCGAAGGAGATGGCCGTTCGTTGGATCGGCAAGGAAGAGACCGAAGCGGTAACGAATCCGCGCGACAGACATCAAGGTGGTCCCAGGCGTCGCAACAAGGAACGTTGGACGCCCAGAGTAGCACAGCATCCTCTCCGCAACTCGAGTTTGCGTCGCGCCACAAACCACTCATCGCAATGGAGTTGCCGGTTAGCGCGCGGTTTGCGCGCGGTTAACTTGACCACCCGGCGGTGCAAGCCGATCGTGGTCGCCTCAACGCACGCCATGCGGAGACTCTCCATGAAAACCGCGCTCCTCTCAGGATTGATGCTCGTTCTCTGCTTCGCACAGGCAGCCGCCCAAGAAAGACCGCTCACGACGGATCCCCTGACCGGTCTGCCGCTCATCCCGGCGACAGATCCCGGGTTACACCTCGGCAACGCACCGAGCCGGCTGCCCGATTCGATGTTTTGCAAGAGCACGATGCAGGCCGACTTCTACAGCCTGTTCCACACGAAAGTGGACGCGACACTCGCGTGGTACGGTGCGCACCTTCCGACCTTCAAGAAGGTCCACGGCTACGCCAACCATCGGTCCCAGGACTACTTCTACAAGCCGGATGGCACGGTCGTGGTGTCGATCACGGGACAGCAGGCCGTCGAGGGACAGAACGCCGATGGCTATTCCGTGTCCTACCTGCGCTTTCAGCCGCCGCTTTCCGAGAAGGCGATGGTCTCGATGGGGACGGGAAAGGTCGTCTGCCAGTAATGCGCAGCTCCTTTCGAGTCATCCCGTTCGCAGCGCTCGCGATGCTGATCGCGTCCGCGGCCTGCCGGCGCGCGACGAGCCCGCAGGCTGCGCCGGCGGCGGGATCTCCGCCCGCTCACCAGGCGACCGCTCCAGCGCCGGCGGCGACGGCGGCGCCGCCGCAAACGCCTGCGTCAGACGTTCCGACATGGCACGGGTTCATTGCTGACGCGGGGCCGGTCGTCGTCGGCCATGCTGTAAAGCTGTCCGATCTGACGGAGACAGAACAAAGGTACGGCGTGGCGCCGACGCGCGACCCCAACGTGCTGTATCAGGACCAGGTCGTGGTGATGGAGCACGGCGACAAGGCGATCAAATCCTGGGACGCCAACGGCATGGGGTGGACGCTCGACGGCAGCGACCCGCGGCTCAATGCGCTCAAGGAGGGCGACGTGCTCTTCGCGACGAGCCGCTGCGTGGGCCGCGTGCTCAAGCTCACGCGCACGGGCAACGACGTCGCGATCATTCTCGGGCCCGCGCAGTTCACCGATGTGATCAAGCAGGGCAATCTCGCGTACGACCAGCCGCTGGACTTGAACAGCCTGACGGCTGTGGAGATGCCCGACTACCCCGGGGCGATCGGATCGCCGTACATCGATCAGATGAAGCAGGCACAAGGCGGATCCGGCAGCGGATCTGGACCAGCGGGCGCCGGATCCGGGCTCGCGATCCGCAACGTCACGTACTACGTCGTCTCGCCTCATGGGGACTGGCGGCCGAT
>DATATJ010000252.1:0-9753 GCA_036268855.1 Vicinamibacterales bacterium
CCGTGCTGCTCGGCTGCGCAGCAACAGCGCGCGCCGACGAGCTGATCGATCGCGTCCTGGCCGTCGTGGGCGGCGAGATGATCACCCTCACCGACGTCACGGCGGCTCGCGACCTGGGTCTCGTGACGGTGCCGCAGGCCGCCGATCCGATCCGCGCAGTGCTGTCGCGGCTCATCGATCGCGAGCTGATCCTCGCCGAGGTCGATCGCTACGCGCCTCCCGAGCCGACGTCGGACGCCGTGGACCGCGAGGCTCGCGCCGTGCGCGATCGGTTCGACGGCGACGCGGCGTTTCAGCGCGCCCTGCGGCGGTCGGGGCTCGACGAGAAGCATCTGCGCGAGACGCTGCGCGAGGACCTGCGCATCCAGGCGTACCTCGATCAGCGCTTCGCCGTACCGGCGCCGAGCGAGGAGGATCTGAGAGCGTACTACGGCGAGCATCGCCAGGCGTTCGCGCATGGGGCGCAGGAGCGATCGTTCGACGAAGTGCGGCCGGAGATTGTCGAGGCCATCGTGGCGGCGCGCCGGAAGCCGCTCGTGGACGACTGGGTCGCCGGATTGCGGCGGCGCGGCGACATCACCGATCTCTATATCACCGCGCCGTAGCCCTTTATCTAGCGGCCTGCCGCGATGAACTGGGTGATCTGCAGCAGATCGAATCCCGCGTGGCTCACCATCGGCGCCACGACCGACCGGCGCCGAAGATAGACGATTCCCCAGAACGCACCGAGTACCGCGGTTGCCAGCGAGGCGTCCACGCCCTGGATGATGTGACCGAGGCCGAAGGCGACGCTGGTGACCACTACGCCCACGCCTCCGCCGCCCAACCACTCGTCGAACCGATGCAGGAGGAACGCGCGCTGGATTTCCTCGCGCACGCCGCCCGCGACGACGACGACCAGGGCAAACAGCCAGGCGTCGCGCGGCGTGCGGATCAGCGCCTGCAGCGGGTTGTGCTCGACGGTGTGCAGCCAGGGAACGAAATGCTGCACCGGCAGCAGCACGGCGGCGGCGAGCAGGAGCGCGATCAGGATCATCGGCACGCCGCGCGCGGCCTCGACGACGATCGGCCGGCGTCCGAGGAACAGCTCGCGGGGCCGCTCGCCATGTGCGTATAGAAATAGCGCGATCAGCCCGAGCAGCAGCGCTGTATCCACCAGCGAGAGTGCGAGGACGAACCCGATATGGAGCGTCTGATCGGCGCCGGCCGTCATCCCGAAGCCGGCGGCGAGGATGGACTGTGTGACGAGCTGGGTCGGGAAGTCGGAGCAGAGAAGTACTTCGAGGAACGCGACGATGCGCGCCGCCGCGTTCCGGCCGGGCGAGTCTGGGAGCATGTCGTGAGTCGTCCAGCCATTATCGCTCGCGCACGCGTACGGTGACGGCCCTCGTCAGGCGAAGCTCGAGCGCTGCGCCTCTGGGCAGGCCCACTTCCTGGCCGCGCGTCGAGAGCACGGCCGCCGTGCCCGCGCCGCCTCCGATCGCCGTGCCGACCAGCGCACCCTTCTTGCCGCCGACGAGCGCGCCAATCAGCGCGCCGCCCACGCCTCCACCGCCGATCTCCATCGCGTCCTTCTTCTTCGTGGAAGCGGCGGTGCGCGCCACGACCGCGGTCTCGATGCGATAGCGGGCGTCGGCCGTGTCGCCGCTCTGCGGCACCAGTGTGTTGAACCGGATCGCGACGTGCGCCCGCCCCTTGACCTTGCCAGAGCGCGTCGCGTCGGTTACGACGCCGCTGACGTCGCTCCCCTCGGACACGACCTCCGCGCCATGGAGGCTGATGCCGCGTGTCAGCTTCGCGTGGACCGGCTCCTCGACGCGGCTGATGTCGGAGCCGACCGCCGTCTCGAGCGTGACATGCAGCATCGTCCCCGCGGGTAGCGTGACCTCGCGCCATTCGGGAGGCGCGGGTGCAGCCGTCGCCGGAGGTGTCGCAGCAGCCGCCGGCGGCGGCGCTGACGCATCGGCCGGCGGCGCGGCGGGCGTCTCCGCTGCGGGTGCTGCCGCGGGCGGCGTCGTCGCCGCGGGTGCGGCGGCAGGGGCCGTCGTCGCCGGCGGTGCCGTCGTAGCGGTCTTTTCGGCGGGTGCCGCCTGGTTGCACGCGGAGCCCGCCAGGGCCGTGACGAGGCATAGGATGCTCAAGGCCGGTATCTGGAGGCGTTGGCTTGTCATGCTTGAGCTGGGTGCAAAGACTCGGCCAGCTCTGCACGAACGCTGTCCCCTGTAGAAATTTCCCAGGTTGAGCTTGCGGCCGGGGCGGTTCGGGGGCCACACTGTAAAAATGACATGGTGCCGAGGTGATCTGTGAGCGCGGGCATTGTCACGAACAACGGTGATACGGATCTCGCGGTCGACACGCCGACTGCGGTCTCCGAGCGCGTGCTCATCGTGGAGGACGACGCGGCGGCCCGAGTGGGGCTGGAGCAACTCGTCAAAAGCTGGGGGTTCGTGGCCGAATCCGCCGGCGACGGCGAAGAGGCGCTGGGCAAAGTCACCTCCTTCCGGCCGGCCATCGTCATCACCGATCTGGTGATGCCGCGGATGGACGGGCTCGAGCTGCTGCGTGCGCTCCAGCAGCAGGGCGCCGATGTGACGACACTATTGCTGACGGCGCAAGGCACGGTGGAAACCGCGGTCGAGGCGATGAAGGAAGGCGCCTACGACTATCTCACCAAGCCGGTGGACCTGCAGCGGCTGAAAATCCTGCTCGACAAGATCGTCGAACGCCTGGAGACCTTACGCGAAGTGAAGGCGCTCCGCCGCCAGCTGCGCGAGCACGGCACCTTCGGGCCGATGATTGGCAACGCGCCGGAGATGCGGAAGATCTATCAGGTCGTCGAACAGGCGGCGCCGACGGGCGCCTCGGTGCTCATCACCGGCGAGTCGGGGACGGGCAAGGAGCTGGTGGCCCAGACGATTCACCAGCTGAGCCCGCGGGCGACCTTTCCGTTCGTCGCGATCAATTGCGCGGCGATTCCCGAGACGCTGCTCGAGAGCGAGATTTTCGGCCACGAGAAGGGCGCGTTCACCGGCGCAAGCGATCGCCGCCAGGGCTGTTTCGAGCTCGCGGATCGCGGCACGCTGTTCCTCGACGAGATCGGCGAGATGACGCCGGCGACGCAGGTGAAGCTCCTGCGCGTGCTGCAGGAGCGCACGTTCCGGCGTCTTGGCGGCCGGGGCGAGCAGTCGGTCGACGTCCGCGTGATCGCGGCCACCAACGTCGAGCCGCTCGAAGCGGTTGCCAAAGGCAAGCTTCGCGAGGATCTGTTCTACCGGCTCAACGTGTTCTCGTTCCGCCTTCCGCCGCTGCGCGACCGGAGGGAGGATCTGCCGCTGCTCATCCAGTCGTTCATCAACGAGTTCAACACGCGCAATCAGAAGTCGATTGCCGGCGTGGACCATCAGGCGATGCGGCTGCTCGAGCATTACGCCTGGCCCGGCAACGTCCGCGAGCTGCGCAACGTGATCGAGCGGGCGACGATTCTGGCATCGGGTCCGTTCATCGAGATGAAGCACCTGCCGCCGATTCTCGGCGACGAGCCGGCGACGCAGCACCAGCCGCAGGTGGCGCTCGGCCCGGGCACGACGGTAGAAGAGGCGGAACGCCGCCTCATTCTGATGACGCTCGAGCACACGCGCGACAACAAGACCCGCGCGGCCGAAATCCTGGGCATCAGCTTGAAAACGCTGCACAATAAGCTGAACAAGTTGCGGTTGAGACCTAAGAAGACGGAGTAGCAGTAAGAGGCTGGAGGTTAGGGCCAGGCGACGGACTCGAGGCTAGACCGGAACTGGAAGTGCGCCAGCCTCTTAGTTCCAGCCTCCAATTCCCATGCGCTTAGGCATCAAAGGCAAACAGGTCATCGGCGTCACGTCGATCGTCGGCGTGGTCGTCGTCGTGTTGAGCCTGGTGCATCTAGCCAACCTGGCCCGTGTGAGCCTCGAGGAAAGCCGGGCGCGCGCCGAGCTGCTCGCGTACTCGATTTATCATCGCGCCGCCGCGGTCGTCGGCGACCACGGCGATCCGTACCGCGCGCTGCGCGAAGACCCCGGCCTGCGGTCGATTCTCGAGTCGAGCCTGTACTCGAAGAACGTCACCTTCGCTGCGATCGTGGACGCCAACGGCGTCGCGGTCGCGCACGCCGACCGGGCGTACGAGGGGCACGTCCTGCCGAGCGAGGATCTCTTGAGCTCGCTGCTCGCGAAGCCGGCGTTCGAGGAGCTTGCGGCGATCTATACCGGGCAGGGACGCAACCTCGAGTTCCGCCAACCGCTGCTGCTCGGCAACACCGAGTTTGGATCGATCCGGATTGGCGTCTCCACGCTGCTCATCCGGCAGGATCTGGACCTGTCGCTTCGTCCCGCGATCGCGACCGCGTTTGCCGCGCTGGCCGTCGCGGTGATCGTCGCCATGCTCCTCGCGCAGCTCCTCCTGCGGCCGATTCACGTCATCCGCAGCGGGTTGACGCGGCTGGGACGCGGCGAGCTCAACGTCCGCGTCGATCTGGATCAGTCCGACGAGTTCGGCGAGCTGGGGACGTTCTTCAACACGGTGACGGCGCAGCTGTCGGCCGACCGATCGCAGATGGCTGGACAGGTCGCCAATCTCGAGTCGGCCGTCGAGCACCTCGAGGATGCGCTCGCAATCGTCAGCCCGAAAGGCGAGCTGCTGTTCGCCAATCCGGCCATGCGCGTCCTGCTGCCGAAGGCGGCGCCCGGCATCGTGCTGAACCAGCTGGTGGCCGCCGATCATCCGATCGTACGCCTCTCCGAGCAGACGCTGATGACGTGCCAGTCGCGCGGTCCGCTGTCGGCGACCTTTACGGACGCCCGGGGCAGCAGCGAGTCGGGCGAGCGGCTCGTCATGACGCACGCGGTGAACGACGCGAAAGGGCAGCTCGTGGCCGTGATGATCATCGCGCGGAACCTGGAGTACCTGAGCCAGGTGCAGTCCACGATCCGCTATTCGCGCAAGCTCGCCGCGCTCGGGCGTCTGTCGGCCGGCGTCGCACACGAGGTGAAGAATCCGCTGAATGCGATGATGATTCATCTCGAGCTGTTGCGTCAGCAGTTCGCGACGACGCCGGCGCGTGCCGGTTCGGGCCGCGCCGCGCGCGCCGCAGCCGCCGCGGCCGGCGGCGCCGCGGTCGCGCCTGCGCCGCCGCTGGATCCGGCCGAGGCGATTCAACACGTGGACGTCATCGCCGGCGAAATTCGCCGGCTCGATCAGGTCGTCCAGGGCTTCTTGCGGTTCGCGCGTCCCGAAGACCTGCGGCTGCAGCCGGTGCGGCTCGAAACGCTGCTGGACGAAATCGTACCGATCGTGCGGCCGGAGGCCGAGCGGCTCAACGTCGAGTTGCGCGTCGAGGGCGATGCGCCCGACGTCAACGGCGATCCCGCGATGCTGCGGCAGGCCTTCCTGAACCTCGCGCTCAATGCCTGCCAGGCGATGCCAAACGGCGGGACACTCCGCATCCGCTGCGAGGCGGCGAGCGGCCATCGGGTGTCGGTGTCGTTCATCGATACCGGCGTCGGCATCAAGCCGGAGCACCTGCAGCGGATCTTCGACCTCTACTTCACGACCAAGGACAAAGGAAGCGGCATCGGATTGTCGATGGTGTACCGGACGGTCCAGATGCACGATGGCGAGATTGAGGTACAGTCAACACCAGGCGCCGGTACCACCTTCCGTGTGCTGCTTCCGCAGGCATAGTGAGGCATAGCGAATCGGAGGGGGCGTCAGCGGCTCGCTGGACAGAGTGAGGGCAATGAGATCGTTCCAAGCGCGGTGGCGATGGATCGTCGGACCAGCCGCGGCCGGCGCGATGCTGCTGCTGTCGGGGTGCACGCGCACGCAGGCGAAGGTCGCCCCCGACCAGCCCGCGCTGGCGATGCCCGAGCCTCCGCCGCGCGACGTCGAGCCGATCGACGCGGAAATGCCGGCGCCGATGTCGCTGCCGCCGGAGCCCGCGCGGCAGACGCCAGCGCGCACGCGCACGCCGCAGCGCGCGGAGCCGGCCAAGACGGAGCCGAAGCCGGACGTCCCGAAAATCGAGGTGCCCGTCGAGGCGCCGAAGCCCGAAGAGCCGCCGCATCCCGCGCCGCCGCCCGCCACCACGCTGCAGACGATTCCGGCGGCGGCCGAAGGGGAGATGGAGCGCACGATTCGCGCGACGTTGACGCGCGCCACGACCGATTTGAACCGCGTCGACTATCGCGTGCTGAACAAGGACGCGCGGAACCAGTACGACCTCGCGAAGGGCTACGCGCAGAAAGTCGAAGACTTGATCCACGCGAAGAACCTGCTGTTCGCGAAGACGCTCGCCGATAAAGCCGCCGATCTTGCGGCTCAGCTGGCCGGCAGGTAGTAGTTTTCTACCCACCCCATAGCTTTTCTTTTCACATCGCGGCTGCCGAGCCGCGCAATCCGTGTGAATCCAGTGAAACTCGCTTCGTACGCGAGTGGCACCGCACTTGCTCAAAACGTTGGCAACTTCGTTCTTTCCGCACCCTGCGGAGAGACAAACAACCTACCCCACACACTGCCTGTGCACCACGGGAGGCCGTCGAAAGACAGCCTCCCACCTGCCATACCTTTGCACGTTCCCCAGTCCTCTGGTCGAGCTGGATGGTTTTGCACAGATGTCAACATCTTGCGACTGCCCTAAAACGCAGGCACAATATGTGGTGTTTACACCCTTGACAAACGCGCGGCCTGGCCTCATATTGGTCCGCCGAAACAGCACAAGGTGAACGGGCCGGGATCTCCCAGCTTCGGGTGCGTCCACCGATATTTTTGCGCGATTGATCGGTCACGAGATTTATCCAGTACAGCTTCGACGGTCGTGTCCGGGGGCCGGAACGCGATCGCCCATCGGAGGGAACATGAAAGAAGGCGCTGCCTACCACGCCGCAAGTGCCGGCCAGCAAACGGTAGAAAGCAGTGGAGCACCAGCCGTGTCGCACGCCGACGCGCTGCTGGAAAAAGACAAGCCGAGAGCGAAGAAAGCCGCGTCCACGCCCGGCCTGTCGTTCCCCCGTTTCTTCACCGAAGCGGGCATCGATCCGTTCGACGAGGTCGAATGGGAGCTGCGGGCGGCGGTGATTGGCAACGAGCGCGGCGACGTGGTCTTCGAGCAGCGCGACGTCGAGATTCCCAAAGCCTGGTCGCAGCAGGCCACCAACATCGTGGTCTCGAAGTATTTCCGCGGCCAGATCGGGACGCCCGATCGCGAGCGCAGCGTGAAGCAGTTGATCGGCCGCGTGGTGACGACGATCACCGAGTGGGCCCGGTCGAACCGATATTTCGCCGCCGAGGAGGATCTGCAGGCGTTCAGCGACGATCTGAAGCACATCCTGGTCTACCAGAAGGCGGCGTTCAACAGCCCGGTCTGGTTCAACTGCGGCTTCGAGAAAGCGCCGCAGTGCTCGGCGTGCTTCATCAATTCGGTCCAGGACACCATGGACTCGATCCTGACGCTCGCGCGGACCGAGGGTATGCTCTTCAAGTTCGGGTCGGGCACGGGGACGAATCTCTCGCCGATTCGTTCGTCGAAGGAGCTGCTGGCCGGCGGCGGTACGGCGTCGGGTCCGGTGTCGTTCATGAAGGGCTACGACGCGTTTGCCGGCGTGATCAAGTCGGGTGGCAAGACGCGGCGCGCGGCGAAGATGGTGATCCTCAATGCGGACCATCCGGACATCGTCGAGTTCGTGAACTGCAAGGTCGAAGAGGAAAAGAAGGCGTGGGCGCTCATCGACGCCGGCTACGACGGCTCGTTCACCGGCCCCGCGTACTCGTCGGTGTTCTTCCAGAATTCGAATAACAGCGTCCGTGTCCCCGACGACTTCATGCGGGCGGTGCTCGACGACAGCACCTGGGACACCCATGCGGTGCGCGACGGCGCGGTGCTCGACACGTACCAGGCGCGCGACCTCATGCGCCTCATCGCCGAAGGCACGCACGTCTGCGGCGACCCCGGCATGCAGTTCGACACGACGATCAACGAGTGGCACACGTGCCCGGAGACCGACCGGATCCACGCGAGCAACCCGTGCTCCGAGTACATGTTCCTGAACGACTCGGCGTGCAACCTGGCGTCGATCAATCTGATGAAGTTCGTGAAGGCCGACGGCGAGTTCGACACGGTCGGCTACAAGGCGGCCATCCGGACTCTCATCACGGCGCAGGAGATCATCGTCGACAACGCGAGCTATCCGAGCGAGGCCATCGGCAGGAACAGCCATGCGTACCGGCCGCTCGGGCTCGGCTACGCGAACCTCGGTGCGCTGCTGATGTCGCGCGGCCTCCCGTACGACAGCGACGGCGGGCGCGACTACGCCGCGGCGCTGACCGCGCTGATGACGGGCGAAGCCTACGCGCAATCGGCGCGGATCGCGCGCGACCAGGGCGGCCCCTTCACCGGCTACGAGAAGAACCGCGAGCCGTTCCTCCGCGTCATGCGCAAACACCGCGACGCGATGCGCGACGTCAACGGCCGCAATGTGCCGTCGGATCTCTATCACGCCGCGAAAGCGTCGTGGGACGATGCCGTGGAGCTCGGCGAGGCGTTCGGCTATCGCAACGCCCAGGCGACGGTCCTGGCGCCGACCGGCACGATCGGCTTCATGATGGACTGCGACACGACCGGCGTCGAGCCCGACATCGCGCTCGTGAAATACAAGAAGCTGGTCGGCGGCGGCCTGATGAAGATCGTCAACCAGACGGTGCCGATGGCGCTGCAGAAGCTGGGCTACACGCAGCCGCAGATCGACGCGATCATCGACTACATCGACAAGAACGAGACGATCGAAGGCGCACCCGCACTGAAGGAGTCGCACCTGCCGGTATTCGACTGCGCGTTCAAGGCGGCCAAGGGGCAGCGTTCCATCCAGTACATGGGGCACATCAAGATGATGGGCGCGACGCAGCCGTTCATCTCGGGCGCGATCAGCAAGACGGTCAACGTGCCGAAGGACGCGACGGTCGAGGACATCACGCAGGCCTACATCCAGTCGTGGAAGCTGGGCGCGAAGGCCATCTCGATCTATCGTGACGGCAGCAAGCGCACGCAGCCGCTCAACACGTCGAAGGACAAGACGCCGGCGGAGTTGGCGCAGGCGGCCGCCGCGGCGCTCATTACCCGGCCGACGCGCCACAAGCTGCCCGACGAGCGTCACGCGCTGACGCACAAGTTCGACATCCAGGGCCACGAGGGCTACATCACCGTCGGGCTGTTCGAGAACGGCCAGCCGGGCGAGATCTTCCTCGTCATGGCCAAGGAAGGCTCGACGATCTCGGGCTTTGCCGATGCGTTCGCGCAGGCGATCTCCTACGCGCTGCAGTACGGCGTGCCGCTCCAGGCGCTCGTGGACAAGTTCAGCCACGTCCGCTTCGAGCCGTCGGGCATGACGCGCAATCCGGAGATCCGCTTCGCGAAGTCGATCGTGGACTACATCTTCCGGTGGATGGCGTCGAAGTTCCTGTCGCCCGAGGCGCAATACCACGCCGGCGTCAACGGCCGCGAGCTCGACGAGTCGGCCCCGGCGCCGGCCGCCGCCCTGGCGCCCGCTCCCGCGCCGGCGGCTGCGGCGCCCGCATCGGCTGGGCAGTACTCGATGATCCAGAATCAGGAAGACGCGCCGCCCTGCTCGACCTGCGGGTCGATCATGATCCGCAGCGGCGCCTGCTACAAGTGCAGCAACTGCGGCAACACCTCGGGTTGCGCCTGAGAGAGTCTGGACTGGGGACTGGGGA
>DATATJ010000253.1:0-5552 GCA_036268855.1 Vicinamibacterales bacterium
CCCCTGCGCCCGGCCCCGGCGCGATCTCGGTGCCCAACGACAACCCGTTCCCGAGCACCTACACGCCGTTTCCGTCGCGGCCCGTGGTGATCCGGAACGCCAACATTCTCAGTGCGGTCGGGCCGCTCATCAGGAACGGGGCGATTCTCCTCCGCGACGGCAAGATCGCCCAGATCGGCCAGACCGTCGACGCTCCCGTTGACGCGCTCGTCGTCGACGCCGCTGGCAAGTACGTGACGCCGGGAATCATCGACGACCACTCGCACCTCGGCGTCTACGCCGCCCCCGGCGGCGACGCGCTCAGCGACGGCAACGAAGCCACCAGCCCGACGACGGCGCAGGTGTGGGCGGAGCACTCTGTCTGGCCGCAGGATCCGCAGTTCCCGCGCAATCTCGCCGGCGGCGTGACGACGCTACAGGTGCTCCCCGGCTCCGCGAACCTGATCGGCGGACGCAGCGTCGTCCTCAAGGTGGTGCCGGCGCGCACCGTGCAGGGGATGAAATTCCCGGACGCGAAGTACTGGTTGAAGATGGCGTGCGGCGAGAACCCCAAGCGCGTGTACGCCCAGCGCGGACCCTCGACGCGGATGGGCAACGTCGCCGGCTACCGCGCCGCCTGGATTCAGGCCGAGAAGTACCGGCGCAAATGGGACGACTGGACCCAGACGCGGAAGGGCGACCCACCGGACCGCGACCTCGCCATGGAGACGCTGGCGGAGGTGCTGCGCGGCAACATCCTCGTCCACAACCATTGCTACCGCGCCGACGAGATGGCGCAGATGATCGACGTCGCGCACGAGTTCGGCTACAAGATTCGCTCCTTCCACCACGGCGTCGAGGCCTACAAGATCGCCGATCTGCTCGCGAAGGAAGGCATCAGCGCGTCGCTCTGGGCCGATTGGGGCGGCTTCAAGATGGAGGCCATCGACAGCGTGAAGGCGAATCTGCCGATCGTCGCCCGGGCGGGCGTCCGGGCCATCGTGCACTCCGACGATCCCTCGGGATCGCAGCGGCTGACGCAGGAAGCCGCGAAAGCACGGGCGGCCGGTGCGGCCATCGGCATCGTCGTCTCCGACGAGGAGCTGATCAAGTGGAACACCATCAACCCCGCGTGGGCGCTCGGGCTCGACGATCGAATCGGCTCGCTCGAGAAAGGGAAGAACGCGGACGTCGTCTTGTGGAGCGCCAGCCCGTTCAGCGTGTATGCGCGAGCGGAGAAAGTCTGGGTGGACGGTGCGCTGATGTTCGATCGCCTCGACCCCGCGCATCAATGGCACACGGACTTCGAGCTCGGCTTCGTCCCGCCGCCGGCGGGAGGTGCACGATGAGCCGCGTGTGCGCGTCGTGCCTGCTGTCGCTCGCGATCGCCGCACCGGCCGCAGCGCAGACGATCGCGCTGACTGGCGCCAAGGTGTTCCCCGTCAGCCAACCGCCGATCGAGAACGCCACGGTGGTGATCGTCCGCGGCAAGATCACCGCGGTCGGCGCGAACGTGCCGATTCCCGCCAATGCCGAGCGGATCGACGCGCGCGGCCGCTGGATCACGCCGGGATTGATCGACCCGGTCACGGTGCTCGGCGTCGTCGAGATCGGCGCCGTGCCACAGTCCAATGACGCCAGCGCCAAGGGGGACAAATCGGTCGCCGCCGCGTTTCGCGTCTGGGACGCGCTGAATCCTGCGTCGATGTTATGGGCGCCGACTCGCAACGAGGGGGTCACCACTGTTGGCGTCGTGCCGAGCGGCGGCCTCGTCGCCGGCCAGGCCGCCGTCGTCGATCTCGTGGACGGCACGGCCAGCCAGATGCTGCGGCGCAAGGCAGTTGCCGTCGTCGCGCAGTTACAGAGCGGCGCCGCGCCCGACACGTCGTCGCGCGGCGAAGTGCTGCTGCGCCTGCGCGAGCTGCTGCAGGACGCGAAGGTCTATGCGACGCATCGCCCCGCCTACGACACGGCGCGCACGCGCGCGTTCGCGACGACGAGGCCGAACCTCGACGCGCTCGTGCCGGTAGTGACCGGCCAGACTCCGCTGATGCTGTCGGTGGACCGCGCGGCCGACATCGGCAGCGCGCTGGATCTCGCGCACGACTTCGCACTCAAGATCATCCTGAACGGCGCCGGCGAAGGCTGGATGCTCGCCGATCGAATCGCGGCGGCGCACGTGCCGGTCGTCACCGGCGCGCTCGACAATATTCCGAGCAGCTTCTCCACGCTCGGCGCACGCCAGGAGAACGCGGCGCTGCTGCGGAAAGCCGGCGTGGCCGTCGCGCTGAGCACGGGCGGCGACGCGTTCAACGTGCGAAATCTGAAACAGCACGCGGGCAACGCGGTGGCCTACGGCCTCTCGTGGGACGATGCGCTTCGTGCCGTGACGCTGACGCCGGCGGAAATCCTCGGCGTCGCGGCCAATGTCGGAACGCTGCAGCCGGGCCGCGACGCCAATCTCGTGGTCTGGGATGGCGATCCGTTCGAATTCAGCACCCACGCGGTGCGCGTCCTCGTCCACGGTCGCGAGATCCACCAGGCGTCGCGGCAGGATCTGCTGATGGAACGCTACAAGTCTGTACCGCCGGTGTACATCAAACAGCCTTAAAATGGAGGGAATGCTGAATTCGACATTTCAGATTTCAGATTGCAGATTGCAGATTGCAGATTGCAAGTTGAATGGCTCATTACGTCATTAAGGTCGCGCGCAACGCGGTCATCGTTGCGTTGTTTGTCGTCGCCGCTGGGCTGGGGATCCTCAGCGGCGTGCTGTTTGCCTACGCGGGCGATCTGCCGCAGGTGTCGGCACTTGACGACTACACGCCGAGCACGATCACCCGCGTGTATGCGGCCAACGGTCAGGTGGTGGGCGAATTCGCGACGCAGCGCCGCGTCGTCGTCGGTTACGACGACATCAACCCGCTGCTGCGGCAGGCCATCATCGCCACCGAAGACGCGGAGTTCGACCGGCACTTCGGGATCAACATCTGGCGCATCGTCGCGGCGGCGACGACCGATCTCATCGAACGCCGGCGCGCGCAAGGTGCCAGCACGCTGACGCAGCAGCTGGCGCGCAACCTGAAAGAACAGTTCGGCCTGACGAAAGAAAAGTCGATGGAGCGGAAGATCAAGGAGATCATCCTCGCCATCCAGATCGAAAAGCGGTACACGAAGAAAGAGATCTTCACGATCTACTGCAACCAGATGTACCTCGGGCACGGCGCGTACGGCGTCGAAGCGGCCTCGCGGCTCTATTTCAACAAGTCGAACAAGCAACTCGACCTCGACGAAGCGGCCCTCATCGCCGGCATCTTCCAGACGCCCGAGCGTCAGAGCCCGTTCGTGGACATGAAGCGCGCCACCCAGCGCCGCAACGTCGTGCTGCAGCGGATGGCGGACGAGCGCTACATCACGCAGGTGCAAGCCGACGCCGCGAAGGCGCGGCCGATTGTCACCCGAGGGCAGCCGACGCAGGCGCCCGGCGTGGCGCCGTTCTTCGTGGAGGAAGTCCGCAAGCACCTCGAGCATCAGTACGGCGCGAAGGTGCTCTACGAGAACGGCCTGTCGGTGCAGACCACGCTCGACGCGGACCTGCAGGAGGCGGGCAATCGCGCCCTCGAGCACGGGCTGCGCCGCATCGACAAGCGCCATGGCTACCGCAAGCCGAAGCGGAACGTTCTGGCCGAGGGGCATACTCTCGAGGGGTTCAAGGACGAGCGGTGGACCCGGCCGATCGCCGTTGGCGACGTCGTGCCGGCCGTGGTCGTCACGGCACCGAAGACGGGTGCGGCGCGCGTGCGCATCGGCGCGTATCACGCCGACCTCGCGCGCGATGCCTATGCCTGGACGCGCCGCGCGTCGGCGGCCGACCTGTTCAAGCCGGGCGACGTGATCGAGGTCGCCGTCACCAAGCTGGACGAGGCGACTGGCGTCGCTGCCGTCACGCTCGACCAGACGCCGGTCGTCGAAGGCGCCCTGCTGGCGATCGACAACCACACCGGGCAGATCAAGGCGATGGTCGGCGGCTGGAGCTTCGGCCGGAGCAAGTTCAACCGTGCGGTGCAGGCGTACCGCCAGATGGGCTCGACGTTCAAACCGATCGTGTACACCACCGCCATCGACCGCGGCTTCACGCCCTCGTCCATCATCGACGACGATCCGGTCACGTACCCGGCCGGCAACGGACAGATGTACAGCCCGCACAATTACGACCACAAGTTCGAAGGGCCGATCACGCTGCGGTGGGCGCTGGAAGACTCACGCAACATTCCGGCGATCCGGATGATGGACACCCTCGGACCGAAGAACGTCCTGGCGACTGCGAAAAAATTCGGATTCGAAGAAGACTTCCCGCCGTACCTGCCGATCGCGCTCGGCGCCGGCGACGCGACGCTGATGGAGGTGACCAGCGCGTACACCGTCTTCCCCAACCAGGGCGTCCGCATGAAGCCTTTCATGGTGAAGAAGGTGCAGGATCGCGAGGGCAATCTGCTCGAAGAGAATCGCGCCGAGCCGGTGGATACCATCCGCGCCGACACCGCGTTCGTCATGACGAACATGCTGAGGGGCGTCCTCTTCCGCGGCACCGCCCTGGCCGCCGCCAAGCTCGCCAGCGAGTGGCCGCTGGCGGGCAAGACCGGCACGGTGGACGACAACACCGACGCCTGGTTCATCGGCTTCGATCCCGACATCACGATCGGCGTCTGGGTGGGCATGGACGAGAAGAAGTCGATCGGCAGCCAGGAACAGGGCGCGCTGGCCGCGCTGCCGATCTGGATGGAAGTGATGAGCGCCTACATTGCCAGCCGGCCCGACAAGGCGCACCCGCCGCAATTCGAGTCGCCGGGCAACATCGTGTTCCTGTCGGTGGACAAGACGACGGGCGATCCGCTGCCGGCCGACACGCCGGGCGGAATCAGCGAGGCGTTCATCGCCGGCACGCAGCCGAGCGCGAACGCCGTCAATCGCCCGCCACAGTAATAGCCCTCATCACGAAACCACGGCGAACACGAAGAACATATTTTTCTCTGTTGATCTTCGTGTCCTTCGCGATCTTCGTGTCTTCATGATGCATAGACGTGATCGCTCGAGCCTCATCGACGTGCAAGCCGTCCGACGCGCGCCAGGGCGGTAGACACTTCCGGCACACGCATCGCAACCGCGACAGCGAGAAACACCAGCCCGTACGGCCCGAGGACGAGCACGGCCGTGAGCGCCGGGTGCATGGCGGGCAGCGCCAGCTTCACCGCCCACGCGGCCGCCGCGCTGATCGCGGCGGCGGTCCACAGCTTCGCGTTGTAGATGAACGGCAGTCCGGTCCGCCCAATGCGGACGTTCATCGTCCGCCGCAGCAGCAGCAACTCGACCCAGGCCGAGACGCCGGCTGATCCCGTGAGGCCTGCTGCGCCCCAGAGCGGCGACACGCCAAGCCATCGAGGCAGCGGGATCGCGCACATGTACCCGAGCACCGTCGTCAACGCCACGCGCACGAGCGCGCACTTCAGCGGCGTTCGTGTATCGCGCAGCGCGTAATACGTGGACGCGTACAGCCGCCCGAGGGTCGATGCGAG
>DATATJ010000254.1:0-19222 GCA_036268855.1 Vicinamibacterales bacterium
CTCGAGGACGCGGACGGAACACCGTACACGCGCAACGTCTTCAATCAGCCGAGGCAACAGGATCTGCACCTGCTCATGCAGGCCATCGACTCGCCAGCCATTCCCGCGCTCGCGCCGGCGATGCCGGGTCTGGGGATCGAGAGCCTGCAGAAGATGGGCGCGACGTTCCTGCTGTGCGCGAATGCGCTTGGCATCTGGTGTCTCGAGCTCGAAGCCCGCGGGAAGGGCAAGGCGGCGGACCTCGAGAAAGAGCTGCGCGCCAACGTGCTGCCGGGCGTGACCATTGTGCCGGCCATGGTGATCGCCATCGAGAAAGCGCAAGAGGCGGGCATCAGATACAACCGTCAGTGAAGCAGGCGAGTCGAACGGAACCTCAGGGACGCTCATGGCGACGATCGGAAATGTCGGCGGCACTGGCCGCCAGCTTTCCGCCCGCGAAGGATCTGGTGAAGATCCGAACGAAGTATCTCGACGATACCCTCGAGACGCAGCTCTTCGCCGACATCCGGCACGTCGTCCTCGGCGCTGGCCTGGACACACGCTTGGTGAGAAAGCAGTCGGCCGGAGTCGCATGCTGCGAGATCGACGAAGCGGCCACGCTCGCCATCAAGCTGGCGTGCTACGCGCGACAGCGCTTCGACGTGGATGTGAAGCTCATCGCCGGCAACTACGTGACCGACGGCTTGTCACCTATGAAGTGGATGGCACTGCTGCGCGATTGACGCGCAAACGCGGTGCGATGAGGTGACCATGAAGGGCATCGGCCTCGCGGCGTTTGGCATCTGGCTGGCGATGGCCTGCTCTCCGATCCTTCTCGCGGCAGAATCAGAGGCGCAGCGGTGTGCGGTGCGCGACGGCTGCGCGAAGAGTGGCGCTGAATCGCGCGCCGACTACCTGCAGGCTGACGGAGCGTGGCTGGCCTAGATGGTGTTCTTCGTCCGCTAACTGTCGCCAAACGCCGCGCGAGTCGTCGCCGGCTCGACGACCGTGGCGGCGAGGCCGATCCCGATCGCCAGGCCGATCGTCAACACCGACGTGAGCGGCCGCGAGACGAACAACAACGCGTCGAGCGTCAGCGCGATTGCCAGTCCGATATCGACTGCCAGCACGGCCCGGGAGGTGCGCTGCCGTTCGACGGCGAGCCTCGAGCGGTTCACGCGCTCGGTGAACAGCATGTGACCCCGGAGCACGCACCCGATCGTCGCGCCGATGCCGAGTGCCATGAACAGGGCCGTGGTTGCCGCCATCTGGATCCACTCCTTGAGCTGCCAGCCGAGCGCCGCGGCGCCGATGTAGAGTGCGACGACCGCGATCTGATGGATACGCCACCAGGTCGCGCTGCCCGATGCTGACACCGCCTCTCCAGCGGCGAGCGCGCCGACGATCTCCGACGCCGACTGAAAACGATCGGGCGGCGCCTTCCGCAGGCAGCGATCGACGACGCCGGTCATGGCGGGCGGCAGATCCGGGCGGCGCGTAGCCAGCGGTGTCAGGTCGCCTTCGAGCGCACGCGCCATCATCGCCAACGGCGATGCCGCCTCGAACGGATGAGTGCCGCAAGCGTATTCGTACAACACCACACCGAAGGCGAACACGTCGGCGCGGCGATCCACCTGTCCACCCTTCATCTGTTCCGGCGCCATGTAGGCTGGTGTTCCCACCAGCACGCCAGGCGCTGTGCCTTCGGCGGACAAGCTGGCGGTCGCGTCCATTCGTGCCAGGCCGAAATCGAGAATCTTCCACACGCCGGTGCCCGTTCGCATGATGTTCTCGGGCTTCAAATCGCGGTGTGTGACGCCGCGATCGTGCGCGCAGGCCAACGCTGAAGCGAGCTCGCGCGCGGCGCGCAGAACATCGGCGCTGGTCGGGCGCGTCCCGGCTCGGATGTCGTCGCGCAGCGTCCGGCCGTCCACGAACTCTGCGGCGATGTACGCCTGACCGTCGATCTCCTCGAAGGCGTACACCGTGCAGATCCCCGGATGCGTGAGGCTGGCGGCAGCGCGGGCTTCATGGCGGAGGCGCTCCCGCTGCCGTTCGTCGCGGGTCAACTGCGGCGCGAGCGCCTTCAGAGCGACAGTTCGCACCAGCCGCTCGTCGGACGCGAGATAAACCACGCCCATACCGCCTCGCCCGATCTCGCTGATGATCGTGTACGCGCCGACGACGGTTCCAGGGATGAGGATTTCGTCGGCCATCAAGTCGGGGACGCGGTCGAGCACCGGCTGGTCGAGAAATGCGCCGGCGCGCGCTGCATGGTCGAGGAGCGACCGCACCTCTTCGCGCACCGCCGGATCGTCGGCGGCCTCACGATCGACGACGGCGACGCGGTCGGCGGGGACCCGATCGATGACGGCTTCGAACAGGTCGCGAACGCGCCGGCGCTGTTCGGGCGTCATGAAGGCGCGTCGGACAGCTCGCGAAAGAGCCACGCACGCGCGAGCGTCCACCGGCGCTTGAGGGTGGCCGGCGACATCGCAAGTGCATCGGCCGCCTCCTCGATGCTGAGACCAGCAAAAAATCGCAGCTCGACGATGCGCGCCTGCTCGGGATCGAGCTGTTCCAGCCGCGTCAGTGCCTCGTCGAGCGCCGGCAGCATCGCATCGTCGGCGGCGGCGTGTGCGAGCGATTCGTGGAGCGATACGCGGTCGAGTGCGCCCCAGCGCTTGTGCGCACCGCGCGCACGCGCGCGTTCCACCAGAATCTGACGCATCGATCTCGCCGCGATGCCGAAGAAGTGTCGTTCGTCGCGCCACGGGTTTCCGGCGCCAGCCAGGCGCATGTACGCCTCGTGCACCAGCGCGGTCGCCTGGATCGTCTGGCCGGGCCGCTCGCGGCGCATGTACGCGCGCGCCAGCCGGCGCAGCTCGTCGTACACCAGGGCGAACAGTTCCGGGGCGTCGGCGGCGGGATGGCGCTCGTTGACGTGAGACATGAGTCGTTTCCGACGGTCACACGTATTATCCAGCAGGTCGCGCGGAAGGCGCGCGTCTATGCCGGGCGTGCACCCGGCCGATTCGCCGGTCCGACGGGGAAGACGAACACGTCGCCCAGCCAGTAGTTCAGCAGGCCACAGACACAAATCGCCACGCCATTGGCCGCGACCGGCGGCACGTGGGCGCCCGACACGAGGGTCGCCATCACGCCGAGATTGCCGGCCAGCGACACCGCGCCGTTGGCGGCGGCGAAGCGAGCGAATGCCGCGGCGGGCCGGCTCGCCTGCGCGCGGTCGTGCCACGTCCACCACCAATGCCACAGGAAGTTGTGCACGACGGCTGCGGAGACGGCGGCCGGCGTCGCCAACAGATAGTGCACGTGCGCCAGATCCGTCAGGAGCCACAAGGCACCGAGCTGAACGCCGATGCCGGCGGTGCCCACGAGATTGAATCGCAGGAGGCGCATGGGCGGCTTCATCGCCATTGCCGCGCCGGTGTATGGGGAATGGGCTCCGCCCGGTACAGCGTGCGCGTGTTGCGGGCCGCGGCGAAGAGCAGCGTGAATAGGAGTCCTGCGATGCCGACCGCGCCGCCGACGTCGAAGAGGCGATATCGGTGGCCCCACAGGTTGGCTGTCGGATGGAGCCATAGCGCGAGGTTGCCGACGGCGAGCAGGATCCGCAGTTCGGTTGGTCCCACGCCGAAGTAGCTCATCTTGAACGTGCCGAGCGCCTGCGTTGCAAGGAATGCTTCCACCGATAGCATCAGATAGGACACGAGCAGACCGAGCGCCAGCAGCGCGCTCATGTAACCGGAGAGCGCCAGGCCACCGAGGAGGAGCAGCCCGCCGAATGTGTCGACCACGTGGTCGACATAGAAACCGTAGCGCGGCCGCTGTTGCTGGCGCACTCGCGCCAGCGTGCCGTCCAGGCTGTCGCCAAACCAGTTGATTGCCAGGCACACGACGGCGAGCAGCAGTCCTACGCGCGTGACGCTCGCGAGCCAGTACGACGCGCCTGCCAGAAGCATGGCGACAAGCGCCACAGCGGTGAGATGGTCGGAGTTGACCCGGCGCGGCATTCGACGCGCGAGCCAGACGAGCGCTGTTCGTTCGAGAGGAGCCAGCAGGCTGGTGAGCGATCGGGCCGCATCCGGGAACGGTTGGCGGATCGGCGCGGCAGACGCGATGGTGATGGGCATATAGCCTCCTGCCAGGTGATGCGAAAACGACGCATCGTGCGGCTCACATGGACTGTGAGCTGCCGGAGCCACGAATTTCGCATGGCTAGATATGAGCCGCTGCGCCAGGTCCACGTCGATCCCGTTCCGAGCCAATCTGATCATCGCCGTGCTGTGTGGCTCGACGGTCCTGACGGCAGCGGCCAGCCTCAGTTCCGACGCGGCTCGGGCCTGGACCACGTATGTGTCGGCGACGGAGAGCCGGATTGCGAGCGAGCTTGCATCGTCGAAGAAATTCCTCGCCATCGACTTCGATCCGGATGGGGCCACGGAGCGACGTGCGGTGAGGGGCGGCACGATCGTCATCCGGCGAATCGAGACGCTCGACGCGCGCGGCGGGAGAATGAGCGCACCCTCGGCCCGCATTCATCACTGGCGCGGCGACGTGTTGATCCGCGGCGTGACCGTCGCGCAGCTGATGGATCGTCTGGAGAGTGGCGCGCTGCCCACGCAAGACGATGTCGAGCGGGGAAGCGTGCTGGAGCGTGAGCCCGGCCGGCTGAAGCTCTATCTGCGGCTGCGCCGCAAGATGCTCGTGACCGTCGTCTACAACACGGAGCACGTCGCCACCTTCACCCGGTACGGCGGGTCGCGGGCCACCAGCACCAGTGTTGCCACGAAGATCGCGGAGCTGGCGGATCCGGACACGGTGGACGAGCGTGAGCTGTCCGCCGGAAACGATCGCGGCTTTCTCTGGGGCCTGCGCGCTTACTGGCGCTATGAGGAGGTAGCCGGCGGGGCGATCGCGGAATGTGAGTCGCTGGCTCTCAGCCGCGACGCCCCGGCGCTCGTGCGCTACCTCGTCGATCCGCTGATCGAGAGCACGGCAAGGGAGTCAATGGCGAGGACGCTGAATGCGTTGAGCACGCAGTTCGGGCATCCGTGATGTCGACCGGTGTCGACGTCCAATGTCGCGTCGTACGTGCTTCGAAGGCTGCGCGGTTTCGACATCGTGCCGCCGAGTTATATGATGCGGAGTCTCGTCAGTGCGTCCACCAGGAGGACCAGAACATGCGCATCGCCGACTCGATTCTCATGGAGCTCGATCAGGAAGGCCGGACCACCCGCCGTGTGTTGGAGCGGGTGCCGACCGACAAGCTCGCTTGGACGCCGCATCAGAAGTCGATGAACCTCGGACAGCTGGCGTTGCACGTCGCGCAGGTGCCGGGGACGATCGCCGGATTCGTTTCGGGGCCCGAACTGGTGATGACGGGCGACTTCAAGCAGGCGGCGGCCACGTCCACTGCAGAAGTGCTGTCGGCGCTAGAGCAGAGCCTGGCGACGGCGAAAGAGGTGGTGAATGGACTCGACGACGCGACGATCATGTCCATGTGGTCGTTGAAGGCGGGCGGGAAGACCCTGATGTCGATGCCGCGGCTCGCCGTGGTTCGTTCCCTGATGCTGAACCACTGGTACCACCATCGCGGACAGTTGTCGGTCTACCTGCGCGAGCTGGATGTTCCGGTGCCGTCGATCTACGGGCCGAGCGCTGACGAAAGCCCGTTTGCGTGAGTGCGGCGCCTGCCGCGCGCGCCATGCAGATCAATCGTTTCACTGAATCCGACGCGCTCGCCGAGGAATCGCTCTACTGGCAGCGCGTCGGGTCGATCCCGGACTGTGCCCTCAGCCCCGATGGCGTGCCGACTCCCAACACGATTTACGACAAGCTGATCTGAGCGGCGGAGGATTCCTCGTCGACCGAGCCCCGTCCCCTGTACCAGTACGGTACAGAGACCCGTCCCCGGGCGCTCCAGCCTCGCTGAACCAGGTGACGTGTTCCTGGATGAGATCGATGGCCAGCGTGAAGCGCCCCGGCGCGTCCGGACACTGAATGCGCAGAGCAACCGCGCAGCTGTCTCACGGTGCGACCGCTACTTCGCGGCGGCCGGCGTGGACGATTCGCCGGAAACCGACCGAGCCCCGTCCCCCGTACCGGTACGGTACGGAGACCCGTCCCCCTAACCAGGCGTCCGTGCCCGGTTGTAGACGAACTTCACGTCCGGGCTGAACGGCCGCAGCCGCTCGCCATCCTTGCGATCGACCCGCACGACGAGCTGATTCGACGCGGTGAGCAGCGTGTAGGTGTACACCAGCGTCAGCTGGCTTGCGACCGCGCACTCCGTGACGATGTGCGTGTCGTCCCAATGCGTGGAGCTCGGAATGGTCGTATCGGCGATGTGATTCTCCGTCTGGCTGGCGTCGGTCTGGAAGAACTGCGTGTGATCGAGCGCGTCGCTGACGACGAAGTTGGGATCGTGATGCTGAATGACCAGCGACGGGGATCCACCCTTCAACTCATCGGTGATCGCCTTGAGCCGGACCTTCTCGACATCGGTCAGCGCCGTCGCACTACTCTGACCACCCAATGACCGCGATCCGCCGCCTCCGAATCCACCCCGTCCGCCTCCGAACCCGCCAAGCCCTCCGCGTCGACTGCGGTTCTGCGCACGGGTGCTGTTTGCGGCTGGTGTGAAATTGATTTGCGTCGGGTTGACGCTGATACTCCGATCGAGCGACCAGTTCCCCGAAAAATCCTGATGGGGCGGGGCCGGTTGACCGGCTGCCGGTGCGGCAGGCGGAGGGGTCTGTGCCCGGCCAGGCGCTGCAGCACAAACCACGAAGGAGAGGATGGCGGCCATGCGGAAGATGCGCGACATGACGCCAGTGTCCGGGGGTTCATGGCAGATTTCAAGTTAAGGATTCATATGCCTTCGTGCGTCTCTCCCTGTATTTCCACGCGTCATCGTTTGTTCTTCGACAAGAGGTCGTAGATCAGCCCGCCGACACCGCCGGCGACCGCGCCGACGCCAGCGCCCTTCGCGCCTCCGGCCGCGGCGCCGATGATCGCGCCGCCCGCCGCGCCGCCGCCGACCACGAGAGCATCCTTTTCCCACGACGCCTCGTTGGCGTGCCGGCGTTCTGGTTCATACCGTTCCGCGTGCGGGTGCTGCACGATCTGCTGCCGCGTGGCGTGCGGATCCATGTGAACCGGATGGACGTCGCCTGTCTGATCGTCGCGGTAATACACCGGATGGGCATCGCGGCGATCCGACGGGATCACGAATTCTCCCGTGCGCCCGTCATCCATCGTCACCGGCACGGCCGCGCTGCGGTGACCGTCGGGGTGGAGCGTAGTGCCGTCGTAGGCGTCGTGCACGCCGTACTGCTGCTGAATCGATGCGGGCGTGACCGGCTTCCGCTGTGCGCTCGCCGAGCAGACGAGAAACGCGCTGGCAGCCGTGGCAAAGGCGACGATCTTCAGTGATCGGCTCATCATGCGAGCCTTTCGGTGCAACAAGCCGGCCGTACTCCGACTCAGCCGGTTTGGACGCCGGCAAGCTCGACGGACTCAATGTGAGCAGACCGTCGTATGATCGCCTGCGCTTCCTGCTGATTTCTCAACGTGCACACCCCATCGCTCGTCATCGGCCTGGCGTTGATCGCCATCGTTCTGTGGGACGCGTTCGAGACTGTTGTCCTGCCGCGGACGGTGAGCCGGCGCATACGTCTCGCACGCCTCTATTTTCGGGGCACATGGATGCCCTGGGCTCGCGTGGCGGCCACGTTCGAATCGGACAGCCGCCGCGAACGGTTTCTCGCGATCTATGGTCCGCTGTCGCTGATTGGCCTGCTGACCGTCTGGGCCACGGGCCTCATCGTCGGCTTTGCGGTGCTGCAGTGGTCGGATGGATCGCAACTGGTGACGCCCGCGGGCGCCGCGCGGTTCCTCGACGATCTCTACATGAGCGGCACGACGTTCTTCACGCTCGGCCTCGGCGACGTGCACCCGAACAGCGCGTTCATCGCGCGATTCCTGACCGTGCTGGAGGGCGGCACGGGCTTCGGGTTTCTCGCCGTCGTGATTTCGTACTTCCCGGTCCTCTACCAGTCGTTTTCCCGGCGCGAGATCCGCCTCACGCTGCTCGACGCGTGGGCGGGGTCTCCACCGGCCGCCGCTGAAATCCTCAGACGGCTGGGCAGCGCGGGCGAGTTGAAGGCGCTGGATCAGTTTCTGAGGGATTGGGAGTACTGGTGCTCCGAGCTTCTCGAGAGCCACATTTCTTATCCGGCGGTCGCGTACTTCCGCTCGCAGCATCAGCGGCAGGCGTGGGTCTCGGCGCTCGCCGCCATCCTCGACGTCTGTGCGCTGATCCTCGTTGGCATCGACGACGTGCCGACGTGGCAGGCGCACGTCACCTTTGCGATTGCACGGCATGCCGCCGTCGATCTCACGCAGGTCTTTCGCGCCGCCCCCCGGGACGACGACGCACGCCTGCCGGCCGATGACCTGGAGCAGCTGCGACGGCAGCTTGAAGGTGCGGGTCTGCGCCCACGCCGCTCCCCGGAAGCCGATGCGCGCCTGGCCGAACTGCGGCGCTCGTATGAGCCGTTCGTCATCGGCCTCGGATACGCGCTGATGATGCCCATGCCGGCGTGGTGGCATCCGCATCCGCTCAGAGACAACTGGCAGACCAGCCCCAAGCGCGACGGCGGTCCTCACCTCTGAAGAACTTCATCGCGCGTCTCGAACGGCGCGGTGAGCTGAGCCGGTCCCGCGGGAGATCACGGGGAAGAAGCCGCTCGCCCCGTCCGTCTGCGTCCGCACGCCGCGCATCATGAGTTGAAGCCGCGCGCCGACAGTCCTCAATACCGTACGGCTCGAACGCAGCGGCATCAGCCTTGTGTACACGCAGGCAGGCCACCGATCGCGAATGGGCGCGTTCGGTGCGTGCCCCATTGGTCGCGGGAACCACCGCTTGATGGAACCGCCACAAATCAAAGGAACCCTGACATGGCTGAGGCCGGAACACTCCACGATGCTTTCCTCGACGAACTCCGAGATGCGTATGATGCCGAGAAGCAACTGACCAAAGCCTTGCCAAAAATGGCGAAGGCGGCAACCTCCTCCAGCCTCCGGACGGCCTTCGAGTCGCACCTCGAGGAAACGCGCGGGCATCTCGAGCGCCTGGAGCGCGCGTTCGAGAGCCTCGACGAAAAAGCCAAAGGCAAGCATTGCGACGGCATCGCCGGCATCATCGAAGAAGGCAAGTCGACGATGGAGGAAGACTTCGACGACACGACGCTGGATGCCTGCCTGATTGCGTCGGGCCAGCGTGCCGAGCATTACGAAATGGCGGCCTACGGCACGTTGATCGCCTGGGCGCGGGCGATGGGTCACTCCGAGGCGGCCGATCTGCTGGAAGAGAACCTGGAGGAAGAGAAAGCGGCCGACAAAAAGCTCACGGCCTTGGCGGAGGGCGGAATCAATCGAGAGGCCGCCGCGATCGCGCACCCCAACGGAGCCGAGGAGGAGGACGAGCGGTCCGCGCGTGGCCGCTCGCGGTCACATCAGCCGCCGAAAGGTCGCGCTTCGGGGACGGGTCGATCTGCAGGACGGTGAGGAATACGGGCGCCGCGTGGAATCCACGTGGCGCCCGCGTCGCGTTACACTGGGAACTTGACCTTCCATCCGGCTGTCGCACGATGGTTCTCCGAGACCCTTGGCGATCCGACTCCAGCTCAGGTTCGCGGCTGGCGCGAGATCCAGGCCGGGCGGCACACGCTGATCGCCGCGCCCACCGGTTCCGGTAAAACGCTTGCGGCCTTTCTCGCAGGGCTCGACGACCTGTTTCAGGAAGGGCTGCGCGCACCCCTGCCCGACGAAGTGCGGATCGTCTACGTGTCGCCGCTCAAGGCCCTGAGCGCCGACGTGCACAAGAACCTCGCGCTTCCGCGACGCGGCATCAAAGAGATGGCCGACGCGCTGGGCATCGAGGCGCCGCGCATCACGGCCGCGGTGCGGACAGGCGACACGACCTCGTCCGAGCGCGCCCGCATCGTGCGGACGCCTCCGCACATTCTCGTCACGACGCCTGAGTCGCTGTATCTCCTCCTCACCGCCGAGCGCAGCCGTCAGATGCTGCGAACGGTCCGTACGGTCATCGTGGACGAGATACACGCCGTCATCGGCACCCGGCGAGGCGCGCACCTCGCGCTCTCGCTCGAACGGCTGCAGCAGGTCGCGGAGCGGCCGCTGGTGCGAATCGGCCTGTCCGCGACGCAGCGTCCGATCGACGAGGTCGCGCGATTCCTGGTCGGCGGACGGGCAGACTGCGCGATCGTGGACGAGGGGCATCGCCGCGAGATCGATCTGCAGCTGGAGCTGCCGAGCTCGACGCTCGAAGCCGTGATGTCGCACGAGATCTGGGCCGAGTACTACGACCGCCTCGCCGATCTCGTGCGCGTGCATCGGACGACCCTGGTGTTCGTCAACACGCGGCGGCTCGCGGAGCGCGTGGCGCGGCACCTCAGCGACCGTCTCGGCGAAGAGGCGGTGACCGCGCATCACGGCAGCCTGTCGAAGGAGAAGCGGCTCGACGCCGAGGCGCGGCTGAAGGCGGGCCGTCTGCAGGCACTCGTCGCCACGGCATCGCTGGAGCTCGGCATCGACATCGGCCATGTCGATCTCGTCTGCCAGATCGGATCGCCGCATCGCATCGCCACGCTCCTGCAGCGCGTGGGGCGATCGGGTCACACCGTCGCCGGCACGCCCAAGGGCCGCGTGTTTCCGATGTCGCGCGACGACCTGATGGAGTCGCTCGCACTCCTGCGCGCTGTCAGGCAGGGCGAGCTCGACCGCATCGTGTCGCACGACGCGCCCCTCGATGTGCTGGCCCAGCAGATCGTCGCGGAAACGGCGTGCGGCGAATACGCCGAGGACGATCTGTTCGCCCTCGTGCGGCAGGCGTGGCCGTATCGCGCGCTCGAACGCACCGCCTTTGACGCGGTCGCCGCGATGGTTTCCGACGGCTTTTCGACGCGACGGGGACGACGAGGCGCGCTGGTGCACCGCGATGAGGTGAACCACCGCGTGCGTGGACGCCGGGGCGCGCGGATGCTCGCGCTCACCTCCGGCGGCGCGATTCCGGAGGTCGCCGACTACCGTGTCGTCCTCGAGCCCGACGATACGTTCATCGGCACCCTGAACGAGGACTTCGCCATCGAGAGCATGGCGGGCGACATCTTTCAGCTCGGCAACGCATCGTGGCGCGTGCTGCAGGTGGCCACCGGCGTCATGCGCGTGGCCGACGCCAAGGGCGCGCCGCCGAATATCCCATTCTGGCTCGGCGAGGCGCCCGCGCGCAGCGACGAGCTCTCGCTCGGCGTCAGCCGCCTGCGCGCCGACATCGACGCCCGGCTGGCCTCATCTGCGGAGATCGCAAAGGCCGATCAGGTGGCGCAATGCGCGCCCGCGATTCAATGGCTGCGGCAGGAAACCGGAGCGCTCGCGGCCGCCGCGGAACAGGCTGTCGGCTACATCGCCGAGACACGAGACGCGCTCGGCGTCGTTCCGACTCAGGAGACGCTCGTCCTCGAACGCTTCTTCGACGAGTCCGGTGGGATGCAGCTCGTGCTGCACGCACCGTACGGCAGCCGCATCAACAAGGCGTGGGGCCTCGCGCTGCGAAAGCGCTTCTGTCGTCAGTTCAACTTCGAGCTGCAGGCCGCGGCCACCGACGATGCGCTGCTGCTGTCGCTGGGCCCGCAGCATTCGTTTCCGCTCGCCGACGTGTTTCGCTACCTCCATCCGGCCACCGCCGAGACCGTGCTCGTGCAGGCGCTGCTCGACGCGCCCGTTTTTCAAACCCGGTGGCGCTGGAACGCGACGGTGTCGCTGGCGGTCCCGCGATTCCGCGGCGGGCGCAAAGTGCCCCCGCCGCTCCAGCGCATGCAGGCGGACGACCTGATGGCCTCGGTGTTCCCAGACGCCGCCGCGTGCCTCGAAAACATTCCCGGCGATCGCCAGGTGCCCGATCACCCGCTGGTTGCGCAGGCGATTCGCGACTGCCTCGAGGAAGCGATGGACTTCGCCGGTCTTGCGCGCGTCCTCGGGCGCATCCACGCGGGTGACCTGCGGCTGGTCACTCGCGACACGCCTGAGCCGTCGCCGCTGTCGCACGAAATTCTGAATGCTCGCCCCTACGCCTTCCTGGACGATGCGCCGCTCGAGGAGCGGAGGACGCAGGCGGTCTACGCGCGCCGCGCCACCGAGCCGGCCGCCTCCAACGGCATCGGTGCGCTGGATCCCGAGGCAATCGCGCGCGTGCGCGACGAGGCGCGGCCCGATCCGCGCGATGCCGACGAGCTGCACGACGCGCTGACGACCGCCGGATTCTTCACGCTCGAGGAGAGCGCCCCCGAGCGGCGTCTCTGGTTCGACCAGCTGACGCGCGCGCGCCGCGCGACCCGCGTGCGGTCGATCTGGGTGGCGGCCGAACGGCTGCCCGAGATGCTGGCGGTCCATCCCGGCGCGACTATGGACCCGGCGATCGTCGCGCCACCTGGCCGCGCGGCCCGAACGTGGACGCGCGAGGAGGCGATCGCCGAGCTGTTGCGCGGCCGCGTGTCGATTTCGGGCCCCACGACGGCGGCGTCGCTGGCGCGTGAGCTCGGCGTGAGCGAGCCCGACGCCGAGACGGCGCTCCTGCATCTCGAAGGGCAGGGCATCGTCTTGCGTGGACACTTCGCGGGAGCGGCGCTGGAGTTCTGCGATCGCGCGCTGCTCGCACGCATCCACCGGTACACGCTGCATCGACTCAGGGCCGAGATCGAGCCGGTCAGCGCGGCCGATTTCGTCCGGTTCCTGTTTGCCTGGCAGCACGTCGACCGCGCACATCAGTTGAGCGGCGCGGACGGGCTCCGCGCAATCGTCGCCCGCCTGGACGGCGTCGAGCTGCCCGCGAAGGCGTGGGAACGCTGTGTGCTGCCGGCGCGACTCGAGCGCTATGACCCCCCGATGCTCGACATGCTGTGCCTGACGGGGCAAGCGGGCTGGGGCCGCCTGAGTGGTGTATCCGGCGACGGCACGCCGGGCCGCGCGCTGCGCGTTGCGCTGTTCCTCCGCGAGCACGGCGACGCCTGGCAGGCGCTCCGTTTCGACGACGACGCGCAGCGGGTCGCGGTCGAAAACGGCTTGACCGAGCCGGCCGGCCGCGTGCTGGCCGCGCTGCGATCGAACGGCGCCTCATTCCTCCGTGATCTGACGCGCTCGTGCGCGCTCGACGAGACAGCGATCTCCGACGCGATCGCGTCGCTGGCGTCGTGCGGGTTGGTGACCTGCGATGGCTTCGCCGGCGTTCGCGCCATCCTCCGCTCGCCGGCGCAGCGTCCGGCAGCGTTCGATCGGCGCCACGATCTGGCGGGCCGATGGTCGGCGACGCCGGTGATCAGTGCGGCCGGGGCATGCGAAGCTGCAACCGAGACGCAGGCGCGCGTGCTGCTCGAACGGTACGGCGTGATGTTCCGCCGGCTGCTCGTTCGAGAGACCAATCCGGCAACATGGCGCGCGCTGACGATGGTGTACCGCCGGCTGGAGGCGCGAGGAGAGATTCGCGGCGGCCGATTCGTCACCGGCGTCTCGGGCGAGCAGTTCGCACTGCCGGTGGCCGTCGAGCAGCTGCGCGAAGTGCGGCGGTCGGGACGCGACGGACGGCTGATCACGATCAGCGCGGCGGATCCCCTCAACCTCACCGGCATTCTCACCAGCGGCGATCGCATCCGCGCCGTTACCGCGTCGCGCGTCGTCTATCGCGACGGCGTCGCGCTGGCGGCGCTCGAAGGCGACTATCTGCGTCCGCTGGCCGAGATCGAGCCCGCCGCCGCGCGCGAGGTGGCGAGCGCGCTGGCCGGTCGGCCTGTGCCCGCGGTCACCAGCGGCTTCATCGGCCGCTAGTCCGGTTCTCGATTCGCTGCGTCCATTCCGCCAATGAAAACTGATGCTACGAGGTCCATGCGTCAGCTTCGCTTGTTCGGGCTATAGCTCGCCGGCGATTCGGGGACGGGACCGATCGCCCTCGACGCACCGTCGGGCGGATGCGCCGTCATCAGGTAGCCGCCTGCGTAGACCGTGTGGATGAATTGCGGATGGTGCGGGTTCGACTCGATCTTCCGCCGCAGCCGGGCGATCGCATGATCCACCGACCGCGTATCGGGCGACTCGGGATAGCCCCAGATCTCCTGCAGGAGCTCGCTGCGGTGCACGATGCTGTCGGGCCGTTCTGCGAGGTAACGGAGCAGCGCGAACTCGCGGTGCGACAGATCGAGAAGCGTGTCACGGTTCCAGGCCTGGTGGGTCTCGAAGTTGATGACGATGCTCCCGAGACTGATGCAGGAAACCGCCGGCCGGGCGCGGCGCAGGACGGCGCGCACGCGGGCGATCAGCTCCTCGAGATCGAACGGCTTGGTCACGTAGTCGTCCGCGCCCGCCGTCAGACCATTCAGCTTGTCCTGCTTCTGCGTGCGGGCCGTCAGCATGATGACCGGGATTCGCGGACCCTCCCGCCAGAGCCGGCACAGCTCGAAACCGTTCTTCCCGGGCAGGCCGATGTCCAGCAGCACGAGGTCGGGCGCGAACGACGCCGCGATGTTGATCGCCGTGTTGCCATTGCCGACCGTCCGGCACTGAAAGCCTTCGATGCCGAGGCTGTCGCTCAGCACGCGCGCGAGCGACGGGTCGTCTTCAACAATCAGGATGCGTGTCATCGGGATTCTCCGTGACCGGAAGCGTCAGCGCGACCGTCGTGCCAACGCCGAGCTCGCTCCGGATGGAGAGCGTGCCGCCGTGGTCGGACACGATTCGCTGAGTAATCGCCAGACCGAGACCGCTGCCGCCCGAGATGCCGCCGCTGCCGCGAAAGAATTTCTGCGTCACCTGCTCGATCTCGTCTGGCGGGATGCCGACGCCGGCATCCGTCACATCGAGCACAACCTGACCGCCGACGGATCGGGCGCGCACGGCCAGGTGCCGGCGGTCGTCCGAGTAACGGATCGCATTGTCCAGCAGGTTGCCGATGGCGAGTGACAAGGCGCCCGGGTCGGCGCGCACCTGTGGGAGATCGGCCGGGATGTCCACGGCCAGGTCGAACCTGTCGGCTTCGAGCTGAAAGCGGAACTCCTTCAGGCTTCGCTGGACGAGGGCGGCCAGTTCGATGGGCCTGAAGGCGTACGCGTCCGTCGCGTCGGAAATGCGCGCGTAGGCGAGCAGGTTGTCCACCAGGCGCGTCAGGCGTCCCGATTCGTGGACGACAATCCCGCCGTAATCGCGGCGGGTGGACTCGTCCACCGTTGCCCGGCGCAGCAGGCTCTCGCCGATCGCCCGGATCGTCGCCGTCGGCGTCTTGAATTCGTGGGTGACGGCCGCGACGAAATCGGATCGCATGTCGGCGAGCCGCGACCGCGCCAGCACCGCCCGGGCGCTCAGCCCGAGGCCGCCCGCGAGCACGAGCGCACTCATCGAGGCAATGAACAGCGTGACGCGCGCGCCGGTGCGGGCCGCCATGACTTCGTGCGCGCCGGCGATCGTGGCGCTCGCCGTCCACCATTCCATCTTCAGGTCGGCTGGCGGGTCGAGGGCGATCGTCGTCGGGTCGAAGAACAACAGCGGGAATGGCCGGGCGCTCGACGGCGTCGGCCGGTCCACGGACGAGACGCCGGCCCGCACGACGCCGCCCGTATCCCTGACCGCCAGCTGCAGCCCCGGGTCGGACGCGCGGATGCGGCCGATCTCCGATGTCAGATCCTGAAAATAATTGCGTCGCACCCAGTCGAGGTTCACGACGAACCCGACGACGCCGTCGATGCGTGTCTTCGCGCTGTCGGCATAGGCGACGACGGCGACGATCTGGCACGCGACGCCGTCGAGCGACTGGCTGAACGCCGACAGCGTCTTCCGCTCGAGAATGTCGCGCGTGATGCGCTCGAGCAGCCGATCGCCGAGCGGCGTCTGCACGAGCGTCACGACGGGAAACGCCACCACGGGAAAGACGGTGTCGGGGCGCACGCCCGGCAGCCAGACCGGCGGGCGATTCGCACGGCTGTAGAACGTGATCGGCCCGAGCGTCCCGTGCATGCGTGCGGCGAAGAACGCTTCGGGATACGGGTACCGCGCGAACGCGCTCGCGAGCGCGTTGAGATCGAGCGCCGCTCCCGCGCCATCTTCGTCGAACTGCAGTGTCGAGAGGACGGTCGTCTGCACGCCCCGCATGTCGCGCGTCGCCGCGGTGAAGAGCAGATCGGCCGCGGCGTCGGCGCTGCGCTGGACGATCAGCTCGGCGCTGCGCTGGCCTTCCGAAATGGCGCGATAGCCGAGAAACGCCAGCGCCACGACCGAGAGGACCGCGCCCGTCGAGACCCATCCGATCCACGGCCGCCGCGACCAGGATCCGGCGTGCGTCGTCATCGCATCAGCTCGCGCTCGCGGTAGTACCGCGCCGCACCCATGTGCAGCGGAATCGGCGTGGCCGACGCCTGATCCAGATTCGTCAAGCGGATCGAGGTGTGGAGCGACGATGACATCACCGGGAGCGTGTCGATGAAGGCGCGCGTCAGATCGTGGGCCAGCGCCTCGTCGAGGCTGCTGCTGCCGATGAGCAGGCGGTCGACGCCGATGGTGGCGACGTCACGCACCTGCCCAGGATAAGTACCGGCGGGGATGGTGACGCTTCGCACGAACGGGTATTCGCGCTCCAGCTGTGCGGCGGATGGTCCGTCGATCGGGATGAGCTGCGCACCGTGGTTCATCGCATTGGTCACGGTGGGTCCGGGATAGTACGAGGACGCGAAGGTGGCGTCCACGCCGGCCAGCAGATCTTCCCGCCGGTCCGCCTGCACGATCGGCGGATCGAGGCCATACCCGTGGAACATCAGGCTGGCGAGCAGCGACTGGCCCGACAGCGCTGTGCCGATGCCGACCCGGTAGCCGGCGAGATCGCTGACGGTCTTCACGTGCAGCCCGGCGCGCGCGAGGAGATGGAGCGGCACGATCTCGAGCGCCGCGATGCCGCACACCTGATTCTCCGCGTGCGCGCGCTGCTGCGCGAGCTGCAGATAGCCGAAGTACGCGACGTCGGCGTAGACGAAGCCCATGTCGGCATCGCCGCGCTGAATGGCGGCCACCGTCGCGACCGAGCCCACCACGTGAATCAGCTCCACGCGAACGTTCGGCATCACGCGCTCGTACTGCCGCGCGAGCGCATCGCCGAAGTTGGTGTCGAGGACCAGGCGGATCAGCACTTTCGATCCGTCTGCCGCCGGCGGTTGACGGCGCGTGTCTCCGGGCGTCGCGAGCGCGAGGCCCAAAATTCCCAGAGCGGCGAGTCGTGCGTGTTTCGCGTATGTCACTGGGGCCCTGCCGATCGCGCGCATTCTGCCACAAACGTGTCGCCGTGCGACATTGCGCGACAATCCGCGGACTTTCGCGATGCTAGACTCCGCGCGTCAAAGCACAGGCGCACGCGTTCGCGCGGCGCAGACAGGTTCCGTCGCGGCGATCGTCGCAGCAATTCCCCATCAGGAAGCAGGGCGGATGACCATCAGGCGGACGAGCGAACTGGGCGTTGCGGTGATCGCGACTGCGGCGCTCATCGGTATGGCGGCGCACCGGGACGCGGCGGCGCAGCCGGGCCCACCGGCCGCGCACGAGATTCCGAAATTCGAAGTGGATCCCGCATGGCCGAAGATTCCCAACGGGTGGACCCTCGGCCAGGTGGCGAGCGCGGCGTCCGACGGCCAGGACCACATCTGGCTCCTGCACCGGCCGAGAGTGGTGCGGCCCGATCAGAAAACCGGTCCGCCGGTGATGGAGTTCGATGCGGCCGGCAACTACATCCAGGGATGGGGCGGCGCCGGCCACGGCTATCCGTGGCCGCAGTCCGAGCATGGCATCTATGTCGATCCGAAAGGGTTCGTGTGGATCGGCGGCAGCGGCAACGACGATCAGATCCTGAAGTTCACGAAAGACGGAAAATTCCTCACGCAAATCGGGCACGCCGCGCAGAAGAAATCGAATCAGGACACGACGAGCCTCTGGCGGCCGGCCGACGTGTTCCTCTATGCGAAGACCAACGAGCTGTTCGTCGCCGACGGCTACGGCAACCACCGCGTGATCGTGTTCGACGCCGACACGGGCGCGTTCAAGCGGATGTGGGGCGCGTTCGGCAATCCACCGGCAGACGATCCTGCGCCTGCGAGTGAGGAAGCGGGGCGCGGGGCGGCCGCACCCGGCCGAGGCGCCGATCTCACGCGCGTTCCCGCGAAGGAGCTGCCGCCATCCGATCCGGGACCGCCGCAGTTCAACACGGTCCACGGCGTGAAAGTCTCGAACGACGGGCTGGTGTACGTGGCCGATCGCGGCAACAAGCGCGTCCAGGTCTTCACCGTCGAAGGCAAGTACATCACGCAGATCTGGATCGACCGCTGGTGCGAGGCGCCGCGGAAAACGAACCTGATGTGCGGCAGCGGCGACACCGCCGCGAGCGTGGCGTTCTCGGGGGATCCGGCGCAGCGCTTTCTGTATGTCGCGAGTCGCAGCCCCGCCCGCGTGTGGGTGTACGACCGGAAGACGCTGAAGCCGCTCGATTCGTTCGGCCGGCCTGGCGTGGCACCCGGCGAGTTCTACGTGCTCCACCACATGACCACCGATTCGAAAGGCAACCTCTATACCTCCGAAGTCGAGGACGGCCGGCGCATTCAGAAATTCGTGTTCAAGGGGCTCTCGCCAGCCCCGATGAAATGAGCCTTCACACACGGAGGAGCGCAATCCGATGAGGACCACCATGACTCGTGACGTGTTGCTGGCTGTCTCGTTCGGGCTCCTTCTCGCGCTCCCGGCGGCGGCGCAGGGCGTCGGCGCGATCGGCGGCACGGTCGTCGATTCCTCCGGCGGCGTACTGCCGGGCGTGACCGTCACGCTGTCCAGCCCCGGCGTCATCGGTGGCGAACGGACCATCATCACGGAAGCGCAGGGCACTTATGTGTTCACGCGGCTGGTGCCCGGCACCTACAGCGTGAAGGGCGAGCTGACCGGATTCCGGAGCGCCATCCAACAGAAGATCACCGTCAACGCCGATCAGACCTCTCGCGCCGATCTCACTCTCGCGGTTGGCAACCTGAGTGAGACCGTGACCGTCTCGGCGCAATCGCCGCTGCTGGATACGACGTCAGCGTTGAACCAGACCGTGATGTCGCGTGAAGTGCTCGAAACGCTGCCGACA
>DATATJ010000255.1:0-9180 GCA_036268855.1 Vicinamibacterales bacterium
AGAGGCACCGAGACACCGAGCACGACAACCTGGTTCCGCCACAGAGGCACCGCGACACCGAGCGCGGCAACCTGGATCCGCCACAGAGGCGCGGAGACACCGAGAACGGAACCCCGGATCAACCACGAAGTCACCGAGACACAGAGGACGGCAACCTGGATCCGCCACCGGGGCGCAGGGACACCGAGCGCGGCAACCTGGATCAGCCACAGAGGCACCGAGACACCGAGCACGGCAACCTGGATCCGCCACCGGGGCGCAGGGACACCGAGCGCGGCAACCTGGATCAGCCACAGAGGCACCGTGACACCGCGGACGGCAGCCTGGACCGGCCACGGAGTCACAAAGACACCGAGGACGACAACCTGGTTCCGCCACAGAGGCACCGCGACACCGAGCGCGGCAAGCTGGATCCGCCACTCAGGCACGGGAATGCTGAACACAGCAACCTGGACCGGCTACGGAGTCACCGAGACGCCGAGCTAACCAACATGAATCTCGTTACTCAGAGGATCATCGGCTGCGCGATCGAAGTGCACCGAGTGCTGGGCCCGGGACTGTTGGAGACGATCTACGAAACGGCGATGTGCATCGAGCTGGAGGATATCGGGGCGACCTATCAGCGACAGGTGCTGTTGCCAGCGTATTACAAGGGCCTGTTGCTCGGAGAGTATCGCGTCGATCTCATCGTGGACGATCTCGTCATCGTCGAGATCAAGAGCGTGGAGCGCGCCAACCCCGTGTTCGAAGCGCAGATTCTGACTTACCTCCGGCTCACCGGTAAGCGCCTGGGGTTGTTGATCAATTTCAACAGTCGACTCGTAAAAGACGGGATTAAGCGGCTCATCGTCTGACGTGGATAGCCAGGCAAGAGAGTCTCCGCGGCTCTGATGAGTCGTCGCGGGCACTCACGCGTCTCCGCGCCTCTTGCGGCTCTTGGTCAGGATCACACTCTTCTCTGCGCCTCTCGTGACTCCGTGGCGAGCACCTCACTCCCTCTGTGCCTCTGTGACTCCGTGGCGAGCACCCCACTCCCTCTGTGCCTCTGTGACTCCGTGGCGAGCACCTCACTCCCTCTGTGCCTCTGTGGCTCCGTGGCGAGCACTTCACTCCCTCTGTGCCTCTGTGGCTCCGTGGCGAGCACCTCACTCCCTCTGTGCCTCTGTGGCTCCGTGGCGAGCACCCCACTCCCTCTGTGCCTCTGTGGCTCCGTGGCTCCGTGGCGAGCACCCCACTCCCTCTGTGCCTCTGTGGCTCCGTGGCAAGTACCTGACCCCTCTGTGTCCCTGTGGCCAGCCGCAATTTTTCGCGTGATATAGTCGCTCTCGTCGGATGCCCAACTATGGTTTCGCGATCGACCTGCGAAAGTGCATCGGCTGCCACGCGTGCACAGTGGCGTGCAAGGCGGAGCATCAGATCCCGATCGGCGTCAATCGCTGTTGGGTGAAGACCGTCGAGAAAGGCACGTTCCCCGACACCCGCCGATTTTTCTTTCCCGTCCTCTGCAACCAATGCGACGAAGCGCCCTGCGCGAAGATCTGTCCGACCAACGCGCTCTTCAAGCGGCGTGATGGCATCGTCGACCTACACGGCGATTCGTGCATCGGCTGCCGCGCGTGCATGGTCGCCTGCCCGTACGATCAGCTGTTCATCGACCCCAACACGCACACCGCGGAGAAGTGCAACTTCTGCGCGAATCGCGTGGAGAACCAGCTGCAGCCGGCGTGTGTGAGCGTCTGTCCCACGGAGTGCCGGATCTTCGGCGACCTCGACGACCCGACGAGCGAAGTCGCCAAGATCGCCCTGCGCGAAGCGATCAGCGTGCGGAAACCCGAGAAGGGGACCCAGCCGAAAGTCTTCTATATCGCGGCAGAGGAAAGCGCCATCCAGCCCGAGATTGCCACCCGGCCCTTCATCTACAAGGAAGGCACGGTGATGCTGCGGCCGCTTGGGTCGCCGGAGCCGGATCCGCTGCGCCCCGGCGACGCGCGCGTGGACTACGACACGCCGCACGTGAAGCCGTGGGGAATCGACATGGCGTTCTATCTCCTGACGAAGGGCATCGCGACCGGCGCGATGTTCTTGAGCGTCATGCTCTGGCTGTTCAGCAGCGACACCATCCTCGCGCGCGTCGCTGGACCGGCGATCTCGCTGGCCTTCTTGACGATCACGGCCATCCTTCTGATTGTCGATCTCGAACGCCCCGAGCGCTTCTACTACATCCTGATCAAGCCGAACTGGCGATCCTGGATGGTGTGGGGCGCTTACTTCCTCACGGCGCAGGGGGCGATCACCGTTGCCTGGATCGCGGCTGGGTGGTTCGAATGGCGTCCCGTGTTGAGCCTGCTCGTGTGGCCTGCGCTCGTGATGTCTTTGCTGGCCACCTGCTACACCGGGTTTCTCTTCGCGCAGGGGCTCGCCCGCGATCTCTGGCAGGGGCCGCACGCCGCCGTCGATCTGGCCGCGCAGGCCATCGCCGAGGGCGCGGCCGTCCTGATGCTCGCGGGCCTGGTGCCCGGCGCCGGCCACTACCCGGCGCTCGGCTGGGTCCTCGCGGCGGCGCTGGGCGTTCATCTCGTGTTCGTCGCCTTCGACGTGCTGCTGGCGCCAAGTCCGACGCGCCATCATGATCTGGCCGTGGCCGCCATCCGCCGCGGTCCGTTCGCGCGAATCTTCTGGGGCGGTGCCATCGCGTGCGCGTCGCTCGGGTTGATCGGCGCCTTGTTCGCCGCGACCCATCAAACTCCGCCGGCGCTCGCCATCGTGGCCCTGCTGGCGCTCGGCGGCAGCTTCGCGTGGGAATACGTGTGGGTCGAGGCGGGCCAGAGCGTGCCGCTGTCGTAAACGCAGCATGACGAAGTTCAGAACGCATCCCGATCCGTCGACGTGGGACGACTACGTCGATTACGAGTCCACCAGTTGGCCGAAGAAGGACAAGCGGCACTACTGGATCATCCCCAGCATCTGCTTCAACTGCGAATCGGCGTGCGGCATCCTCGCGTACGTGGACAAGGAGAACCTCACCGTCCGCAAGATCGAGGGCAACCCGGTGCACCCGGGCAGCCGTGGACGCACGTGCGCCAAGGGCGTCGTGACGCCGAATCAGCTCGAGGATCCGGACCGCATCATGTACCCCCTCGCGCGCGACGGCGCCCGCGGGTCGGGCAAGTGGCGGCAGGTTTCATGGCAGGAGGCGCTGGAGGACATCAGCGGCCGCGTCCGCAAGGCGATCGTCGAGAACCGGCGGCACGAAATCATGTACCACGTCGGTCGGCCGGGTGAGGACGGCTACGCGAATCGCGTCGTGCAGGCGTGGGGGCTCGACGGCCACAACAGCCACACCAACGTCTGCTCCTCGTCGGCGCGGCTGGGCCACTTCCTCTGGTGTGGCAACGATCGGCCGTCGCCCGATTATGCCAACGCGCAAACGATCCTGCTGCTCTCCTCGCATCTCGAGACGGGCCACTACTTCAATCCGCACGCGCAGCGGATCATCGAAGGCCAGGCCAATGGCGCCACGCTGATCGTCGTCGATCCGCGGCTCTCGAACACGTCCGCCAAAGCCGACGTCTGGATGCCGGCGTACTCGGGCACCGAGGGCGCGCTGCTGCTCGCGATGGTGAACGTGCTGCTGCAGGAAGATCTCTTCGACCGCGAGTTCGTGCGCACCTGGGTGGACTGGCGCACGTACCTGCACGCCGCACGGCCCGATCTGCCGGCCACCTTCGAGAGCTTCGTGCTCGCGCTCAAAGAGCTCTATGCGGAGTTCACGCCGGCGTTTGCCGCGGAGGAGACGGGGGTCGACGCTTCGCAGATCGTCGAGGCCGCGCGGGCCATCGGCCGGGCGGGCAGCCGCTTCAGCACGCACAACTGGCGCTCGGCCGCCGCGGGTAATCTTTGGGGCTGGCAGATCACGCGCTGCCTGTACCTGCTGGTCGTGCTCACCGGCGCGGTGGCGACCAAGGGCGGCGTCGGCCTGCACCTTTCCAACAAATTCGTCCCGAAGCATCCGACGACGCCGACGGCGCCGGAGTATTGGAACGAGCTGCTCTTCCCCAGGGAATATCCGCTCGCGTTCTTCGAGATGAGCTTTCTGCTGCCGCACTTCCTGAAGGAGCAGCGCGGCAAGGTCGACGTTTATTTCACGCGCGTCTACAACCCGGTGTGGACCAATCCCGACGGCTTCTCGTGGATGGAGATGCTGCAGGACCCGGAGCAGATCGGTCTGCACGTCGCCTTGACGCCGACCTGGAGCGAGACCGCGTGGTTCGCCGACTACATCCTGCCGATGGGCCTCGGCACCGAGCGCCACGACACGATGAGTCAGGAAACGCACGCCGCTCAGTGGCTCGGGTTTCGCCAGCCGGTCGTGCGCGTCGCGAGGGAAAAGCGCGGCGACAAGATCAACTTCACCTACGAATCGAATCCGGGCGAAGTGTGGGAGGAAAGCGAATTCTGGGCGGCGCTCAGCTGGCGGATCGACCCCGACGGCTCGCTCGGCATCCGCCAGCATTTCGAATCGCCGTACCGCCCCGGCCAGCCGGTGACGATGGACGAGTACTACGGGTGGATGTTCGAGAACTCGGTGCCAGGATTGCCGGAGGCGGCCGCCAGCGAAGGCCTCACACCGCTTGCCTACATGCGTAAGTACGGCGTGTTCAAAGTGAAGGACCACGTCTACAGGGAGCACGAGCAGCCGCTGACGCCTGACGCCCTTGCCGGCGCCACGACCGATGAGGCCAGCGGCATCGTCGCGCGCGACGGCAAACCGATCGGCGTGCTGATCGACGGCGTCGTGCGGCGCGGCTTCGATACGCCGTCACGCCGGCTGGAGTTCTACTCGCAGACGCTCGTGGACTGGGGCTGGTCCGAGCACGCAGTGCCGCGCTACGCGCCGGGCCACGTCCACTGGCGCGATCTCAAGCGTGACGAGGGCGAATTCGACCTGCTGCCGAACTTCCGGCTGCCGACGCTGGTCCACACGCGCTCGCCTGTGAAGTGGCTGTACGAGATCTCCAACGCGAACCCGCTGTGGATTGCGACATCCGACGCCCGGCGCTACGGCCTCGCCACAGGCGACCTCGTGAAGGTGCGCACGCGAATCGGTTACTTCGTGACGCGCGCGTGGGTCACCGAAGGCATTCGTCCGGGCATCCTTGGCATGTCGCACCATCTTGGGCGCTGGCGCCTCCACGAAGAGCTCGGCAACCGCAACGCGTCGGCGCTGGTGACGATCGATCGCCAGGGATCGGGCTACAAGGTGTCGCAGGTCCACGGCGCCGCGCCGTTCAAGAGCAGCGATCCCGACAGCTCGCGCATCTGGTGGAGCGAAATCGGCGTGCACCAGAACCTGACGTTCCCGGTACAGCCGGATCCAGTGAGCGGCATGCACTGCTGGCATCAGCGGGTGACGATCGAACGCGCTGGCGCCGACGACAAATACGGCGACATCTACGTGGACACGGCCAAGTCGCACGAGATCTACAAGGAATGGCTCGCGATGACGCGGCCCGCCCCCGGTCCCGGCGGCCTCCGTCGTCCGCTGTGGTTCGATCGGCCGCTGCGGCCCGTGCCGGCTGCCTATAAAGTCTGAGCCGGCGCTTTCTCAGAGGCGCCGGTGGAACACAACAGCCGCGAGTGCGCCCCCAACCAGCTCCAGCAGCACGATCGACGCCAGCAGCGTGAACTTCCAGTCGCGGGCGGCCGCGTACTCCACGATCGACAGCACGACGCGCGCGGTGGGCGTCAGAATCAGGATGAGGATGCCCGCCTGCAGCAGTCCCGAACTCGCGCCCGGCCAGGAGAACAACGCCAGCAGGCCAACGGCAAGACAGACGCTGCTCGCCGTCACCCCCACCCGCAGCACCCGGCCGATCAGCCGCTCGAGATTGGCGTCGCCGGTTTTCATTGCAGCCCTCGGATGAACATCAGCACCGCGACGATCGCGAGCACAGCCGCCAGCAGCAGCTTCAACGCTTTCACCGGCAACCGCCTGGACACGTGGAGCGCGCCCCACGACCCGAGCTGCACGCCGAGGACTGCGGCCGCCGCCGCTGCGGGCAGGAGCTGGCCGGTGACGTAGTAGATGATCACGCCGCCGGTCGCCGTGACGCCGATCATGAACGCGCTGGTTGCCGCCGCCGCCCTCAGCGGCATCCCGCACCAGCCGTTCAGCACCGGCACTTTGATCACGCCGCCGCCGATCCCCAGCAGCGACGACACGTTGCCCGCGATGAACGACGCACCCAGGGCGAGCGGCACCCGCTTGATCTGGTACACCACCGTCGCACCGGTCTCATCGTCGTGAAAGCGGCCTCCGAGAATGCCCGGGTCCAGACCGGCATCCGTGATGACGTTGCGGCGGTTGACGCGCGAGACGGTGAGCAGCGCGACAAGCCCGGTGACGATGCCGAACAACTGCTGCAAGTGGGACTGGGCAATCAACTGCACGGTGAGGCCGCCGAGCACGCTGCCGGCAGCGGTCGCGACTTCGAGCATCATGCCGAACCGGAAGTTCATCAGATGCTTGCCGGCCTTGGCCGCCGTGACGGTGCTGGACGTCGCGATCACCGTCGCCAGGCTGATCGCCGCGGCGACGCCGATCGGGAAGCCCAGGCCAAGATTCAGCAGCGGCACGAGGAATACGCCGCCGCCGATGCCGAGCAGCGCACCCAGCGAGCCGGCCGCGGCGCCGGCTGTGAAGATGATCAGCGCCAGCAGGGGAGTAACGACAGGCATGCAGCGGATCAGCGTTCAGCGATGCAGACGCCGATCACACTTCAAACTTCCGCGTCTGTGCGAGATAGCGCGCCGCTTTCTCGAGGGCACGCGCTTCGGCGTCCTCGCGGGTGGCGCTGTCAGCGCGCGCAAAGCGTGCGCCCGGATCGACGCTCGCGATCGTGCAATGGTAGGTGTCGCCGAGCCTGTAGGTCTCGATGGTGATCGCCCAGCCGTCGAGCTCCTGTTGCCGGCGCGAGTACTCTTCTGGTTTCATCTCGATCACGGCACGCAAAAACGCCGACCCGCGAAGGCACAGACGCCGTTCTGCGTCTTCTACGGGTCCTGCGTTGATTATCGACGCTAGGGCTTCTCGACCGGCGCGCCCACCAGATTGCCCCACTCGGTCCACGAGCCGTCGTAGTTCTTCACGTCCTTGAAGCCGAGCAGGTGCTTCATGACGAACCACGTGAGGCTCGATCGCTCGCCGATCCGGCAGTAGGCGATCACCGGCTTGTCCGCCGTGATCCCCTGCGCGGCGTACATCGCCCTCAAATCGTCCGTGCTCTTGAACGTCCCGTCGTCATTGCAGTTCTTGCCCCACGGAATGTTCTTCGCGCCGGGAATGTGGCCGCCGCGCTGGCAGGTTTCCGGCAGCCCGGGAGGAGCCAGAATTTCGCCGGTGAACTCCTGCGGGCCGCGCACGTCCACCATCGACGCGCTCTTGTTCTTCATCGCCGCCTGCACTTCCGGCAGGAAGGCGCGCAACGACTGATCGGGGTCGCTTGCCTTGTACGACTTCGCCGGGAAGGACGGCTTGTCGGTGCTGAGGTCGCGCCCCTCCGCCAGCCACTTCTTGCGGCCGCCGTCCATGATCCGCACGTCGCCGTGTCCGTAGATCTTCAGCTGCCAGAACGCCCACGCCGCGAACCAGTTGTTGTTGTCGCCATAGAGCACGACCGTTGTCTTGTTGTCGACGCCCGTGCGGCCGAGCAGCTGCTCGAGCGTCGCCTTCGGGACGATGTCGCGCACCAGCGTGTCACACAGCTGGCTCGACCAGTTCCAGCCGGCGGCGCCGGGCACGTGGCCCTGATCGTAGGACGTGGTGTCGACGTCCACTTCGACGAGGCGGACGTCGGGGTCGGCGGCGTGCTGCGCCACCCAATCGGTGGTGACGAGAACACCGGGTGCTGCTTGTGGGCTCATGCGCTGTCTCCTTGTAGCTGAACCTCCTATCTTAGCAGTGTCGGAAACGCCGCATGGCGATCAGGCGTCCTCGACGCGCGTCAGCCCTGACCGCGAACGTGCGGCTTGAGCACGGCGTACAGCGCCGACATGATCGGCGTCGGCACCTGGGCGCGGCCGCCGCGCCGCACGACCGTGCCAAGCAGCGCTTCGACCTCGATAGGCTTGCCCTGCTGCAAATCGATCAGCAGCGACGATCGCGTGGACGGCGGAATCGAGTCGACGTACGCGATGATGCGATCCACGAGGTCGTCGGCAATGGCGACCTGCTCGGCTCGCGCGACCGCGGCAACCTCGTGGAAGGCGCTGATCAGCAGATCCTTGGCGGACGGGTCGCTCCAGAGCGGGCCGATCGGCACCCGCGCGGCGCCGGTGCACGCCGCGAACGGCGACAGATAACAAAATTTCTCCCAGATCGGGACGCGCGCGTCTGCGACCGGCTCGGAAACGATGTCGGCGCCGGCGAACGCATCGTGAATCGCGATGACGCGCGACGAGACCTCTGAGGTGTCGCCCGCGACCTCGCCGAACACGATCCGCCGGTGCGTCCCGGTCTGCTCGATGACGCCCGGCCGGCTGAGCGCCGTGGCGATGTACGTGGACCCGCCCAGGACACGCTCGGCGCCGACGGCCGCGGCAACCTCCTCCACGCTGTCGACGCCATTCTGCAGCGTCAATACCACGGTGTCGGCGCCACCGGCAATCGCCGTCAGGATCGGCAGCGCGCCCGCATTGCTGTATGCCTTGACCGCGAAGATGACGACGTCCGCCGGCGGCACCCGCATGGCATCCTCTTCCACTCGCGGCCGCACGACGAAGTCGCCGAGCGGGCTCTGAATCGCCAGCCCGCGCTCGCGCATCGCCGCCAGGTGCGCCCCGCGCGCGATGAACGTGACGTCGTGCCCCGCCCGCGCCAGCTTCGCGCCGTAATATCCGCCAACCGCACCCGATCCGACGATGGCAAAACGCATGAGCGCGGGAATGTACCACACTGGACTAAAATCGCGGCCGATGGAGAACGGCTACGTCGAACGGACGCCCGCCTCTCGCGCTCTCGGCGAACGCGGACGCCGCACGATGCCGCTCGGTGTCGAAAGCAACTTCCGCTTCTTCGAACCGTATCCGCTGTTTCTGGATCGCGCGGCCGGCGCCCGTGTCTGGGACGCCGACGGCCGGGAGTACCTCGACTTCGCCCTCTGCTTCGGCGCGCTCATGACC
>DATATJ010000256.1:0-13617 GCA_036268855.1 Vicinamibacterales bacterium
ACTGGCTCAGACACTCACGATGGCGGCGTGGTGTGCCGCAGCCACGACGCTCGCCGCGGCGGGCCACAAACCGGTGGACATCCCAGAGCGCGCCCGGGGCGCGGAGCAGGTAGTCGTCGCGACCGCAACACAGGTGAAACCGATCTGGCGGACCAACGCGTTTGGCGATCAGCTGATCGTGTCGCAGGTCGTGCTGACCGTGCACGAAACGCTGAAGGGCGCCTTCGCCGGCACCGTGCCCATGGACCTCGAAGGCGGGACGCTGGACGGCGTGACGCTCCACGTCTCGAGCCTGCCGGACCTCAAACCAGGGGAGCGCGCCGTTTTCTTCCTCGACCGGACGCCCGGTGGATCGCACGTACCGCACCTCAAAGGGCTCGGCATCCTGAAGCTCGATCAGACCGATCGGGTCGTCAACAGCAGCCTGCAACTGAACGACATTCGCCAGATGGTTCTTGGCGCGAAATAGCGAGGACGTGTGACGGGTCGAAGACTCTCTCTAGTGTTGATTGTTGCGCTCCTCGTGGGAGCCGGCGTGGTGCGCCAGCTGAAGGCCTACGTGTTCATCGGTCCGTACTGGAGCGGCACGCAGATTCAGTATTACGTCAACCCGACGAACCTCTACGTCTCGGACACGGCCGTCGTCACGGCCCTGAAGCAGGCCGCTTCGGCGTGGAGCACGCAGGCGAACCCGAACATGAAGCTCGTGTACGCGGGCTCGACGACCGACGCGTCGCTCAGCCTGAACTATATGAACGAAGTGTTCTTCCGGAACGACAGCAACGGCTATTACGCCGCTGAAACGTACTGGTGGGGCAACTGCTGCGGCCAGATCATCGATTCCGACACCGTGTTCCACGAGGCCAACTACGTCTTCTTCACGGGCACGTCGGGATGCACGGGCGCCGGCGAGTACATCGAGGACGTGGCGACCCACGAATTCGGCCACATGCAGGGGCTCGCGCACTCGACCGTCGCGACCGCGACGATGTATCCGACCAACACCTATTGCGACCAGAGCTGGAGAACGCTCGACCAGGACGACATCGCGGGCATTCAGGCTTTGTATCCGCCGGCAGCGACGACAAGCCAGCCGCCAACCGCACCGTCGAGTCTGATCGCCCAGCCCAACCCGGCGAATCCTTCCTCGAGCGCGCAGTTGGCCTGGAGCGAGAGCGCGGCCAACGCGGCGGGGTACTCGGTGGGTCGCAGCTCGGATGGCGCCACGTTCACGCAGGTGGCGCAGCTGGGAGGTTCGACCACCACGTATACGGACACCGGCCTGGCGGCGGGGGCGATGTATTTCTATCGCGTGGCCGCGTACAACAGCGCCGGGTCGTCCGGCTTCTCGAACGTTGCGTCCACGCAGACGCAACCGGTGACGCAGTCGGCTCCGCCGGCGCCCCCGGCGGTTCCATCCGGTGGAAGCCCGAACGGATCGACGAGCGTCAGCGGCAACGTGACGTTGTCCTGGACTGCGACGCCTGGAGCGCAGACGTACGACGTGTATTTCGGGACGAGCGTGACGCCGAGTCTCTACGCGTCAAAGCTCAAGAGCACGTCGGAGCGCGCGGGGTCGCTGCGAGCCGGCACGAAGTACTACTGGATGGTGATCGCGAAGAACACCACCGGCAGCACCGCGAGCCCGCTCTGGCAGTTTACGACGAAGGCTAGCGGCTCGAAGAAGTAGCCGATCCGCCCCAGCGGCGATTGCGCAGGGAGCGGCCGACGAAGACGAGCCCCGATCCGAGGAGGAGCAGGCTGGTCGGCTCCGGTACGGTTGACGGCGTCCACGGTCCGTCGTCGTGCTTCGGGCTCCAGTCGGTCTCCGGTCCGCCGGGGGGATTCGAAATCCCGTCGGTCAGAATCGGCGAGACGCCCGTGTCGTGCGGATCGCCAGAGAAATGGTTGTCCGGCACGAACTGGACGCCGCCGTTGTTGCCGCCACCGCCGTTGCCGTTGCCGCCACCACCATTGCCTTGGCCGTGATTGTCGTCGCCGTAGGAATTGCCGTTGCCGTTCCCCGGAGTGCCGGGATACCCGTTGCCGCCGCCGGTCTGATTCGACCCGCCGCCGTGGCTCTCCGTGCCGACCACGAGATTGTCCGAATTCCCTGAAGCGACGTCGCCAGTGCCGCTGCTTTTGCTGGTGCTGCCGTTGCGCGCACCGCTACTCACGCCGCCGACTCCGCTGTCTGCGGCGCCGCTGCCCGATCCGAAACCACCACTGTTACCACTGGCGCGGGTTTGGAGCCCGCTGAAGGCTGGGCTGAGGAACGAGCCGAAGCCGTTGCCGCCTTCGTCGAGCGCCCGAGCGGTCAAATCGTGTGTGCCCGTCTGGCCGGAGGGCTCCCGGAACGGCTGGAGCGCAATCCATTCCTGAACCGCCGCGTCCTCGAGCGTGCCAGAACCCTGGGCGTACGGCAGGCGGGCCATCGTGATCGAGCCGTGCGAGGACGCCGGTGTGTGTCCGGCGACCGATGATGCCTCATGCGGCGTTTTGGCGAGAGGGCTGTTGTCGACGTCCAGGCCGTCCGTGGCTTCGTCCGCGGCATCCTCGATGGCGGGCGAGTCGATGTCGTCGCTGGCCTGCGACAGGTGTCTGAGCGCAGGCACCAGCATCAACGCCAGCAAGAGCGCTGCAGCCATGCTTGTCAAGGCGAGACGCTTCCGCGATTTCCCGCGACTATCTCGTTCGCGTGAGCCTGTCCGACGCATCCGATTCCCCCGATCCGGTCTGAACGTGCAGGATGCGGGTGGGTCACATATGGACCTGATCCGCATCCGGCAAAACGCCGGCGAACCTGCTCGCCAGCCGCTTGTGGTTGAGCAATGCGGCGGCCAGTCGAGTTGCGGAAGGGGCTCGATCAGAAGACTTTGCCGCGGATCGCCGCAACCCATTGCGGACTTGGCTGATCTATATCCGACCGGGAATACCACGCGCCGGGAAATCCCGAAATGGACGGCGACAAAATTCGCCCACGCGGATGATTTTTCTCGCCAATCGGCTGATTCTTCTCTGCAATTCAGGGGGATTCACTGCTTCACGAGATCGCGGCCGGATGCGGCGAATGGACCCGGATCATCGCCTCCGGCACGCGGTCGGTCCGGCCGGCGGCCCGAGCGATATGGCTCAGCCTTGGGTACACTCGTTGCCCCCTTGACCGCCTGCGAGCTGTAACTCACAGATGAACGCACCAAAGTCAGGTTTTTGCCGGTGTATTGTCGGTCGCCGGTTGGTGGAAGTCTTTCAGACGCGTGACTTGTTCAGCGATTTCCATGAGTGAGCCGGCACGATCGAACGTTCGGATCCTGCTGCCTGAGCAGACGCGCGAGCTCGTGGACCTCCACGTGAGCGCGCCCTCGTCCATCAGCGACGAGCCCCAGCGCGTCGTGCTGGCGATCAGCGAGATCGTCGGAACGAAAACCGCGCTGGTCGGGCGCGAGAACGGGACGTGGACGATCCTGGCCGAATCCGCCGCCGCCGACGACCTGGGGCCGACCCCGGCCCCTGGGACGATCGGCGACATGCTCGATCGCGTCGGCGACGCTTCGTCGGTGACCGTCGAGTGCTGGCGGTCGGGCGACGAGGAGTGGACGTTCGTCGGTCTGCCGCGCCGCGCCTCGACCGCCGCCGCGGTGCTGATGCTCCGGCACGATTGGACGCTCTCTTCGTCCGGCCTCCGGCAGCTGGGCGAAAACCTGCTGCGCGCCGAACGCGCCCACATCCTCTCTTCGTCTGCGCGGGTCCGCGTGGCCGCGCACCGGCTGACGCGCGCGCTGGCGCGATCGACCGGTTACGCCGGCGTGGCCGACATCGCCGTCCGCCACGTCGCGCGTGCGGTTCGCGCGCAGATCGCGACGCTGGCGGTGGCCGATGGCGACGACCAGGTGCTGCGGATCATGGCGACGATCGGCTATCCCGTGAAGCTGGTCGAGCATCTGCGCATCGGGCGCGGCGTGGGCATCATGGGCTCGGTGTACCAGACGGCCCTGCCGCTGCTCGTGACCGATGTCGCGACCTACCACGGGACGCGCAAACGGCGGACCCGATATCGAACGAATTCGTTTGCCGCGGTGCCGATTACGACGGCGAACGAAGTGCTCGGCGTGCTGTGCGTCACCGATCGGACCGACGGCCGGCCGTTCACCCGGACCGACCTCTCCACGCTGCGCACGCTGGCGGGTCCACTGGCCCTCGCGCTCGGACGCGAACGCGCGCTCGCGCAGGCGGGATCCTACGCCGAGGCCGCAGCGATCGATCCGGTGAGCGGCCTCTTCAATCGCCGCTATTTCCACACGCGTATTCAGGAGGAACTGCAGCGCGCACAGCGCCATGCGCTCTCCGTCGGCCTCCTGATGATCGACGTGGACGACTTCAAGGCGGTCAACGACACGTACGGCCATCTGGTGGGCGACACCGTGATCCGCTCGATCGCCGACATCCTGCGCCGCTCCGTCCGGGTGTTCGACATCTGCACCCGGTTTGGCGGTGAGGAATTCGCGGTGGTCATGCCCGGCAGCGCCGCCGACGATGCGGCGCGGATCGCCGAACGTATCCGCCAGCGGGTCCAGAACAGCAGTTCGGCCGACCCCGGGCTGGCGTCGCTGAAAGTGACGGTCAGCATCGGGCTGGCGGTGTCGCGGCCCGACATGTCGCCCCGCGACCTGATTGGCGGCGCGGACATGGCCTTGTATCAGGCCAAGCGGGCCGGAAAGAACCGGGTGCGGACGGCCGGCACGGGAGAAGGGGGCGGGACGTCTCCTTCAAGCCCAGCTATCTGACCGACGGGGAAGCGCCGACATAGAGAACAACCAAACTCTGTGAAGAGTTGCACCATTGCGCGCCGGCTTGCGCTATAGTGTCCGTTCCCCGAACACAGGAAGGGGCCGATGCAAAGTCCAGCGGAACGCGGCTTGTTGCTGATCGGCGCGACGCCCGCTTCGCGGGCGCTCCAGGAAGACATCCAGAGCGCCGCCCGCACGCATGCCAAGGTCCTCATCCTCGGCGAGACCGGTGTGGGCAAAGAGCTCGTCGCGCAATTGATTCACGCGCGCAGCACCCGGCGCTCGCATACCTTTGTCGCCGTGAATTGCAGCGGCATCCCCGAAACCCTGCTGGAATCGGAGCTGTTCGGCCACGTGCGCGGCAGCTTCACCGGCGCATATCGCGACAAGCCGGGGCTCGCGCGGCAGGCCGACGGCGGTACGCTCTTTCTCGACGAGCTCGGGGAAATGAGCCTCCGCATGCAGGCGGTCCTCCTGCGTTTCACGGAGACCGGCGAGATCCAGCCCATTGGCGCCGATCGCACGACGGCGCGCACCGACGCGCGACTGATCGCGGCGACCAACCGCGATCTCAAGACGCTCGTGGCGGCGCAGGCCTTCCGCGAAGATCTCTACTACCGCCTGAACGTGATCCAGATCTGCGTCCCGCCGCTGCGCGAACGGCGTGACGATGTGCCGGCGCTGCTCGAACATTTCCTCGAGGTGGCGAGCACGCAGCATCGTCTGCCAGCGCCGGCCATCAGCGCGGCGGCGCAGCAGTGCCTGCGCGAGTATCGCTGGCCCGGCAACATTCGCGAGCTCAAGAACGTCGTCGAGCGGCTCGTCGTGAGGGATTTGGGCCGGCCGGTCCAGGTGGACGATCTGCCCGAAGAGATCCGAAGCTCGTTCGAGTCGATCAGGCGGCCGATGCCGCCGGCAGTGGGCGAGACCGGACGTCAGGATGCAGTCGAGCCTGTCTTGCAGGAGACCGTCCTGGACAGGCTATGGCGTCAGCTGCAGGCCGGGGAAACGTTCTGGACGTGCGTCGCGGAGCCGTTTCGCAACCACGATCTGACGCGCATGGATGTCCACGCGCTGGTGCAGCGCGGGCTGAACGACACGCAGGGCAGCTACCGTGCGCTGCTGGACCTGTTCAACCTGCCGGCCAGCGACTACAAGCGCGTGCTGTCGTTCCTGCGGCAGCACGACTGCCACGTTCCGTTTCAGCGGTTCCGCGGCATCAGGCCGCGCAGCGCGCATGCCGAGCCGCACTCCAGGCCCAGCAGCCGCGCGGCGAGCTAGAGCCGCTTCGAATTCCTTCGCGCTACTGCGATCTGGAAGCGTCGCGTCCATGCGATCCGTCGGGGAGACCGCTCAACGCCAGCCGCAGCTGCCACTCGAGCACGTTCATGTCGCCCGTTTCATCGGCCGCGTGCGGCGAAAGCTTTACGGAGTCGCTACGATGCGACCTCGAAATGGCGGCTGACTTTTTCCGGTACGGCGACGCTCTCGCCGGTGCGATAGCTGCGGAACGGCAGATTGCACTTGTGCTGGAAAAGAAATGCCTGAAACCGCTTGTAGTCGTTGGCGGGCAGGTTGAACACCGCGATCAGCGCGCGATAGTTGCCGCGCGTGTGGTGCAGGCCGCGGTGAATGAGCATGCGCAGGTCGGCGCGCGTGATGTCGTGCGCCTTGAACATCTCGGCGACCGACCAGAAGTTGTCGCCGTCCAGGAGCCGGCGCCACAGGACCTCCGACACCGGCGAGCGCTGAGCGGCCAGGCTATCGGCGGCCGATAGAGACGGCGCCGAGGCGGAATCGAGCCCGCCGTGCTCCCGCAGAATCGGACGGAACTCCTGCGGCAGATCATCGCGCGTGATCGGCCGGCGGATGTCGCGCACGACGAGCCGCTCGGTGATGTTTTTCAGCTCGCGCACGTTGCCGGGCCACGCGTAGCTGGCGAGCGCGGCTTCCGCGTCGGCGGAAAGCGTCGGAGGCGGCAGGCGGTGCGCCTCGCTGGCCTGCTGCAGGAAGTGACGCAGCATCAGCGGAATGTCGGACGCCCGCTCACGCAGCGGCGGAACCCGCAGCTGAATGACGTTGAGCCGATAGAAGAGATCCTCGCGGAACTTGCCGTCGGCGATCTGACTCCGCAAGTCGCGGTTGGTCGCCGTGATCAGCCGGACGTCCACGCGCCCGGCGGGGCGGTCGGCGCCCACCGGCTGGACTTCGCCCGTTTCGGTGAAGCGCAGGAGCACCGCCTGCATGCGCAGGCTCATCTCGCCGAGCTCGTCGAGAAACAATGTGCCGCCTTCGGCCTGCCGGACCAGCCCCGGCTTATCGCGATAGGCGCCCGTGAAGCTGCCGCGGGTGTGGCCAAACAGTTCCGATTCGAGCAGCGTCTCGGGGATGCCGCTGCAATTGAGCGCGACGAACGGGCGGCCGCTGCGCGGGCTGTTCCCGTGAATCAGATGCGCGGTCACTTCTTTGCCGGCGCCGGTTTCGCCCAGGATCAAGACCTTCGCGTGGGTCCTCGACGCTTCGTGGACTTCGCGACGAAGCACCTCGATGGCCGGGCTCTCGCCCAACAGTGACGTGGCTTCGTCTCGTTTTGTCAGCATTTCAGGTTCTCCACGATCGCCGGGGTTTTTGTCCGCGCGCTACGGTTGAGTAGTCTACCTGAACTGGCAGACTAAAGTAAACCTTTGTGTCTCTTCAAGTCGCACATTGCTGACGATTTCGTGATCTCATGCACGGATTTGCGAGCAAATTTAGAGCTGCCGCTCTGGCTCAGCAACGGCATAAGTGTTGTAAGAACTAGTGCTTACCACTTGGCTGGGTCAGCTCACACCGGTGTATGCATCGGGCCGAACGCAACTCGACCGGAACTTCGGTCCAGAATGGTGCTGTGACCATCGATCAACGACTTCCGACACCCTCAACGTTGCTCGTGGTCGATGACGATCGCGCGACGCGCGAAGGATTGGCCCGGCTGCTGACCGATGCCGGCTATCGCATCCTCACGGCCGACAGCTTCGAACGCGCGGTCGAGACCCTCAAGACGGCCGCGCCCGATCTGCTGATCGTGGACGTGCGGCTCGGCGACTTCAACGGCCTGCAGTTGATCGCCACCGCGCCGGCACCTGTCCGCGCGATCGTCGTCACCGGTTACGCCGATCCGGTCCTCGAGCGGGATGCGCGGCAGTTGGGCGCCGAGTACCTCGTCAAGCCGATCACCCGGGAGTCGCTGCTCACGACCATCGAACGCCAACTGCCGTTCGCGATTACCGCCCCCGAGCGGCGGTGGCGGCGCAAGCACTTGACGCGCGCGCTCCCCACGCAGATCAACCGGCTGCCCGGGCGGCTCCTCGACGTCAGCTACGGCGGCATGCGGCTCGAGATTGAGGATGCCTCCGACGATCTGCCGCCGAGCCTCGCGGTCGCGCTCCCGGATTCGGATCGATCCATTCAAGTGGCGGTGGTCTGGAGCGTCCGGCAGCCCGAGCGGGCGTGGCAGTGCGGCGCGGAGATCTCGGACGCCAACGATATGGCGACGACCGCGTGGCGCGATCTCGTGGATTCAATGTAGCGCGAAGGCTTTAGCCGAGCGCTGCTCGCGCTCGGGTACGCTCGGCTGAAGCCTTCGCGCTACGTCTACGCTGATGCGCCGTGCACGATCAGCGTGCCCATCGCGCTATTCGCTCTGCGCGAGCTGCCTCGCGCCCTGCGTCTCGACATGATCCGCGCCGAGCGCGTGCTCGAGCTGTGTGGCCGCCGCTCTGAAAGCGGCGAGCGCGTCGCTGTGCCGGCCGCGCGCCTCCTCGGCGCGGCCGAGCGCCAGGTACGCGTAGCCTTTGATGCTGGAAAAGCTCCCGGGCCGGATGACCGCCGCCACGATCGCGAGCGCGCGCGAGGCGTCGGCGACCGCCGCGTCCACGCGCCCGAGCGGCCGTTCGATCTCGGATCGGTGCACGAGGTACACGCGCAGGTTCTCGCCTCCCTCGCGCTGGTTCCGCCCTGACGTCTCGGCGACCGCGACCGCCTGATTCTCCAGGGCGAGCGCGCCGGCGCCGTCCCCTCGAGCCTGCGCCAGGAGCGCGCGCTGATCCGCCAGCGTCGCAAAGGCGATGTGCCCCGCGGGCAGCGACTTGCGGAGCCACGGCTCGACTTCGTCCAGCATTCGCGTCGCCGCGTCGAGATCGCCCCGGGTCCGGTAGATGTTGGCGCGGACGAACAGCGACTGGCCGCGCGCCACGTCGTTGCCGCCCTCTTTCGCGCGCGTGTAGCCCCGCTCCGCGTAGTCGGCCGCTTCGTCGAGACGCCGGATGTCGGCCAGCGCGCGCGAGTAGTTGATGAGGACCATCGGCGATACCGCCTGCTCGCCGCGCGCATCGCGCCCGAGCGCGATCGCCTGCGCCAGGACGCGCGCCGAATCGAGCGGCCGCCCGAGCAGCCAGAGCGTCACCCCCCAGTTGTTCAGGATCGTCCCGGCTCGCGCGGTGTCGGTGCGCCCGAGCGCCGCCATCCGATTCGACGCCTGGGCGAACGCGGCGCTGGCGTCCTCGAGCCGCCCGGCCGATCGATAAGCACCGGCCAGCGTGATGTTCATGTCCACTTCGAGCAGAGGCGATCGGAAGCGCGACGCGGCCAGCGCGCGCTGCTCGGCCTCGGCTCGCGCGATGGCGTCCTGCGCCGCGCCGCTGTTGCGCGCGATCTCGCTCCCGCGCTCGAGGCAGAAGATCCGATCGAGGCTGAACTGCGGCTGATCGGGAAGGGTGGCGAGGCCGTTGCGGAACAACGCGTCGGCCCGCGGCAGCTCGCCGACGACGCCGAGGACCTGCGCGAGCGAGCACGACGCGCGTGCTCGCGTCGAGAGATCCGCCAGCGAGCGTGAGCGCGCGTACGCGTCCTCCAGCAGCCGCCGCGCTTTCGCGTACTCTTCCTGGACCGTGTACTGCCGCCCGATCGCCAGCAGCAGCTCGATGTGGCTCCCCGCGTCGCCTGGCTGGTCGCCGACGACGCGCTCGGCGCGCGCGAGGAGATCGTCCACGGTGAACGGCTGCCCCGACGGTGCCGCGTCGGACAGGACAAAGGTGTTCAGGTCGTTGATCGTCTCGGCGCGCGACAGCTGCCGCAGCGCGTAGTCGCGCTCGATCCGGGCCGTCCGCGCCTGCAGCACGGTGCCCACGATGCCGGCGATCGAGGCGAGGAGGGCGAGCACCGCGAGCCCGACAACCGTACGATTGCGCCGCACGAACTTCGTCGTCCGATACGCCATTGTGTCCGGACGCGCCGCAATCGGCTCGTGCCGCATGTACCGGCGTAGATCGTCGGCGAGTGCGGCGACCGAGGGGTAGCGCTGCGCCGGCTCCTTCTTCAATGCCCGCGCGAGAATCGTGTCGAGATCGGCGCGCGCCAACCGCCGGAGGCGGTCGGGCGTGCTGGCCCGGCGCGCCGCGTTGGCCGCCGACTCCCCGCCGACCGCGCCTACGACGTCGGAGAGCCGCCGCGGCTCGGTCTCGACGAGCGCCTTCACCAGATCAGCGGGCGTGCGCGCCGCACCCGATGGATGCCGTCCGCTCAGCAGCACGTACAGCAGGACGCCGAGCGAGTAGACGTCGGTCGCGGTCGTGATCGGACCGCCGGTCATCTGCTCGGGCGCCGCGTACTCCGGTGTGAGCGCGCCGCCGCCGTCGAGCGTGAGCTTCGTGGCCGTGCCCTCCCGCCCTTCGTCCTCCAGCAGCTTGGCGATTCCGAAGTCGAGCAGCTTCACGGAGCCGTCAGCCGTGACCAGCACGTTCGACGGCTTGATGTCGCGATGCACGATCAGCATCGTGTGCGCGTGTGCGAGGGCCGCGAGCACGTCCACGAAGAGCGTGATGCGCGCGCCGACGTCGAGCGTCCGCCGATCGCAGTACGCGTCGATGTGCTCGCCGTCCACGTGCTCGAGGATCAGATACGGCTGGTGTCCGTCCGAGACGCCGGCGTCGATGAGCTGCGCGATATGCGGGTGGCTGAGGCGCGCGAGGATGGCGCCCTCGCGCCGGAACCGCTCCTCACCGCGGCCGACGAGCGCCACGCTCAGGAACTTCGCCGCGACGCGGCGGTCGAAGCGGCCGTCCATGCGCTCGGCGAGCCAGACGCTGCCCATGCCGCCTTCGCCGATTGGCGCGATCAGCCGGTAGGCGCCGATGGTCTGGCCGGCTGCCGGCGGGAGCCCGAGCGGCGTCGGCGGTCCCTCTTCGAGGAAGCGCTCGAGGACGACGGCACGGTGTTCGTCGAGGAGCAGCCGCAGCTCCGACGCCAGCGTCGGCTCGCGCTGCTCGAGCATCGCGAGCCACGCCGCGCGCTCGCCGACGCCCATGTCGAGCGCGCGATCGAGATGCTCGCTGATCGCCTGCCACTGCCGGGGATCAATCGCGGCCATGTGGAACGTTCAGACCGGCAGATCCGCGCGCAGGCTGCGGTGGAGGTAAATGCGCGCTTTCTCCCACTGGCGCTGCACCGTGCGCTCCGAGATGCCGCGCATCGCCGCAATCTCGGCGAAGGAGAAGCCGCAGAAGAACTTCAGATCCACCACTTCGGCCAGACCGGCGTCGGTTCCGGCGAGCTCGTCGAGCGCTTCGCCGACGGCGGTCAGCTCGCGCGGGTCGGCCACGCTGTCGCGCACTTCGGTGCCGAGCGATGTGATCTCGAATTCCCCGCCGCGCTTGCTGGCGCGCCGGCTTCGCGCGTGATCGATGATGAGGCCGCGCATCACGCGCGCCGTGTACGCCATGAAGCGCGGTCGATCCGGGAACTGCGGCCCTTCACGCTCCGCCATGTCGAGATAAGCTTCGTGCAGCAGTGTCGTGACGCCGATGCTGACGGCCCCGCCGCGCCGCGACAGCTCACGCTGGGCAAGCCGGTGCAGTTCGGCATAGAGCCGTCCGAACAGCGCCTGGCCTGCGGCGGCGTCGCCCTTCTCAGCGGCGACGAAATACGACGAGAGCGTAGCGGGCAACGAGGCGACCTCCGTCTGGCGGGAGCGCCGGACCGGCTGGGGGAGCCAGTTGTCTGGGGCGGTTGGAATTCTACATCCAGGAAGGCCGTCCGAGCCTGTCGAAAATGTGATCGCGCCGGTGGTCGCCTTGGGCATCGGTTTGTTCGAGCTCGAGTGTTTTGCACGTGGTTGTAGCGCGAAGGCTTGAGCCCAGCGCAGCGGGGGCGTCGAAAACGCTCGGCTAGCGCGGTTTTCGATTCGATGTAGCGCGAAGGCTTCAGCCGAGCGCCGCGCGGCGCCAGAAACGCTCGGCTAAAGCCGTCGCGCTACGTCTGCGTCGAAAACGCTCGGCTGAAAGCCTTCGCGCTACGTCTGCGTCGAAAACGCTCGGCTGAAGCCCTCGCGCTACGTCTGCATCGAAAAACGCTCGGCTTATGCCTTCGCGCCACGTCTGGGTCGCCATGCGCATTCGCAGAGCAGTCAGCTCATCTGTACAGACTGGCGCCGTTACGACCGTGCGGCGGGTCCCGGCGATCCGACCGGTTTCAGCTGGATCACGCCGTTGCGAAATCCCGTGTGCGGCGCGCCGGCGGCAGCCGCCGCCGGTCGAACGGCCGCGCCCGGCGCCGCTGCGTGGCGCACGCCGGGGCGACGTGCGGCCGCACGCGAGGCCAGCCGGCGATCGAGCGCGGCGAGCGTATTGCTCGCGGTGCCCGCGAGCCGGTGCGCAGGATGGACGAGCGCGCGCGCGTAGCCGCGCCGCTTTGTCCGCCGCTCGATCTCGGCCTGTGACAGGCCCGAGGCCGATACGAGATCCTGATACTCGGCCTGCGCCCGCTGTCGTGCCTTGAAGAGATCCATCAGCACGCGGCTCTGCGCGTTCACCGCGCTGTCGCCCGTCGTTTCGATCGCGCAGAAGATCGCCTCGGGATATTTCGCGGTGACGAGCGACTGGACGCCATCGGACACGCCGGACGAAGGCATGCAGCCGAAGGGCTTCACGCTGATCACCATGTGCGACTTCCGCTCTTCGACGTGCTGGATCAGCTTGCCGACTTCCATGTGCCCTTCGCCGCCGCGCAGATGATTGTCGTAGTACTGGTGCGAGATGGTCGCGATGTCGTCCATGTCGGACAGATGGTACCGGCCGAGACCGATCGCGCGCGTGTACAGCGCGAATGCACCGCGCAGGGCATGGTCGGCGACCTTCAGGAGCGCGATCTTCTTGCGCGGATTCGTCCCCTTCAGCCCCGCCTTCCCGCCATCGTCGAACCGCAGCGTCATGCGCTGCTTCGTGTCCCAGATGTTTTCCCAGATGTTGTACAGGAGCCACGCGGTGATCGGCTGGATGTCCACCTCGGCGCCTTCGCTCTCGAGGAAGCGCTGCAGCCGGTAGTTGCCGTCGCCCTCGGTCGTCATCGCCCAGAATTCGCCGATGATCGCCACCTTCGGTTTGGGCTGCAGGCGGTTGACGGGCACGCGGGCGAGGAGCCGGCGGCACTTCCACATGGCGATCAGCAGGCTGCGTCGCCGTTCGAGCGCGTCGCCGATGATCTGCTTGCAGGCCTCGAGCGCGCGATCCGTCGCGCCCGCCTCGAGCTCGTACGGCCTCAGGCGATAGCCGATCAAGTTGAGGGCGTCCCCGGCGATCAGGGCGCGCAGCAGCGAGAAGAAGAACTTCGTCGAGAACTCGAGACCGGCGTCGTCGCCGGTGGCCTGACGCAGCCCGCCCTGCTGCTGGAACAGGAGCACGCGGAAGCCGTCGAATCCGGCGTCGCGCAGCGCCTTGCGGTACTCGGTGACGTAGGTGCCGAACCGGCACGGGCCGCACGCCCCCGCGGTGAGAAAAACGTGGCTGTTGATGATCTC
>DATATJ010000257.1:0-9738 GCA_036268855.1 Vicinamibacterales bacterium
TTCAACATCCTGCTGCAGGTGTTCGAGGACGGCCACCTCACCGATGGCCTCGGCAACCGGGTGAACTTCAAGAACACGATCATCATCATGACGTCGAACATCGGCGCGCGCTTCATCCAGAAGAAGAGCTCGATGGGCTTCCAGTCCACCGACACGGGCGACATCGCGAAGAGCGTCAACGAGATGGTGCTCGGCGAAGTGAAGCGCACCTTCAACCCCGAGTTCATCAACCGCATCGACGAGATCATCGTCTTCGAGGCGCTGAACGACGACGACCTGCGGCGGATCATGGGGCTGCTCGTCACGCAGCTGAACGGGAATCTCGTCGATCGCAAGCTGAGGATTTCGCTCACGCCGGAGGTGATCGACTGGATCATCGAGGTCACGTGCAAGGACCGCTCGTACGGCGCGCGTCCGCTCCGCCGCGCGATCCAGCGGCACGTCGAGGATCCGCTTTCCGAGGAACTGATCCGCGGACACCTGCAGGGCGGCGAGATCGAGGTCTACATGGACGCAGGCCAGCTCGCCTATCGTCCGGCCGGCGAAGTCACCCCGGGGCGGAAACTCGCGTAGGGAAATTTGAGAATTTGAGAAATTGGGGATTTGAGGATCTGGGAAGGTGAAATCCCACCAAATCCTCAAATCGTCAAATTCTCAAATCCTCAAATTTTGAGATCTTCCGCCCTCTGGATCCTGTCCATTCCGGCCGCCGGCCTCCCCTCCGCGTCTAAGATCCAGTAAAGTTAAGAGTCCAAAGCATGTTCAAGTGTTTCCGTGTGTGTGCCGCGCTCGCCGTGTGGCTCGGGGCCGCCGCCGCGCAGGCTCAGGAGCCCGCGGCCGCCGCGCCGGCGCCCTCGTCGAATCCGCAGGTGATCTGCGGCCAGCAAGTGCCTGCACCGCGCGCGTTGCCTCCCGACGGCTCAGGTCCGGTCGTGTATCTGATCGCCCCCTGCTTCGAGGCCCAGGGTGGCACGTCGCTCATCGAAGCTCAAACCTACCTCTATTACATCCAGCTGAAGGCCAGCCGGCCGTCCGAGGGCGTCTGGGTCCCGTGGGACGCGGCGAGCGAAAAGACGATTCTCGAGGACTTCCATCGCCTCTGGAACACGAACTTCCTCGACAACCTCTGGGTGGACGTCAAGGACTACACGTTCTCCAACGGCGTCGTCGGCAAGCTGGTCACGTACAACATGGAGGAGCGCCAGCGCGTCAAGATCGTGGACTACGTCGGGTCCAAGAAGATCGAGGCGTCGAAGATCGACGACAAGCTGAAGGAAGAGAACGCGGTGATCCGTCTCGACACGTTCGTGGATCCCGGCCTCATCCGGAAGGTCGAAGGCATCGTCCGCGGCATGCTGAAGGAAAAGGGCTTTCAGTTCGCCGACGTCACGCACGAGATCAAGGAGGTGCCGGGTGGACCGAAGCTGATTCACCTCACCTTCAACCTGGACGAGGGGCCGAAAGTCAAGATTCGCAGCATCGACTTCATCGGCAACAAGGCGATCAGCGACGGCGCGCTCAAGCGCCAGATGAAGGACAACAAGGAGCGCGGCGGCTTCCAGGATCTGATTCACCTTCCGACGTGGGTGCTCGGCGTCATCGGCGGCAAGGACACCTACCAGGAAGCGAAGTTCGACGACGATGCCGAGAAGGTGGCGTCGTACTACCGCGATCAGGGCTACATCAAGGCGGTCGTCGGCGCGCCCGACGTCAAGGTGCTCGAGGACTCGCAGGACAAGAAGACCCGGTGGATCCAGCTGCGCATTCCGATCACGGAAGGCGAGCGCTACAAGGTCAACGCGTTCACCTTCTCCGGCAACACCGTCGTGAAGACCGAGTACCTGCAGCCGCTCTTCAAGCTGAAAAAAGGCGAGTACTACAGCGAGAAAAAGGTCCGCAAGGGGCTCGAGAAGGCGAAGGACCTGTACGGCGCCGGCGGCTATTGGGAGTTCACCGGCTATCCGGACCTGAAGGCGCTCGACGAGCCGAACCCGAACGAGCCCGCGGTGCCCGAGGCGCTGAAGGCGCCCGAGCCGGCCGTCCCCTCCAAGGAGCCGCCGCTCGTGGACGTCACGATGCGGATGCAGGAGGGGTCGCAGTACTTCGTCAACCGGATCGTCTTCACCGGCAATACGACGACGCGCGACAACGTAATCCGCCGCGAGCTGCGGCTGGTCGAGGACGGCGTGTTCAACACCGAGGCGCTGAAGTTCAGCATCAAGCGGCTCAATCAGCTGGGCTACTTCAAGCCGCTCGAGGGCGGCAAGGACGTCAACGTCGAGAAGGTCCCGAACGAACCGAACAAGGTAGACGTGAAGCTGAAGCTGGAGGAGCAGAACCGCAACCAGCTCACCTTCGGCGCCGGCGTCTCGGAGTTCGAGGGCTTCTTCGGCCAGATCTCGTTCCAAACGGCCAATTTCCTGGGCCGCGGCGAGAGCCTCACGCTGTCGCTGCAGGCCGGCTCGCGCGCGCAGAACTACTCGGTCGCGTTTACCGAGCCGTTCCTGTTCGACCGCAACATCACCGGCGGCCTCAACGTGTTCCGCACCGACATCCGCTACATCGGGCAGTTCACGCAGGAGTCGACGGGCGCCGTCGCGACGCTCGGCTTCCCGCTCGGCAACGGCTTCACGCGCATGTTCATGAACTACAGCTACGAGCGCGTGCGCGTCAGCGAGATCAGCGACATCTACACCGATCCGGCGGTGCTGCAGAACAATCCGTTCCTGGCCGACTCGCTGCTCATCGGACAGAACGGCGAGCGCGTCATCAGCAAGGTCACGCCGAGCATCGTCCACAACACGGTGGACAATCCGATCTTCCCGACGAGCGGCCAGCGCTACTCCGCGTCGATCGACCTGGCGGGAATTGGCGGCAACACGAACTTCTACAAGCCGCTGCTCGAAGGCGTCTGGTACTGGAAGCAGGCCAACCGGCTGACGCTCGGCACGCGCGTCCAGTACCAGTACATTCACGCGTTCCGCGGATCGGACGAGCTGCCGATCTTCGAGAAGCTGTTCCTCGGCGGCGAGTACAGCGTGCGCGGGTTCGACATCCGGACCATCGGTCCGCAGGCGGCCAACGGCGTCGTGCTCGGCGGCAACAAGAGCATCCTCTTCAACGTCGAGGAAATGATCTCGATCGCCGGCCCCGTGCGCCTCATTCTGTTCTACGATGCGGGCGAAGTGCAGCCAGGCCCCGAGCTGAAGCCGCCGCTGGCCTACGTCCCGGACGGCGGGCAGCTGGCGACGACGGTGACGCCGGGCAAGAGCTTCACGTTCAGCGATTTCAAGACCTCGACCGGCGCCGAGATCCGGTTCTTCATGCCGGTGTTGAACGTGCCGTTCCGGCTGATCTTCGCGTACAACCCGCAGCGATCCGGCGTGCTCGACAATTCGTTCCAGCCGCAGACCGGCTTCCAGTTCCGCTTTGCGGTCGGGTCTACGTTCTAGTGTAAAATCAACAGCTTTCCGTTTTGCGAAAGGAATTCGAGTAATGAGAGGTTTTGTCATTGCCGCGTCGCTCGCCGTCGTCTTGAGCGCCGCTCCCGCGTTCGCGCAGGCCGCCGGCCAGGCCAAGCCCGTCCAGCCGCCGCCAGCGACCCCGCCGGCCCAGACGACTCCGCCGGCACAACCGGCTCCCACGCTGCAGCCGCCCGCGCCATTTCCTGCGGGCGCCAAGGTCGGATTGGTCAACCTTCAGCTCATTGCGCAGAACTCCGTCGAAGGTAAGGCCGCCTCCGGGCGCGTGCAGGCACTCATTCAGAAGAAGCAGACCGAAGGGGCGGACAAGGCCAAGCAGCTGCAGGCGAATCAGCAGAAGCTGCAGACGAGCGGCGGCGTCATGAGCGAGGCGGCGCGGACGGCGCTCGAACGGGACATCGAGCGGCAGCAGAAGGAAGGCGAGCGGTTCCAGCAGGACGCGCAGGCCGAGGTCAACGAGCTCCAGCAGGAGCTGCAGGGCGAGTTCCAGAAGAAGCTCTTCCCGCTGCTGCAGGAGCTGGCCAAGGAGAAGGGGCTGCACGCGCTGCTCAGCGCGGGGGACGCCGGCGTCATCTGGGCGGATCCGGGGATCGACCTCACGAGCGAGGCGATCAAGAAGCTGGACGCGGCCACGGCGCCGAAGCCGTCGAAATAGTCGAAATAGCGCCCACGCGGATCCACGAATGGCAGATTGCCGGTTGCAAATTGCGGATTTATCGACGAATGAATTAGCGATTTGCCATTAGCAATCAGCGTTTTCACCCTGTGATCAATATCCCCATTCTCCTCGACCGGTTGTGTTACCGGTACCCGTCGATGCTCGTCGATTCGATCACCGAGCACGATCCGGGGCGGCGGCTCGTCGCGGTGAAGAACGTGACGGTGAACGAGGAGTTCTTCCAGGGGCACTTTCCGGGCGCGCCGCTGCTGCCCGCCGTGCTCATGCTGGAGTCGCTCTCGCAGGTGGCCGCCATCCTGCTGCTCGAGCGCGCGGATGCGCCGCCGAACGCGCGCGTCTACCTGCGCGGGGTGAACGACGCGAAGTTCCGGCGGCAGGTGGTCCCAGGCGACCGGCTGCGGCTCGAGATCGCGCTCGGCAAGCGCCGGTCGTCGCTCGCGCTGGCGAAAGCCACGGCGTACGTCGGCGACCAGGTCGTGGCTGAAGCCGAGCTGCTTCTCGGGTTCATCGCCGATCGGACGGAAATCGATGCCACGGCGATCGTGGATCCCCGCGCGACGATTGGCGCCGGGACGATGGTCGGTCCGCACGCGCTCATCGGACCCCACGTCACGATTGGCGCCAACTGCCGGATCGGCGCGTCGACGATCATCGAAGGGCGTACCGAGATCGGCGACGACACGGAGATCTATCCGTTTGCGTCGATCGGGCTGATTCCGCAGGACCTCAAGTTCCGCGGCGAAGAGACGCGGCTCGTGATCGGGCGGCGCAACATCTTCCGCGAGTTCGTCACGATCCACCGCGGCACGCGCGGGGGCGGCGGCGTCACCGAGATCGGCGACCGCAACGTCTTCATGGCCTACGTGCACGTCGCGCACGACTGCCACGTCGGCAACGACACCATTTTCGGCAACACCGCGACGCTCGGCGGGCACGTGCACGTCGAGGATTTCGCGAACGTCAGCGCTGGGTCGGGCGTCCACCAGTTCTGTCGTGTCGGCCGCCACGCCTTCATCGGCGGCTACTCGGTGGTCACCAAGGATGCGCTGCCGTACGCGCGGACGGTAGGCAGTCGTCCCGCACGCATCTTCGGGACGAACACCATCGGGCTGGTCCGTCGCGGCTTCACGCCGGACGTGGTCAGCAAGCTGAAGCGGACCTTCCGGTACCTGCTGCAGTCCAAGCTGAATACCACGAGCGCCCTGCAGCAGATTCAGCAGGATCGGTCGCTGGCGTGCGCGGAAGTGCAGTATCTGATCGATTTCATCCGCACGTCTCAGCGCGGCGTGATCCTCCGCCGCGCCAGCCGGCGCGCCGAGGAAGTGCTCGCAGAGGAATGATTCGTGGCGGGCGACTGTTGATCACGAAGTCACGAAGAACACGGAGTGTACGGAGGATCCTGTGGTACGCAGATGCTTCGTGATCTTCGTGTCCTTCGTGCCTTCGTGATGAGTGGTAGATGAAGCTGGGACTGATCGCGGGCAACGGCCGCTTTCCCTTTCTCGTGCTCGAGGCGGCGCGCGGCGCCGGCCACGATGTCACGGTCATCGCGATCAAGGAAGAAGCGTTTCCCGAGCTCGCCGCCGCGGCGGCGCAGCCGCCGGCCGCCAGCCTCCACTGGATCTCGCTCGGTCAGCTGGGCAAGTGCATCAGCACGCTGGAGGGCGCCGGCGTCACGCAGGCCGTGATGGCGGGACAGGTCAAGCACACCAAGCTGTTCGCCGACATCATGCCGGACCTGACCCTGATGGCAGTCCTCATGCGGCTCAAGGCGAAAAACACCGATGCCCTCATTTCCGGGATCGCCGACGCGCTGCGCGACCACGGAATTGATCTGGTGAACTCGACGGCGTTCCTGACGCAGTTGCTGGCGCGCGAAGGCGTGTTGACGCGGCGGCCGCCGACCTTGGAGGAAGAGCGTGATTTCGCGTTCGGCTACACGATCGCCGATGCTCTCGCCGGCTTGGATATTGGCCAGGCGATTGCGGTGAAGTCGGCCGCCGTTGTCGCCCTGGAGGCGATGGAGGGGACCGACGCGGTGATCGCCCGCGCCGGACAGCTGGCCGGCGAGGGCGTGCGGATCGTGAAAGTGGCGAAACCGGACCAGGACATGCGGTTCGACGTGCCGGTCGTGGGCGTCTCGACGATTGCGGCGATGCGCGCCGCCGGCGCATCGGCGCTGTCAGTGGATGCCGGCAAGACGCTGATGATCGACGGCGATGCGATCATCAAGGCCGCCGACGAGGCGGGCATTACGATCGTGGGCCGATCCGGACCATCGGCGTAGCTCGATGCTGTACTCTTGGGATTCAGCGTGCTTCGTGATCTTCGTGGTTTCGTGACGAAGTGGCCCGCGTGACGGCCAGTCCGCTTCGGATCGCGGTCGTCGGCGTCGGCCATCTCGGCCGCCATCACGCGCGGATCCTCTCGTCGCTGCCGGGCGTCCGACTCGTCGCCGTCGTCGACCGCAACGCCGCTCGCGCGGCGGAGATTGCGGAAGCCAACGGCACGCGCGCGCTGACCGATTGCCGCGATCTGCTCGGCCAGGTGGACGCCGTGACGATTGCCGTGCCGACCGAACTGCACGCCGAAATCGGCACGATGTTCCTCGCGGCGGGCGTGCCCGCACTGATCGAGAAGCCGCTCGCTCGCACGCTGGCGGAGGCCGACGCGCTGATCGCCGCCGCAGCCACCGCGGCCGTCACGCTGGCGGTTGGCCATACCGAGCGGTTCAATCCGGCCGTCGAGGCCGCGCGGCCCCTGCTCGTCGATCCGCGTTTCGTCGAAGTGCACCGCCTCGGGACGTTTCCGGAGCGCAGCCTCGACATCGATGTCGTGTTCGACCTCATGATTCACGACCTCGACGTCGTCCTGTCGCTCGTGCGATCGGAGGTCGAGTCGATTGAAGCAGTTGGCGTCCCGGTGCTGACGGGCCGGGTGGACATCGCCAACGTCCGCCTCCGCTTCGCCAACGGCTGCATCGTCAACCTCACGGCGAGCCGCATCAGCCGCGATCGTGTCCGCAAGATCCGGTTCTTCCAGCCGGCGGCGTACCTCTCGATCGACTACGCCGCGCAGAAGATCGAGCTCTGGCGGCTCGTGACGGGCGCCGGGCCGAAGCCGTCCATCGAAGGCGGCGAGGTGGGCGTCGCGAATGAGGAGCCGCTCAAGCGCGAGCTCGCCGACTTCGTGGACGCGATTGTTTCGCGCCGCGACCCCGTGGTCACCGGCTCCGCAGGGCGCCGCGCGCTCGCGCTGGCCCAGGCGATTACCGATAAAATAGTCGCAGCCACCTGATAGCGGCCACTAGCGCGGTTTTCGATTCGATGTAGCGCGACGGCTTCAGCCGAGCGCCGCGCGGCGCCAGAAACGCTCGGCTAAAGCCGTCGCGCTACGTCTACGCTGATGTCGAAACCGCAATAATCACGAAGACGCGAAGCACACGAAGAGCACGAAGAATCGTTTTGTATGTGCAGTCTTCGTGCCTTCCGTGGCTCCGTGATGAAAAGGCGTTCGAAATGTATTCCGACCTGAACGACTTCCTCGCCGATCTCGAGAAGCGCTCGCTCCTCGCGCGCGTGGCCGAGGCCGTCAGCCCGGATCTCGAAATCGCGGCGGTCACCGATCGCGCGTGCAAGTCGCCGTCCGGCGGCCCCGCGCTGCTGTTCGAGCATCCCGCCGGCTTCGACGTCCCGGTGGCCACCAACGTCTTCGGCTCGATGGAGCGGATGTGCCTGGCGCTCGGCGTGACCACGCTCGACGACCTTGCCGCTGAAATCAACACGCTCATGACGCCGCAAATGCCCGAAGGCCTCATGGACGCGCTGAAGATGCTGCCGATGGTAGGGCGCCTCCGCGACCTGATGCCGAAGACGGTCAAGGATGCGCCCTGCCAGGAAGTCGTCTGCCCCGATGGATCGCTCGACGATCTCCCGATCCTCACGTGCTGGCCTGAGGACGGCGGCCGCTACATCACGCTGCCGCTCGTGTTCACGAAGGATCCGGAAAGCGGCGTGCGCAACATCGGCACTTATCGCATGCAGGTGTTCGACGGACGCACCACCGGCATGCACTGGCAGCGCCACAAGGGAGGCGCGCAGCACTATCGCGTCGCTGAGCGCCTGGGAAAGCGCCTCGAAGTGGCGGTCGCGCTCAGCCCCGAGCCCGTGCTCAGTTACTGCGCCACGGCGCCGATGCCCGAGGGCCTCGACGAGCTGATCCTCGGCGGCTTCCTGTCGCGGCGCCGGATCGAGATGGTCAAGTGCGTGAGTGTGGATCTCGAGGTGCCCGCGAGCGCTCACATCGTGCTCGAGGGCTACGTCGAACCGGGTGAGCGGCGGCGGGAGGGTCCGTTCGGCGACCACACCGGCCTATATTCGCAGCCCGATGACTTTCCGGTATTTCACCTGACGTGCCTCACGCAGCGCAAGAAGCCGACCTATCTGACGACCGTCGTCGGCGTGCCGCCGATGGAAGATTTTTATCTCGGCATGGCGAGCGAGCGGATCTTCCTGCCGATGATTCAGAAGACGCTGCCCGAGATCGTGGACATGCACTTTCCGGCGGCCGGCATCTTTCACAACCTCGTTATCATCGCGATCGACAAGCGCTATCCCGGCCATGCACGCAAGATCATGAACGCGGTGTGGGGCCTCGGTCAGCTGATGTTCTCCAAGATCGTCGTCGTCGTGGACAAGGACGTCAACGTGCACGACCTCGGTCAAGTCGCCTGGGTCGTCGGCACGCACATCGATCCGCAGCGCGACGTCCAGATGACCGTCGGTCCCGTTGACGATCTGGACGATGCGGCGGCGTTGCCGGCGTTTGGCGGGAAGATGGGCATCGACGCGACGCGTCCATGGACGTCGGAAGGGTACACGCGCTCCTGGCCCGCGCGGGTCGCGACGACGGAAGCGGCCGGCCGGCGCGCGGCCGACATCTGGTCGCGCCTCGCGCGCCGCTGACGCTTTTCGCGGGCCGCCTCCCGCACCGCTGAGGCATACTGTCGAGATGACACGCATGCATCTCGCGCTCGTCCTCGCGGGGTTGTCGCTCTCGGCCGCCGCCTTCCATGCGCAGATGGCCCCGCCAGCGAACGCTTACACGTTCACCCAGATCGTCCCCGGCATCTACAGCGCGGTCGGCACCGGATCGATGAACGTCGGGTCGAACTCCGCCATCATCGTCAACCAGGACGATGTGGTCATCGTCGATTCGCATATCTCGCCGGAATCCGGGCGTGCAATGCTCGCGCAGCTGAGGACGATCACCGACAAGCCGGTGAGATTCCTGATCAATACGCATTTTCATTACGACCACACCAACGGTAATCAGGTGTTTCCGCCGACAGTGGACATCATCGGGCACGAGTACACGCGCCAGCGGCTCGCCGGCGATGTGCTGCAGAAAGGCATGTTCGCGGACCTGCTCACCAGCCTGCCCGCGCAGCTCGACGCGCTGAACAAGCGCGCGGCCGCCGAGACGGATCCCGCCGCGAAGGCCAGGCTCGAGCAGCAGCTTCGCGTCCAGACCGCCTTTGCGCAGTCGGTGAAGGACGTCAAGCCCACGCCGCCCAAC
>DATATJ010000258.1:0-15039 GCA_036268855.1 Vicinamibacterales bacterium
GATCTCGCGCATGTTCTCGCCGACGACGTGGTTGTTGGTGATGACGTAGCCGTCGGCGGAGATCACCACGCCAGACCCGAGACTGAGCGACCGGCTATCCCGCGATCCGAACGCGTCGTCGTCGCCGAAGAAATACCGGAAGAACGGATCGTTGGCGAGCGGTGAGCTGGCGGTGTGGACCACCTGCAGCGACGAGATATTCGCGACGCCTTTCACCGCCTGGCCGGCCACACGCGTAAAGTCTGGGCCGCCGACGATCGCGGTGGCGGCCGGGCGTGCCGGCTGGGCCGGCGCCGCGTCTGACGCGGGCACGGCGGTCTCCGCGCGGGAATCGGCGGCGGTGCGCATGCGCCCGGTCAGCACGAGTCCGGCCACGAAGCCCGCCACGACGAGTACGCACGACAAAGCGAGCTTGCGCATTCCCGTCGTTGTCAGCCCACTTCGATGCGGCGCGCGGCGCGGCCCGCGGCCTTCGGGATCGTCACGGTGAGGAGGCCGTCCTTCAACTCGGCCGACACGGCGTCGACGTCGACGGCTTCCGGCAGCGCGAACGCACGGGAGAAGCGACCGTGTCCGCGCTCGATGCGATGGAACTGTTCGCAGGAGACTTCTGCACCGCTGGGGCCGGCGGACGCGCGCGCGCCGCGAATCGTGATGCGATGCTCTTCGGCGTGGATATCGATCTGGTCGCGCGAGAGGCCGGAGAGCTCCGCGGTGAGCACGAAGGCCGTGGCAGTCTCGTAAAGGTCTACCGGCGGGGTCCAGCCGGGTGCATCGGTGCCGACCAACTGCCCCATCTGCTCGTGCAGCGCCAGCAGATCCCGGAGCGGATCCCACCGCGTGAAGGCCACGTCCGGCATCGTAGCATGTTTGGGCCGGCGTGGCGGCATGTGCTATGGTTCCAAGGATATACAGTCAACTATGGCGTCATCTATTCAAGCGACACGGCTTCGGAAGGGAATGCTCATCAAGCTCGGCAACGGGCTGTTCCGCATTCTCGATCTCCACCACCTCACGCCCGGCAACAAGCGCGCGCACATCCAGGCCCGGCTGCGCAACATCCGGACGATGGCGCTCGCCGACGAGAAGTTCCGGGCGGAAGAGGACATCGAGCGCGCGGTGCTGGACGAGCGCGAGATGCAGTACATGTACAACGACGGCGACCACTACTACTTCATGGACACGTCCACGTACGAGCAGGTGCAAATCTCGACCGAAGCGCTCGGCGATTCGAAGAACTACCTCATCGCCGAGTCCATTATCCGCGTCGAGTTCTACGAGGAAGAGCCGGTCGGCATCGAGCTCCCGCCGACGGTGGACTTGATCGTGAAGGAGACGGTGCCCGGCATCAAGGGCGCGACCGCCAGCGCCCAGGTGAAGCCGGCGACGCTCGAGACGGGCTTCGTGGTGACGGTGCCTGCCTTCGTCAACGAAGGCGATAAGATTCGGATCAACACGGAGACCGGCGAATATCAATCGCGGGTGTGACAGCGCCGGGTCTGTCCAGCCATGGAAGCTCCCAACTCCTCCACGCAGCAACCGGGGACCTCACGTCCGCGTCACCACGGCTGGATCGAGGTCATCACCGGCAGCATGTTCAGCGGCAAGAGCGAGGAGCTGATCCGGCGGCTGCGCCGCGCGCAGATCGCGCGCCAGAAGGTGCAGATCTTCAAGCCGTTCATCGACAACCGTTACGGCGAAGACCACATCGTCTCGCACAGCGACATGCGGATCGCATCGCAGAACGTCCGGGACTCTGACGAAATGATCCGCCTGGTCCGCGACGACACCGAAGTCGTCGGAATCGACGAGGGACAGTTCTTCGATCCGAACCTGCCGGCGGCGTGCAACACGCTGGCCGACCGTGGGAAGCGCGTGATCGTGGCGGGGCTCGACCAGGATTATCTGGGGCGGCCGTTCGAGCCGATGCCCCAGCTGCTCGCCATCGCCGAGTACATCACCAAAACGCTCGCCATCTGCGTCGTCTGCGGCGATCCGGCGAATCACACGCAGCGGCTCGTGGCGAGCAGCGATCGCGTGCTGGTGGGCGCGTCGGGCCTCTACGAGGCGCGCTGCCGGCACTGCTTCGACCCCCAGCTGGCGGACGCCGAGAGAGTCTAGCGTGCGCCCGCAGCCGATCCTCGCCGGGGTGCTGCTGCTGCTGGGCGTCGGCTATCTGATCGCCGACGCGCGCCTCGTTCTGGAGTACGTGCGCTACCGTCGGCGGCAGCGGGGTGCGCTGCTCGTCTGGCCGGCGCCGAAGCCGCCTTACTACGGCCTCTCGCTCGCCATCGGCGTCATTCTCGGCCTGCTGGTCTTCTACAAGATCGTGTTCATCCGCCAGCAGGCGTTCGGCGAGACGATGATGTTCGTGTACTACGCGTATCTGCTGCCGCTGAGCCGCCGGATCGGGCGGGGCTTCTACGAGGGCGGCATCTGGGCGGACACGGACTTCATTCCGTACAACGAAGTTGGCGGGATCACGTGGCGGGAAGGGGAACACGACGTGGCGCTCATCCTGATCTCGCGGCTGCGCAATCTTGCACGGCGTCTCACGGTGCCGGGGGACAAATACGGCGCCGCGCGTCGTGTGCTGCGCGACAAGATTGGCGAGCACGCGATTCATTTCAGCGGCACGGGGCTGGATTTGGGAGAGCACGACGAGAGGGATGAAGCGTAACAGTCGGCAGTCTTCAGTCGGCAGTCTTCAGTCCCAGTCGGCAGTCGTCAGTGCGGTCGTCAGTCGTCAGTCCTCGTCGTCAGCCTCGGCATCAGCCGGTCGGTCATCACTCGTTGTCAGCCGTCGCCCCTCGTTGTCAGTCGGTCATTACTCGTCGTGAGTGTCTGCCGTCGTCGTCGGCCCTCGGCGGTCGGTTGTTGGACGTCCGGGAGTCTCTGCGACGTGGGTCAGTGGCCTGGCGCGAATGGGCCGGGTAATGTGGAATCCGCCGAATGATGCCGGATCAGGCGATCACGACGGACCAGGCGAAGGCTCGAATCGGGCCGAATGACGTCGCACCGGCGCTGGCTCGAATCAGCCGATACTTCGAATTGGTCGATGCTCAACAGGACCGACACTTAGGGTCCGCTGTTGGAGGACTGAACGGGCGGCTCGAATCGACGCGCGCACGCGTCGGTGAGCCATTCGGCAAGACTGACGACTGTCGACTCTGACTGAAGACTGTCGACTGGGACTGAAGACTGCCGACTGAAGACTGAGGACTGTTTATGGCACGAGCAACGTGGAAGGGCTTCCTGAAAATCAGCCTGGTGAACATTCCGATCAAGGTGTTCCCGGCGACCGAATCGGGCGGATCGCTCTCGTTCAACCAGCTGCACGGCGAGTGTCAGACACGCATCCAGCAGAAGCGCTGGTGCCCGCACTGCGAGCGCGAGGTGCCGAACGCCGAGATCGTCAAGGGCTACGAGTTCGAGAAGGGACGCTACGTCGTGTTGTCCGACGAGGACTTCGACAAGGTGCGCCCCGAATCGACGCGTGTGATCGATCTCGTGCAGTTCGCCGACGATTCGTCGATCGATCCGATGTACGTCGATCGCACGTACTACCTGGCGCCCGACGGCGCCGTGGCGTCCGACGCGTTCGCCGTCATGCGCGACGGCATGGCCGGGAAGGTCGGCATCGGGAAGCTCGCGCTCTACGGCCGCGAGTACCTCGTGGCGGTCAAGCCGCATGGGCGCGGCATCGTGATGTACACGCTGCACCACGCCGCCGAGATCCGCAGCATCGACTCGGTCGACGAGCTCAATGGCGTCGCCGCGTCGGTGAAGCCGCAGGAGATCCAGCTGGCCAGGCAGGTCATCGCAACATTCGAGGGACCGCTCAACCTCTCGGACTACCGCGACGAGTACCGCGAAGGGCTGCAGCGGATCATCGACGCGAAGATCGCGGGCGAAGAGGTCGTCGCGACCGCGGTCGAGGCGCCGGCGCGGGTCGTCAACCTGATGGACGCGCTGAAAAAGAGCCTCGACGCCGTCAGCGCCGGGAAGAAGACGCCGGCGAAAGCGGGCGTCGCACGGCCCGCTGGGGTGAAGCGGAAGCGGGCGTAGCGGCCGTGCTTAGATGCTAGAGGAATTGATTATGCGTCGGGCGGAGCAGTGTTCCGCCTCAGGATTCGATCGCTCAACTGCCGATTGTGTGGCAGCGCCCTGATTTCCGCACAATATCGGGCGGAAACGGTGGTCTACATCGCCTGCGACCACTGCGGGGCTCTGTGGCCGATCGAAACCGCGCCGTCCGAAAATCCCGCCACTGCCGTGCACACCTGCATCAATAGTGACCACAGCATTTTGCCGCCACCCAGGCAATCAGCCCCGGATCGTGCGCCATCGGATCGGCGAGCCAGCCGGGCGGCACGAGCCAAACGAACCCGAGAATCGCGATAACCCAGAGGTCGTACGGCAGGGTCGCGCGCTCATCCGTCCAGAAGAACGCGCGGTTGAACACGCCGCGGACGCCCGATTTCTCCGGCATCGGCAGCTCGTTCAGCGCGAGGAACGTGTAGTAGATCCGGTTGGCCACGGCGAGAATCGACAGCGTCAGGATCACCCACAGCACGCCGGCCATGCGGTTGGTGAACGCGCCAATCATGAAGAGCACGATACGCTCGGGCCGCTCCATGAAGCCGACCTTGCACTTGGCGACGAGCGACTCTGCGCGGGCGCGCGCGTAACTGGTCATGATCGAGAAGATCAGGGTCAGTGCGGCGATCAGCACATAGTCGCTCCGGCCGAGCTTCGCGTAGAGAAAAATGAGGCCCGTCAGCAGCGCCAGATCCGAGAAGCGATCGAGCGTCGAGTCCCAGAACGCGCCGAACGCCGACTGCAGCTGCAGCCGGTGGGCGACCTTGCCGTCGATGAAGTCGAAGATATTCGCGACGATCATGATGACGCCCGCCAGCACGAACCGTCCGTAGCCGAGCGCCCACGCCGCCGCGACATTGATGAGCACGCCGATGAGCGTCAGCGTATTCGGATGCACGCGCATCGCCACGCAAGCGTTGATGATCGCGCGCAGGGGAAACATGCAGGCGGCGCCAATCGCCCCTGTGAAGGTCATCCGCGAGCGCGGAATCTGGGTGTTCGTGTGCAACTGAGTTACGTATAATGGAGGGTTCAGACGCCGAACGGAAACGCGACATAGTACCGTATGCCCATCCACGAACTCAAGGATCAGATCGCCCGGCTGCCCGAACAGCCAGGGGTGTATCTGTACTTCAACGCTGAGGGCGAGACGATCTACGTGGGCAAGGCGCGGGCGCTGCGCGACCGCGTCCGCAATTATCTGGGCGCCTACGGCGCGGACGCGAAAACCGACGCGCTGCTGGACGAAGTCGTCCGCGTCGAGGTCATCGTCACCGATTCGGTCGTGGAGGCGCTGGCGCTCGAGAACAATCTCATCAAGCAGCGATCGCCCAAGTACAACATCATGTTGCGGGACGACAAGAACTACCCGTTCCTGCAGCTGACCACGAACGAAGCGGTGCCGCGCGTGCTCGTCGCGCGCCGCGTCGAGCGCGACGGCAGCTTCTACGCGGGCCCCTTCATGCCGGCCCATTTCGCCCGCAAGACGATGTCGCTCACGCATCGGCTGTTCGGCATCCGATCCTGCAATGAGGTGATCACGGGCAAGCGCGGCCGCCCGTGCCTCGAGTACGACATCAAGCGCTGCATCGCACCGTGCGTGGATACGATTTGCCCGCCGGCCGACTACATGCGCGCCGTGCAGACGACCCAGCTGTTCCTGGAGGGCAAGAACGACGAGCTCATGCGAACGCTCAAGGAGCGCATGCTGAGCGCGTCGGACGGCGAGCGGTACGAGGAGGCGGCACAGCTGCGCGATGCCATGCGGACGGTGCAGACGCTGCACGATCGCCAGCAGAAGATGGCGACCACCGAGCTGGGGCACCGCGACGTGTTCGGCGTCAAGCTCGGTCCGGCGGGCGCCGTGATGCAGGTCTTCCAGGTGCGCGGCGGACGCGTGGTCGAGCGGGTGGAGCTCGGCACCGACGAGCCGATCGCGGGCGCCACCGACGCCGACGTGCTCGAAGCGGGCCTGCAGCAGTTCTACGAATTTCGTTCGCCGCCCGGCGAGATCCATCTTCCGTCGGAACCGAACGAGCGCGAGGCGCTCGAGCTCTGGCTGTCCGATCGTGCAGGGCGGCGCGTCCGGCTCCTCGTACCGCAGCGCGGCGACAAGCGTGCGATGGTCGATCTGGCATGCCGTAACGCGGCGCTCGCGTACCAGACGCGCTTCAACCAGACGGCCGCCGCACAGCACGACGCGCTGGAGACGCTGCAGGCCGTGCTCGGACTCCCGGCGCTGCCCCGGAGAATCGAATGCTTCGACATCTCCACGATTCAAGGCAGCGAGACGGTCGCCTCAATGGTCGTCTGCGACGACGGCCGGATGCGGCGCGGGGAGTACCGGAAGTATCGCATCAGGGGCCCGAGGCTGGAGACTCGAGGCTTGGGGTTGGAGGCCCAGGCGCCAGCGTCCCCAGCGTCCAGCCACCAGCTTCCAGCCTCCAACAATGATTTCGCGGCGATGCACGAGGTCGTGCAGCGTCGCTACCGCAAGCTGCTCGAGCAGGGCGGTCCGTTTCCGGATCTGATCGTGATCGACGGCGGCAAGGGTCAGCTCTCCGCCGCATATGCCGCGCTCGAGGAGCTCGGCCTCGCCAATCTCATCGCCGTCGGCATCGCCAAGAAAGAGGAGCTCCTCTTCACGCGCGACCACGAGAATCCGATCGCGCTCGGCGCTTCCAACCCGGCCCTGCTGCTGATTCAGCGGATCCGCGACGAGGCGCATCGTTTCGCTGTCACGTTTCACCGCAAGGCGCGCACGATGCGCGATTTGCGATCGGAGCTCGACCACGTGCCGGGCGTCGGGCCACGGCGCCGCCGCACACTGCTGACGACATTCGGCAGCCTGGCGGGCGTACGGCGCGCCACGCGCGAGGAATTGGCGGCGGCCGCCGGGGCCAAAGTGGCCGACGCCGTTCTTGCGTTTTTCGCCAGTCGAACGTAACCTGTTACCCCTTGCTGGACATCGACTTCGCGCAGATTTTCATCGCCTTCATCGTGCTGCTGTTCTCGCTCACGATCCACGAGATGGCGCACGCGTGGAGCGCCGATCGGCTGGGCGATCCGACGGCGCGACTGCTGGGCCGCGTCTCGTTCAACCCGCTCGTGCACGCCGATCTCATCGGCACGATTGTCTTTCCGCTGATCGCGATGGTCAGCGGGTTTCCGCTGCTTGGATGGGCCAAACCGGTTCCGGTCAACGTCGGGCGGCTTCGCCATCGGCGCCGCGACTACATGTTGGTGGCGGCCGCAGGCCCTGCGTCGAATATCCTGATCGCCTGCGCGGCCGCGATGGCGTTGCGCCTGATGCCGGTGTCGCCGGTCACGCTTGGCGAACCGAACGTTTCGGCGCCGATGGCCGTGTTGCTCGGGAGCGCGATGCGGCTCAACGTCCTGCTCGCGGTGTTCAACATGATTCCCATCCCGCCGCTCGACGGCGGCAACGTGCTCAGCGGTCTTCTGCCGCGGAACGCCGCGCACCAGTTCGACGCGTTCGTGCGGCCGTATGGCTTCGTCCTGCTCTACGCGTTGATCCTCACCCGAGGCTTCGACTACGTCGTGGTCCCCCCGTATCGGTTCCTGCTCTCTTGGCTCCAGTGAAAAAAGCCCGTGTCGTCTCCGGCATGCGGCCGACCGGCCGCCTGCACCTCGGTCATCTGGTCGGCGCTCTCGGAAACTGGGTGCCCCTTCAGGACAAGTACGACTGCTTTTATTTCGTCGCCGACTGGCATGCGCTGACCAGCGACTACGCGGACACCAGCCAGATCACGTCGTACGCGTACGAGAACGTGGCCGACTGGATCGGCGCCGGCCTTGATCCGGAAAAAAGCACCTTCTTCATTCAGTCGCTGGTGCCCGAGCACGCGGAGCTGTTCCTGCTGCTGTCGATGGTGATTCCGATTCCCTGGCTCGAGCGCGTGCCGACGTACAAGGAGCAGCAGGAGAATCTGAAGGACAAGGACCTCTCGTCGATCGGTTTCCTCGGTTATCCGCTGCTGCAGACCGCCGACGTCGCCATCTACGACGGACGGCTGGTGCCGGTCGGCGAGGATCAGGTGGCACATCTCGAGCTGGCGCGCGAGGTGGTCCGGCGCTTCAACAAGATCTGCGGCGGCGGCCGCGAGGTGCTCGTCGAGCCCCAGCCGCTGCTGACGACGTTCGGCCGCCTGCCGGGGCTCGATGGCGACAAGAAGATGAGCAAGAGCCTCGGCAACACGATTCATTTGAGCGACAGCGCCGACGACGTCAAAGCCAAAGTGATGCGGATGTACACCGATCCGAAGCGTGTGCGGGCCGATATTCCGGGCACCGTCGAAGGCAACCCGGTTTTCGTGTACCACGACGCGTTCAATCCGAACACCGGCGAGGTGGACGACTTGAAGGCGCGCTATCGAGCGGGGAAGGTCGGCGACGTCGAAGTGAAAACGAAGCTGGCCGTGGCGCTGAACGCCTATCTCGATCCCATACGCGAGCGGCGCACGGCGGTGCTCGCCCGGCCGGAGCAGCTCAAGGCGATCCTGTTCGAGGGGTCGAAGCGCGCCCGCGTCATCGCGCAGGCGACGATGGAGCGCGTGCGGGATGCGCTGCAGATCGTGTACCGATGAAGAGGCTTCACGGGATGGAAACTCTCCACCACAAAGGACACGAAGGATACGGAGGGTAAGACGTGCACGGTTTTGATCTGGACCTCCGCTCCTCCGTGACACCGTGGTGGCGAGCTGAACATGGAACATTCACACGAATTTGAATCGGCCGCGGACGCATTCCCGATCAAGCTCGAGAACTTCGAAGGGCCCCTCGATCTGCTCCTGCACCTCATCAGGAAGAGCGAGGTCAGCGTCCACGACATCCCGATTGCGCTGATCACGGCGCAGTACCTCGACACAATCACGCTGATGCAGGAGCTCGATCTCGACGTCGCCGGCGAGTTCATCGTCATGGCGGCGACGCTGATTCACATCAAGTCGAAGATGCTGCTGCCGCGGCCGGAAACAGCGGCCGGCGTGGACGGCGAGCAGGAGGATCCGCGAGACGCGCTGGTGCGGCGGCTGATCGAGCACCAGAAATTCAAGGCGGCCGCGGAGCTGCTGCACGAGCGCGAGCAGCTACGGTCGGCACAGTGGCAGCGTCCCGACGAGCGCGTCGCGGAGCTGGCAGGCGACGAGCTCGAGCCGGAGATCGAGGTCGATCTCTTCAGCCTGATGACAGCGTTTCAGGCGATCGTCGAGCGCGCGAAGCACCGGCCGAAAGTGTACCTGCCGACCGAAGAAGTGCCGGTGGAAGTGCGAATCGAACAGCTCCTCGAACGCTTGTCCGAAACGCAGGCCTGCGGCTTCGACGACCTGTTCGCCGACGTCAATGATCGCGGCGGCCTCATCTTGACGTTCCTTGCGCTGCTCGAAATGATCCGTTTGAAATTGGTCAGGGTCTTCCAATCCGGCAGCTTCGGCCCGATTCGCGTCTACAAGCGCCCGCGGCCCGCCGACGCGCCTCATCCGATTGGCGACCCGGAGGCACATCGTGGCTGAGAACGACGAGGAGAAACACGACGAATTGCCGGATGGCAGGAGTCCAGGACTGCAGGAAGGGAAGGAAGGGGCGGACGAGCCGTTGCCGCGCCGGCCGGCTGCCGAGCTGAAGGCGATTCTCGAAGCGCTGATCTTTGCGTCGCCCGATCCGCTGACGCCAAAGGCGATCTACAAGCTGCTCGATTCGGAACCGAAGGAAGACGTGCAGGCGGCGCTCGCCGAGCTGAAGCAGGACTACGAGCGCCCTGGCGGCCTGCAACTGGTCGAAGTGGCGGGCGGGTTCCAGATCGTGACGCGGCCGGATCTCCACGAGTGGGTGCGCCGGCTCTTTCACGAGCGCACCTCGCAGAAGTTGTCGGTGCAGGCGCTCGAGACGCTCGCGGTCATCGCCTATCGCCAACCGGTCACCGCGCTCGAGATCACCGAGATCCGCGGCGTGAACACGTCGGGCGTGATCAACACGCTGCTCGAGCGGCATCTCGTGAAGATCGTGGGACGCAAGCCGGTTGTCGGGCGTCCGTTCATGTATGCGACGACGAAGGAGTTCCTGATCCGCTTCGGCTTGAACGATCTGAACGATCTGCCGAAGGTGGAGGACATGGCGGAGGCGCTCGGCTTCGAGGCGCCGATTCTCGTCGAACGGGCCCCGAGCGAAGATCTGCTCCCGCTCGACGAACCCGACGCCGAGCTGCCGCCCGATGATGAGCCGAGCGGGTCGGTGCACTGAGAACACACCGAGACCGGTTACCGGCTCTTCTCTGGGTGTCCTTTGCGCACGTGATGCTTGTGCTCTGAACGGTCGGTGTTGCTGCGCGGCGGCGTCGTGCGGGCGGCCGCCTTCCGCAGGCGCGTCACTTCCTCCCTCGTCAGTTCCCTCCAGGAGCCCGGCTTCAGCCGCGCATCCCGAATCGGTCCGATTGCCACGCGCCGCAGCTCGGTGACCGGATGGCCGACCGACTCGCACATCTTGCGCACCTGACGATTGCGTCCTTCGCGGATGGTCACGCGCAGCGTGGCGTGTCCGCCTTTCTCTCCGATCACTTCGATTTCGGCCGGCTCGGTCCGGCGCCCTTCGATCGGTATCCCTCGGTGGAGGCGATCGAGGTCGTGCCGGTCGGGGATGCCGAGCACCCGCGCCTCGTACACCCGCGGCACGCCGTGGCTCGGGTGGGTGAGCCGCGCGGCGAGGTCGCCGTCGTTGGTGAGGATCAGCAGCCCCTCGGAGTCGAAGTCGAGGCGTCCGACCGGATACACGTACTCGCGCACGCCGTGCAGCAGATCGATCACGGTCGGCCGGCGCTCCGGGTCCGACCGGGTCGTCATGTAGCCGCGCGGCTTGTTGAGGAGCAGGTACCGTGTCGGCTCGGCCGCTTTGACGCGCCGGCCATCCACGCGGATGTCGTCGTGCGTGACGTCGGCCTTCGTCCCGAGCTCGCGAATGGTGGCGCCGTTGACGGTGACGCGCCCTTCGAGCATCAGCTGTTCCGCCGCGCGCCGCGACGCGACACCCGCTTGCGAGAGGATTTTCTGCAGGCGCTCGATCATGAGGCGAGGCGTCCGTGCGCGAACATAGGAGAGAGATCGCAGAGCCTCACGCATCAACTATAGGCTAGTTCCACGATGCTCTCTGCCTTCTGCCTTCTAACGGTCCAGCAGATCCGCCCAGAAGGACGCGAGGCGCATCACGTCTTCCACATGCACGGGTTGATCGGCTTCCGCGTGCGAGATGAGCCCGCTCAGCAGCAGGCGCGTGGGCGCGTGCCCTCGCAAGTCGTCCGCGAGATACTCTGACTCCTCGGCAGGGATGACGTTGTCGTCGAGGCCGTGCAGGAGGAAGACCGGCGCGTCCGGCATCGGCGATTTCGACGGGGAGAGCGACGCGTCCGTGCCGTAGAACCCGATGAAGGGCAGCAGCCGCGCGCCGAGGTGCACGACGTCGCGATCGTTCACGTATCCGAGCAGCGTGGCAGACGGCTCCGGCAGCTGCCGCGCCAGCGCGCGGAGAGCCTCGAACTCGCGGTCGGCTTGCGGCTTGTCCACGCGGTCGAGATGCGAGGCCCAGAGAAAGCGCCGCACGCCGGTTCGCAGCGGCTCGACCTGCTCGGGCGGCACGATGCGATCGGCGACGCCGAGCAGAATCACCGCGACTCCGTAGTCGTGCGGCCGGCGATATCCGCCCGGCTCGCCGGCACCGGACGGCGCGGCGCTCGACACGGCCGCCGCGACGCCCGGCCGCGTCTGGGCGCCGATCGCGTCCGGCATCAATCGTCCAGGCCCTGTCTCGAATCCCGTGCAGAGATACCGCAGCACGCGCGGCAGATCGTCATGACCGCCGAACGACAGCACGTAGGCGACACGGTCGCGCAGTGCTGGACGCCCGGCCGCGATCACCGACAGGCCGCCGCTGAAGCTGATGCCGATCAGGCCGACTCGCCCATCGGCCTGCGCGTTGGCATGATCGGCCAGCCAGAGGGCGGCCTGCTCAATCGTGTCGGTGATGGCCGGCGTAATGGCAAATGTCTCGAGCTCCGGAATGTCTGGTGTGAGTACGGCGACGCCGCTTGCCGCCAGCTGCCGCGCAAGGGCGACGAGCCGCGGCTCGTTGATTCCGGCTGGATGCAGACCGGACGTGAGGAGCACCGTCCGCCGTGTGTTGTGCGCCGGCTCGTACAACCGTCCCCGCAGCGTTCCACGCGGCGTCGGCAGCGCGATCCCGCGCTCGCTCGTCTGCTGCGTGTCGAGATCCGCCGCGCGCCGCACGGCGCCATCCAGGTTGGCGGCGCGGACAACGAACGACAGGCCACGGACGAAAGGCCGGACGAAAGGAGCCGCGGCTGCCAGCGCGGCGACCATCACGAGGAAAGCGACAAGGCGTCGACCGCGCACGGCGGATGGTACATCAGGACAATCGGATTTCAGATTTCAGAGTTAAGATTTCAGATTGAATTGTTGGATTTTTGAACTTCGAACTGTGACCTTCTAAATCTGAAATCTGAAATCTGAACTCTGAACTCTGAAATGTCATGCGAAGCCTGATCATCGCCATCGACGGCCCGTCCGGCGCCGGCAAGGGCACTGTCGCCCGCGCGGTGGCGGATCGCCTCGATTACCGTCACGTGGACAGCGGGGCGATGTATCGGGCCATCGGCTGGAAGGCGCTGCAGGACGGGCTGGCGCTAGACGATGAGGGAAGTCTGGCCGCGCTCGCGGGCGCGTCGCGCATCGAGATCACATCGGCGCGCGTCGCGCTCGACGGCCTGGACATCACGCGCGCGATTCGCACGCCGGCGATCGATCGTGCCGCGGCGTCGGTGGCGCGCCTGCCGCGGGTCCGCGCGGTGCTCGTGGAGCGCCAGCGTCAGCTTGGCGCCGACGGCGCGATTGTAATGGAGGGGCGCGACATCGGGACGGTGGTCTTTCCGCAGGCCGACGTCAAGGTGTACCTCGATGCGTCGCCCGACGAGCGCGCACGCCGCCGCGCGGCCGACCCGGCGCATTCCGGTGGTCCCACCGCCGTCGCCGACGTGGCGACGCTGCTCACCCAGCGCGACGAGCTCGATCGCACGCGTCATGCATCGCCGTTGTACGCGGCGCCGGATGCCGTGGTCGTCGACACCACCGGAAAGACCGTCGACGAAGTCGTCGCGGCGGTGATGCGGGTGGTTGAGGAGAAGAGGCTAGAGGCTGGAGGCTAGAGGCTGGGACACTGTGCTGGCTTGCTAGCCTCCAGCCTCGAGCCCCCAGCCTCTCTCGAGCTATTTTCTATCTTTATAGTCTTCCGATGAAGCGGGGTCCATTTCCCAGCGGTGCCGGTCGCGCTCGACGATTTTGTCGCTCGACTTGAGCTCCTCGCTGTCCTCGTACTGCACGCCCAGCGCTTTGCCGATGTCGTCCACCACTTCTGCGTCGGGGGCCGGATTGTCGCCGCCCGGGGCGCCGTCGCCGGTGAAGTAGGCGTCCTCGACGTCTACGTCCGCGTCGCCGGCCGTGATGGCCGTCGCCATGCCGCGATGATCGTCGAGGCTCTCGGCCATACCAGCGCGGCCGGTCCGTGCCGCGGATCCGCGCCGATCCAGGTCGAGCGACGATGGGGGCGTCTGCACGGTTTCGTCGAGCGTCCGGCGCACGCGGTCGAGCCGGGGCGCCTTCGGGGGAGCTCCGGCGTTTTTCGCAAGCGGGGGACCGGCGGGGCTGGTTCTCTTACGGGGCGGGGCTTGGCGCGGGGCCGCCCTCTTCACGACAGCTTTCTTCATGACCGCCTTCTTGGCGATCGGCCGCTTCGCTGAGGCTTTCTTGATACTGCCGGTTCTGGCGGCCGGCTTCGGCCGCCGGGAGGCTTTGGCGGCCTTTCCCCGCGGTGCGGCCTTCTTGCTCGGGCGTTTACCCGAGCGACCGGCTGCGGTCCGGGATCGACCCGATCCGGCCTGGCGAGTACGCCGGGCGGGCTTTCCTTTGGCTCTTCTGGCCATCAGCTCTCGTCCTTTCGAACCTTGACAGTTTGGCGATAAGTGTCGTACGCTCTGTTGCTTATCGGAAATCAGCGAAACCCGTAGAGCAGGCCGCACCGGTCTGTATCTCGTGTCCCCTGATTCCCGAATCTGCGGGGGGCCGGCGCCCGCAACACCAGGACGGCAATCGATCGATACAGGAGGACGCGCAAGGCATGGCGAACGTAGAAGACGAGAACACCCCCGGTTCGGCGCGCGGAACGGGCGCCGCGACCATCGACCGCGAATCGCGCGGCGACCGCGACAAAGGGCTCAAGGCACTCCCGCGCGAAGACGATGAGCAGATGGATCCGGACGAATACGCCCGGCTGCTCGATTCCTACGATAGCAGCTTCCGGAACATCGCGGAAGGCGAGGTCGTCAAGGGGACGGTTCTCAAGGTCACCGCGTCCGAAGTGATCGTCGACGTCGGTTACAAATCAGAAGGCATCATCCAGGTCGCCGAGTTCCTCGACGAGAACGGCGAGATCACCGTGCAGGCCGGCGACATCGTCGACGTCCTGCTCGAGCGGACCGAGGATCGCGAAGGCTACGTCGTCCTGTCTCGGGAAAAAGCCGAGAAGATGAAGATCTGGGACGAGGTCGAGAAGGCATATGCCGAGCGCAAGGTCGTCATCGGCCGCGTGATCGAGCGCATCAAAGGCGGACTCGCCGTGGACATCGGCGTCCGCGCGTTCCTCCCCGGATCGCAGATCGACGTGCGCCCGGTTCGCAATCTCGATGCGCTGCGCGGGCAGGAACTGCGCATGCGCGTGATTAAGGTGAACAAGAAGCGCGGCAACATCGTGCTCTCGCGCAAGGCGCTGCTCGAGGAAGAGAACGCCGAGAAGAAGAAGCACACGCTGGAGACGCTGGCCGAGGGGAAGGTCCTCAAGGGCGTTGTCAAGAACATCACCGAC
>DATATJ010000259.1:0-5085 GCA_036268855.1 Vicinamibacterales bacterium
GCCAGGCCCACCGGCAGATCGACATGGCGGCGGCGTCGCCCGGTCTGTCCGAGGTGGCGCTGCTGGATCGGATGATCGATCTGATCGTCCAGCACGGCACGCACGCTGGCAGCTACGACCTGATTGTGTTCGACACCGCGCCCACCGGCCACACCCTGCAGCTGCTGCGGATGCCCGACGCCATGACCACATGGATTCAGGCGCTCGTGAAGCACCGCCGGGCGCTTCTCGAGATCGACAGCGGCAGCGGCGACTCGTCGGCCACCCCGATCGCCGCGGATCCCATCCTGACGGCTTTGGAGCGGCGGCACGAGCGGCTGGTGACGCTCCGCGACCGCGTCACCGACCGGGCCCGGACCTCGTTCGCGCTGGTGACGATCCCCGAGCGGCTGGCGATCGAAGAGACCGCCCGCGCGGCAGACCTGCTGAGCGACACGGGCGTGGACGTGGGCGCGCTGATCGTCAACCGGATCCTGCCCGAAGGGCTGACCGGCGCGTTCTATACCGCGCGCAAGGCGCAGGAGGCCGCGTACCTGGCCGAAATCGGCACGCGGTTTCCCCGTTTGGCGCGCACTGACGTGGTGCAGCTCGCGCGCGACGTGTACGGGCTCGACGCTCTGACAGACGTCAGCCGCCAGCTCGTCGCTTGATGCCCCGCCCATGATGCGCGTATCATCAGGACGCATGCTAGGCAGAGCTGGTGATCGCCGATGGCGATCCCTGCGATTCATCGGCGTCGCCCTCTACGCCCTCTTCCTGGTGACGGCGCCGTTCGAGCACCACGATCTCAGCTGCGAGCTGAAGACGCCGCAGCACTGCACGTCGTGTACGGCGAGTCAGCTCGGGGCTGATCCGCACACGCCCGCGGTCTTCGGCAATTGTCGGCTCGCCGACGCCGGCCGCGCCGTCGCCTTCGTCGTCACCTCCGCCGGCGTCCTGCTCCAGGTCAAATCCACCGGCCGGTCTCCACCCGTTCACGCCTGATCGCCTGAGCTCCGTGCCCCGCTTCTGAGCGAGGCGTAGGGGCTTGTCCCGACATTTCAGCCACAGTCAGGTCTTCGCGCGCGAGCGTGGAGCGTTCGTCATCCGTCCGGGGGTCGGGCGCGGCCGAACGATGCGTGTACGTTCAAGGAGTACGACTCGATGCCCGTAAGGTCCTTCGTCGGTCGCGGCGCTCTCTTCGTGTCGCTGGCCGTTCCGATGGCGGCCTCCGCGCAGACGCCGGCGGCGCCGCCGGCCCAGGCGCAGGCGGTGCGCATCACCATGGCCGACGCCGTCCGGCTCGCGCTCGAGCACAACCATGCGCTGCGGGCGCAGCGGCTGAACGTCGATCTGTCGAGGGCCGACGAGGTGACGGCCGCCCTCAAGCCCAATCCCGTGCTCACGTCCACCAACGAGAACTTTCCGCTGTTTGCGCCGAGCGAGCTGTTCAACACGGACAACTTTCTCAACAACCAGAATTTCGTCGAGTCGTTCACGTACCTGTTCGAGCGCGGCGGCAAGCGGAAGAACCGCACGATCGTCGCCGAGGACAGCACCGACGTGGCTGCGAAAACGGCCGTGGACGCCGAACGCCAGCTGCGCTTCAACACCGAGCAGGCGTTCATCAACGTGCTGCTCGCAAAGTCCACGCTCGATCTCGCGCAGGAGGACGTCAAGAACTTCCAGAACGTCCTCGACGTGAACAAGGAGCGGCTGCGTGCGGGCGACCTGGCGGAGGCCGACTTCTACAAGATCTCGCTGCAGATGCTGCAGTTCCAGCAGGACGCCTCGGCCGCCGACGTGGCGCTCGTGCAGGCGAAGGCGGGGCTGCGGCAGAACGTCGGCTTCGAGTCCGTCGCAGACTCCTTCGATGTGGAAGGCGACCTCGCGTACGCCAAGCAGACCGTCACGCTGGAGGACCTGATGCGCGACGCGCTGGCGTCGCGGCCGGACCTGCTCGCGGCCCAGAGCAGCGTGAAGCTGGCGCAGGACACGCAGTCGCTCGCTTACAGCAATCGCGCGCGCGACATCACGGGCGGCGTGGAGTACGACCGCGCCGGGCCGCTCAATGCCGTTGGCTTCAGCATCGGCGTGGACATTCCCATTCACGATCGCAACCAGGGCAACATCGCGCACAGCAAAGTCGCCGTCACGCAGGCCGAGGAGCTGCGCGCGCAGGCGGTCAGCACGGTCCAGACCGACGTCCAGACCGCATTCGCCGGGCTGCAGGCGAGCGAGCGGGTGCTGTCCCTGTACCAGACCGGCTATCTCGAACAGGCGAAGCAGTCGCTCGATATCACGACGTATGTCTACCAGCACGGCAGCGGCACGCTGCTCGATCTGCTGGACGCCGAGCGCACGTACCGCAGCACGCAGCTGGCATATCGCCAGGCGCTGGCGGCGTACATGACCAGCGTGCAGCAAGTGAACCTCGTGGTCGGAAAACAGGTGATGCAATGAGAAGGGTCGTACTCGCCATCGGCACCGCGACGACGCTGTGGGCGTGCGGCGGCGGCGCGGCGCCACCGCCGGCGTCCAATGCGGCGGGCTCGAAGGCCGCGGCCGCCGCGCCGGTCACGACGCCGCCGGCGGTCAAGAGCACGACGGACGCCGGTTATTTCACCGTGCCGTCGGAGCAGCTGCCGCAGCTGAAGATCGCGCCCGTCCGCAAGACGACCTGGTCGGCGGTGGTCCGCACGACGGGCACCGTGGACTGGGACAACGACCACACGACCCAGGCGATCACGCAGGTGAGCGGCCCCATCACGCGCATCGTCGCCGACACCGGCACGCGCGTGAAGGTCGGCGATCCGCTGCTCTACGTGGCGAGCGCCGACATCACCAATGCGATCGCGACGTACCGCAAGGCGAAGAACCGCTTCGATCTCGCCCAGCACTCGCTGGATCGCAGCAAGGATCTGTTCGCGCACAAGGCGCTGGCCCAGCGGGACCTCGAGTCGGCGGAGGCCGATTACAACGACGCGGCGACCGATCTCCAGACTGCGCTGCAGACACTCAAGATTTTCGGCGTCCGCCAGACCGAAATCACCGAGGCGGAGCAGCAGAACGTCGGCATCAAGCCGGAGCTCGTGATGCGCGCGCCGCTGCCGGGAACGGTCGTCCAGAAGATGGTGCTGCCCGGCCAGTTCATCCAGGCCGGGACAACGGCGGCCTTCGTGATCAGCAACACGGCTACCGTGTGGGTGCAGGGCCACGTCTACGACAAGGATCTGCGTCTGGTCCACGTCGGCGACAAGGTGGACGAGCGCAACTCGTCGTTCCCGCAGACGTTCCAGGGCGTCATCTCCTACGTCGGCGACATGCTCGATCCGGCCACGCGAACCACGCCCGTTCGCATCGTCACACAGAATCCCGACGGGCTGTTGAAGAAGGATCTCTTCGTCGACATCACCATTCACGACAAGACGACGCAGGACGTGCTGGTGGTGCCGACCGCCGCCGTGCTCTACAACGAGCAGAATTTCCCGTTCGTCTACGTGCAGGTGGAGACGGGGAAGTTCGCGCAGCGGCTCGTGAAGATCGGCGGCCAGCAGGGCGACGACACGCAGATCGTGGACGGCCTGCAGGAGGGAACGCCCGTCGTGTCGCAAGGCAGCGTGTTTCTGCAGTTCGCGAACAGCTACCAGTAATCAGATCATGATTAACCGCCTCGTCTCGTTCGCCCTGTCACAGCGCTTCATCGTGATCGTCGCGATGGTGTGCCTGGCGATCTGGGGCATCCTGTCGTTCCAGAACCTGCCGATCGACGCGTATCCGGATCTCTCGCCGCCGAACGTGCAGATCGTGACGCAATGGCCGGGCCACGCCGCCGAGGAGGTGGAGCGGCTGATCACGATTCCGCTCGAAGTGGAGATGAACGGGATTCCTCGCCTCGACGCGCTCCGGTCGATCTCGCTCTACGGCCTGTCGTCGGTGACGATGAACTTCCTGTACGGCACCGATCCGTACTTCGCGCGCGAGCAGGCGTTCGAGCGGCTGGCCGACGCCGAAATGCCGAGCGGGGTGACGCCGGGCATGTCGCCGCTGTTCAGTCCGAGCGGCCTGATTTACCGATACGTCCTGCAAAGCCCGGATCGCTCCGCGCAGGAGCTGAAGATCCTCGAGGACTGGGTGCTGGAGCGGCGCTACCGCGCCATCCAGGGCGTGGCCGACGATTCCAGCCTCGGCGGCGAGACGATGCAGTACCAGGTGCAGATCAATCCCAACCTGCTGGCCTCCTACGGCGTCTCCGTTCCGCAAATCGTGCAGCAGTTGTCGGGCAACAACGCGAATGCCGGCGGGGGGTTCTACTCCCAGGGCGGGCAGTTCTACTACGTGCGCGGCCTCGGACAGGTGAAGTCGCTCCAGGACATCGGCAACATCGTCATCGCCAGCCACGCGGGCATTCCCGTGTCGGTCCGCGACATCGGCAATGTCGCCATCGGCCACGCGCCGCGTCTGGGACAGTTCGGGTACATGAAGCAGGACGACGCCGTCGAGGGCGTGATCCTGATGCGCGTCGGCGAGCAGGCGCAGGTGATTCTCAAGAAGGTCCGGGAGCTCACCGACACGCTGAACAAGACGGTGATGCCGCCCGACGTGAAGATCGTGCCGTACTACGACCGCACCGATCTCATTCAGGAGACGACGAAGACGGTCGAGCGCAACCTCGTGCGCGGCATGCTGCTCGTGCTCGTGATCCTCGGCATCTTCCTGTTCAGTGTCCGGACGGCGCTGATTGTCGCCGTCACGATTCCGTTCGCGCTCCTGTTCTCGTTCATCTGCCTCGATTGGGCGCACATTCCCGCCAACCTGCTGTCGATCGGCGCGATCGACTTCGGCATGATCGTGGACGGCGCGGTCGTCATGGTGGAGAACATCTTCCGCGAGCTGGCGACGCGCCACGACCAGAAATACGACCTCACGACCGTGATCCGCGCCGCCGCCAAAGACGTGGAGCGGCCGATCTTCTACGCGATCGCGGTGATCATCGCCGCGTACCTGCCGATTTACGTCTTGACCGGGCCGTCGGGCCGCTTGTTCCGGCCGATGGCCGACACGATGGCGTTCGCGCTCGTCGGGTCGCTGCTCTGCTCGTTGACG
>DATATJ010000260.1:0-1822 GCA_036268855.1 Vicinamibacterales bacterium
CGTCGCGGAGACCATCCCGATGGCCACTACTGTTCAGAAGATCACCCTGTCGTCGTCGCGCGACATTCCCTTCAACAAGCTTGTTCTGTCCCAGTCGAACGTCCGGCGCGTGAAGGCCGGCGTCTCGATCGAGGAGCTGGCCGAGGACATCGCCCGGCGCACACTCCTGCAAAGTCTCAGCGTCCGTCCGGTGCTCGATGCCGAGGGCGCCGAAACCGGCATGTTCGAGATCCCGGCCGGCGGACGTCGCTACCGGGCGCTGCAGCATCTCGTCAAACAGAAGCGTCTCGCCAAGACCGCGCCGGTGCCCTGCGTCGTGCGCGACCCAAGCACCGACATTTCGGCGGAGGAAGATTCCCTCGCCGAAAATGTCCAGCGCGTTGCGCTTCATCCCCTCGACCAGTTCCACGCCTTCCAGGCGTTGCGTGAGAAGGGCCAGTCCGAGGAGGAGATCGCCGCCGCGTTCTTCGTCGGAGTGAACGTGGTGAAACAGCGGCTGCGCCTCGCCGCCGTTTCGGAAAAACTGCTCGACATCTACGCCGAGGACGGCATGTCGCTCGAACATCTCATGGCGTTTACCGTGACGGCCGATCACGCGCGCCAGGAGCAGGTCTGGGACGCGATCCAGGGCTCCTACAGCAAGGAGCCGTATCAGATCCGCCGCATGTTGACGGAACGCACCATTCGGGCCTCCGACAAACGCGCGCTGTTCGTCGGCTTCGATGCCTATGAGCAGGCGGGCGGCGCCGTCATGCGCGATCTTTTCCAGCAGGACGATGGCGGCTGGCTGGAAAACGTCGGATTGCTCGACGGCTTGGTCGCGGAGAAGCTGAAGGCCGAAGCGGAGACGATCGCCGCCGAGGGCTGGAAGTGGATCGAAGTCGACGTCGACTTCCCCTATGGCCACACCCACCATCTGCGTGAACTCGAAGGCACGCCGACGGATCTCACGGCCGAGGAGCAGGCGACGATCGACGCGTTGAACGCCGAGCAGGCCAAGCTTGAGGCCGAATACGAGAACGCCGACGAACTGCCCGATGAGGTGGACGTGCGCCTCGGCGAAATCGAGACGGCGCTCGCCGCCTTCGACGATCGTCCGGTCAGCTACGACCCGGCCGAGATCGCCCGTGCCGGCGTGTTCGTCAGCATCGACGCGGACGGCAGCCTTTCCGTTGATCGCGGCTATGTCCGGCCCCAAGACGAAGCGCCCGTCACTGTGGATGGCGATGCGGAAGCCGATCACGATGCGGGTGAAGGCGATGGACTGTCGTCGTCCGCCGTGCAGCGCGCCGTCATCAGCATCGGTGGCCAAGCCGAGCCGGAGGAAGATGAGGACGATGCCATCAAGCCGCTGCCCGACCGGCTCCTCAGCGAGCTGACCGCGTATCGGACGCTGGCGCTGCGCGATGCAGTGGCGAACAACCCGCATGTCGCGATGACGGCGTTGCTGCACAAGCTCTGCCTAGACACATTCCAGCACAGCGCGTCGGGCGCCTGCTTGGAAGCCACGGTGCGGCAGGTGTTCTTCTCGATCCAGCCAGCGGACTTGAAGGACAGCTCCTCCGCCAAGGCTGTCGCGGAACGGCACGACGCCTGGAAGGCAGACCTGCCCAAGGAAGAGGCTGCACTCTGGGACTGGCTCGCCGCCCTTGACGATACCAGCCGAACCACGCTGCTGGCGCATTGCGTGTCGTTCGGCGTCAACGCCCTCTATGAGAGAGCCGATCGCCACGGCGGCCCCGGTGTCTCGGTCCATGGCGTCCAACGCCGCATCGCGCACGCCGACCGTCTGGCGGAGGCGGTCGGACTCGACATGGTGGAG
>DATATJ010000261.1:0-23517 GCA_036268855.1 Vicinamibacterales bacterium
GGGACACCAGATCAGCTATCTCGTCGCCGCCGTGCTGTGCGTCGGGGCGGGCGCCGCGCTCGTGGCCTATTTCGCGGCGTTTCGGAGCAAGACGAGGGTGTTGAGAACTTAGAAAGTTAGAAGGCAGAAGGCAGAAGTAAAAAGGCAGAAGTAAAAGGTAGAAGTTAGAACAGCAAAAGTGAGAAGGGCAAAAGTGAAGAGAGCGCTGTATACCCTCGGAATCCTTGCTGCTCCGCGCGCCGCTCTGGCGTGTCCGGTGTGCTTCGGTCAGAGCGATTCGCCGATGGCGTGGGCCGTCAACATGGGTGTGTTCGTGATGCTCGGCCTGCTTGCACTCGTGCTCAGCGGCTTTGCGGCCTTTTTCGTCTACCTGATGCGCCGCGCCAGGCTCGTGGCTGACGCGCCGCCCGCGGCCGGATCGCCGACTCGTCCGGCCGGCGCCGGATCGTACGTACTCGGGACGGACCCGCAGGAGGGGACCGCGTGATGCTGAACTGGTTGGGGCTCCCGGTCGAAGCGTCGACGCACGCCGCCGACATCGACCACATGATCGTGCTGGTGCACTGGCTGATGCTCGTGCTGTTCGTCGGTTGGGGCACGTTCTTTCTCTTCGTGCTGGTGCGGTTCCGCCGGGGCGCCAACCCCAAGGCGAGCTACGTCGGCGCCAAGGGCAAGATCGCGAAAAGCACCGAGATCGCCGTTGCGCTCGTCGAAGTGATCCTGCTGATCGGTTACGCGATTCCAGCGTGGGCGCTGCGCGTCAAGCAGCTGCCGCCAGAGAACACCGCCACCGTCGTCCACGTCGTCGGCGAGCAGTTCGCGTGGAACGTCCACTATCCCGGCCCCGACGGCAAGTTCGGACGGACGAGCATCAAGCTCGTCTCGGCCGACAACCCGCTCGGGCTCGACCGCACCGATCCGAACGCGAAAGACGACATCACGACCATCAATCAGCTCAATCTACCGGTCGATCGTCCTGTGCTCGTCCACCTGTCGAGCAAGGACGTCATCCACAGCTTCGGCCTGTACGAGATGCGGGTGAAGCAGGACGCCATCCCCGGCATGCAGATTCCGGTCTGGTTCGTCCCCAACCGCGTCGGCGACTACGAGATCACCTGCTCGCAGCTGTGCGGCCTCGGCCACTTCCGGATGCGCGGGTTTGTCACCGTGCAGAGCGCGGCCGATTTTCAGAAATGGATGGACGACCAGGAGAAAGATCTCGCCGCAGGACGCTGATCGCTAAAGCGTGAGCTGCCGACCGATACCCCGCTCGACGGCGCGCCGATACGCGAGATCGGCCGCCGTCACATCCTCGACGGCCATCCCCAGCGACTTGAAGATCGTCACCTCCGTCTCGCTGCGGCGTCCGGGGGCCCCATCCGCGACCTCGCCGATTTCCGCGACGATGTGATCGACGCCGAAGCGCCCCTCGCCAATCCCCATGACCACGTCGCCGGCTTCCACGAGCGCGGCCTCGCGCGAATCCACGAATAGGCGCGCACGCGCCGTGAGCGCGGGATCCATCTCGCGCTGAGTGGGGCGGCACGCGCCGACCGACATCACGTGTGCGCCCGGCTTCACCCAGCCGTTGTCGATGACGGGCGTGGGCGAGGACGTGGCGAGCACGATCAGGTCTGCGCCGACGACCGCCTCCCCCGCGTGCGCGACCGCCTTGACGGGGCAGGGCGCGCCCGCCGACTCGGCAACGAAGCGATCGCGCCGCTCGCTGTTCGGGCTCCACACAGTGACTTGCCGAAGGTGATGGACGCGTCCCAGCGCCTGCAGATGGCTCCGCGCTTGCACGCCGGTGCCGATGATCGCCAGCGAACCGGCGGTTTTGCGCGCGAGCAGCCGCGACGACACCGCAGACACCGCGGCGGTGCGCGCTTCGGTGATGAAGCGGCCGTCGAGCAGCGCCACGAGCGCGCCGGTGTCCGGATCCAGCAGCACGATCGAGGCGAGATGCGTGTGGAGTCCCTTCGCGGCGTTCCCGCCGAAGACGGTCACCAGCTTTGCCCCGAGCGCCGCTCGTGTGTCGCCGTCCTGATGCGGGCCCGCGGAGGGGCTCGCCGCGCGGGCGTCCCCGTTGCCGCCGCGGACGAACGCAGGCATGGTGCCGAAAAACGCGTCGTTGCCCGACACGGAGATGATGGAGCGCACCGGCTGTTCAACGCGCGCGCTCGAAAACGCTTTCAGCGCGCACGCCATGGTCTCGATGAGGTCGTCCATGGTCAGCACGGCTTTGACGTCGGCTTCGGTGAGGAGGATAAAGGACATAAAGATTTCAGATTTCAGATTTCAGATTGGAAGAGCGATGCACGATCGATCGGTTCGGTGCTGGCGAGTCGAGGTTCGAATGTCGCGCATGCCTGCATAACGGTGTTCAGATGGATCGCGACGATGGCGTCGATGTCGTTGGCGTAGCCTCCGCTCATGGTAATCACCACAGGGAGGTGGCGCCCGCGGCATTCGTCGAACACGATGCGATCGCGCGTGCGCAGGCCCTCGGTCGTGAGCTTCAGCCGTCCGAGCCGATCGCCTTCGTACGGATCGGCGCCGGCGAGGTAGAACACGATGTCCGGCTGCTGCGCCGCGAGCAGCCGGGGAAGCTGCCACGCCAGCGCCGCGAGATAGGGTTCGTCGCCCGTCCCGTCAGCGAAGGCGACGTCGAGGTCGCTCGCCTCTTTTCGAAACGGGAAGTTATTGGCACCGTGGATGGAGAACGTGAAGACGGATGGATCCTCGCGGAAGATCGCGGCTGTGCCGTTTCCCTGGTGCACGTCGCAGTCGACGACTGCTGCCCGCCGGATGAGACCGTCCCTCTGCAGCACGCGCGCCGCGACGGCGACGTCGTTGAACACGCAGTAGCCCTCGCCGCGATCGACGAAGGCGTGATGCGTTCCGCCAGCCAGATTCGCCGACGCGCCGCAGCCATCCTGGCGTGCTGCGCGGAGCGCTTCCCGGGCGGCCGCGATCGTGGCTCCCACTGATCGCCGCGATCGCTCGACCAACTCGGGCGACCACGGGAAGCCGATCCGCCGCTGGACCTCGGCAGGGAGAGCGCCGGCGGTGACCTGATCGACGTACTCGGGTGAGTGCACCAGCCGCAGATCGTCCCACGCCGCCGCGTCAGGGACATGCAGATCGCGGGAGTCGAGAATGTGCTCGTCCGTCAGTCGCTCGCGCAGCAGCCGGTACTTCGCCATCGGGAATCGATGCGTCTCAGGCAGCGGAAGCACGAACAGGTCGGAGTAGAAGGCTTTCACCGGGTTCCCGGGTTCGGGCTGGTTCTGCGATTATAGAGTGTCTCGGCGAAAGGGCCAGGGAACCTGGAAACCTGAAATCATGATTCATCTCAAAACCCTCGACGCCCACGCCGCGGGCGAGCCCCTGCGCCTCATCGTGGACGGCTTTCCAACGCCGCATGGCAAGACGATGCTCGAGAAGCGCGAGTGGGTGAAGAGGCACGCCGACCACCTGCGCCGCGCGCTGATGCTCGAGCCGCGCGGGCACGCGGACATGTACGGTGCGATTCTCACGGAGCCGGTGTCGCCGGGCTCGCACGCCGGCGTGCTCTTCATGCACAACGAAGGCTACAGCACGATGTGCGGCCACGGCATCATCGCGGTGACGACGATGGCGTTGGAGCGCGGCCTCTTGATGCCCGGCGGCGATGGCGCGACGGTCGTCTACGATGCGCCGGCGGGTACCGTTCGGGCGAGGGCAAGGATCGGAGCCGGAACTCCAGGAGCGGCGGGAACCGACGCAGGCGCGACTGTGCGCGTGGAGAGCGTCGCCTTCGTCAACGTGCCGTCATTCGTCCTCCACGGCGGGCTCACCGTGAAGCTGGCTGCTCGCAGCGTCCGCGTGGATGTCGCGTTCGGCGGCGCGTTCTACGCTATCGTGGACTCCGAAGCCGTCGGCCTGCCGATCGACGCCGCGCATCTGCCCGAGCTGCGGCGCGTCGGCATGGAGATCAAGCACGCGGTCGAGGCGGTGCGGACAGTCGCGCATCCGCTCGATCCCGGGCTGCACGGCATCTACGGGACGATTTTCACGGGGCCGCCGAGCGACGAGAGCGCCGACCTGCGCAACGTCACGATCTTCGCCGACGCGGAAGTCGATCGATCGCCGTGCGGCACCGGCACGGCCGCCGTGATGGCCGTTGTCGACGCGATGGGTCTGCTCGGAACCGACAAGCCGTTCGTGCACGAAAGCCTGATCGGCACCCGCTTCCATGGACGGGTGAGCAGCCGCACGATCGTCGGCGACCACGAGGCGATCGTGCCAGAAATCGAAGGCTCCGCGTGGATCACCGGCGAGCATACGTTTCTCGTCGACGACGACGATCCGCTGCGCGGCGGGTTCCGTATCTAGGGCTGAGCTTTCAAGGGCTCGGGGCTCGGGGTTCGGGGCTCAGGGTTCGGGGCTCTGGGCTCTGGGCTCAGGGCTCAGGGCTCAGGGCTCGGGGCTCAGAATCCGATCGCCAGCCCGTCCTTGCGCGGATCGGATCCACCCATCAGGACGCCGGTCCGCGGATCGATCAGGATGCCTTGGAATCCGCCGAATGCGCCGCGCGCATCGACGACTTTGTGGCCGCGCCGCATCAGCCCTTCGCGTGCGGCGGCAGAGATCGCGCTCTCGACCTGCAGGCCGGCGCCGCCGTGATTGATGCGCGCCGCTTCGCCCGCCTCCTGGATGTTCATCCCGAAATCGATCAGGTTCGCCAGCACCTGGGCATGCCCCTGCGCCTGATGGTCGCCCCCCATCACCCCGAACGACAGCCACGGCTTCCCGTCCTTCATCACGAACGCCGGCACCAGCGTGTGCAGCGGCCGTTTGTGCGGCCCAACTTCGTTGGGATGACCGGGCGTCAGGTTGAAACCCGCCCCGCGATTGTGCAGCACGATGCCGGTGTCGCCGGCGACGATGCCCGATCCGAAGTCGCTGAAGAGCGACTGAATCAGCGAGACGACGTTGCCCTGTCCGTCGGCGACCGTCATGTAGATCGTGTCGCCGCGGTCGTGACCGGTGAAATCGAGATCCTGATCGGGCGCCGTCGATCCGCCGGCGCCGATCGCGCCCGGCTTGTATTCGTCAGCCGTGCGATCGGGATTGATCTCCTTGCGTCGCGTGGCGGCGTACTCCTTCGAGATCAGGGTCTTCAGCACGGCAGACGGCACGGATCCGGGATCGGCCAGGTACGCGGCACGGTCGGCGAACGCAATGCGCTTGGCTTCCACGAGCAGGTGCAGATACGCATCGGAATTGTGTCCGAGCGCCTTGAGGTCGAATCCTTCGAGCAGGTTCATGATCTCGAGGGCCACGAATCCCTGCGAGTTCGGCGGCATCTCGTATACGTCGTATCCGCGGTAGTTCGTGGTGATCGGATCGACCCAGTCCGATTTGTGATCCGCGAAATCGCGCGCCGTGAGAAAACCATCGCGCCGCTTCATGTCGGCGGCGATGGCCGCGGCGATCGGTCCCTTGTAGAACGCATCGCGTCCGCCTGCGGCGATCGCTTCGAGCGACGCGGCCAGCCGGGGATTCGTGAAAATCTCGCCCGGCTTCGGGGCATGACCGCCGGGGAGGAATGTCGAGGCCGCCGCGGGATCGGCGGCGAGCTTCCGCTCGGACGCCTGCCAGTCGTTGCTGATGATCTCCGAGACGGCGTAGCCGTTCTTCGCATACCCGATCGCCGGCGTCAGCGCGCGCGAGAGCGGGATGGTGCCGAACGTCGTCAGCAGCGTGGACCAGCCGTCCACCACCCCCGGGACCACCACCGAATAGACGCCGGAGTTCGGCACGCGCTTCAGGCCATGGGCGGCGAATGCCTCCGGCGTTGCGGCATAGCCGGAGTGTCCGCTGGCGTTCAGCGCGCGCAGCTTCTTCGTCTTCGCGTCGTACACCATCGCGAACAGGTCGCCGCCGATCCCGTTCATCGTCGGCTCCACGACCGAGAGAACGGCGGCGGCGGTGATCGCGGCGTCGATCGCGTTGCCCCCTTCCTGGAGCACCTTGAGACCCGCCGCGGATGCCAGCGGCTGGCTCGTCGCGATCATGCCGTTGCGCCCCAGGACGACCGACCGCGTCGAATGCGGATTCGCCGCGGGCCGATCGCCGGGCAACGGCTTGTCCGCCGCTGTTCCGGGTGTCTGCGCCGATGAGGACACGAATAGCAGCAGCGTGGTCGCAATCGCGAGCAGTGTTTTCATCATCGTCTTAGTCCTGTGCCAGGAACTGCCGCGCAAGCCGTTCGAGCAGCACTGGCAGCGGCTCGCCGTCGAGCGCGAACGCGCCGCTCTCGGGCGCCCAGGCGAGTTTATAGCTTCTCGACATCGCCGATACCCAGATTTGCCGCACCGGCGCATTCGGGGAGACAACGAACTTGGCTTCGATCGGCTCCTCGAATTCGAGGTTCATCACCCCGTTCTGCAGCTCGATTTCGAAGCCCGCCTCGTCCGCCAGCGGACTGAGCGCACGGCGTGCGGTTTCGAGCGCTTCGTCGCTCTTCACGCGGAATTCCTGTTCGGAAAGTGTCGTCATCTGTCTACGTTAAACCTTTGCGCGTCGTCGTGCGTCTAAGGGTGTGTAGGAAACAAGGAGTTCGAACATGCGGGACTGGAGCTTTTCGGCGTCGGCGGAATGGGTGGTCGGAGCGTTGCTCGCGGTGACGATCGTGGCCACGCTCTTCGTGTAAGTCTACCGCTCGCTGGTCCGGTCGCTCACCGCCAGGTAACTGCGGCGCGCACGGGCCGTCATCCCCGCCTGCTTCACGCGGACTGCCAGCTTGTGGACCTTGCCGTCGAGCGCGGTCGGCGTGAATCCGAGCACGTATTGGCTGTGGAGCTCCTGTGCGACGCGCGAGAACGTCGGCGCGAGCTCCGCGGTCTTCTTCAACTCGAAGTAGCCGCCGCCGGTTTCGTCGGCAATCTTACGCAGGCCGCTGTCCGGCTTGCTCCGCACCATGTGCTCGCCGTTGAAGTAGTTGCTCTCCAGCCCGATGGCGTAGATCATCACCTCGTCCGCCCGCGCGCGATCGATCACCGTACCGAGCCGCGTGTGGCTTTCGGTGTCGTCGCCGTCGGTGAACACGAGCACGACCCGCCGGCCTTCGATCCCCTTCAACTCGTCCAGGCTCGCACCAACCGCGTCCCACAGCTTCGTGCCGTTCCCATAATCGAGATCCTTGACGTCGCTCACCAGCTCGTCGCGATCGCTCGTGAACCGCGAGCTGAATTGGATCTTGTCGTTGAACGCGCCGACGCGCCCCTTGTCGTCCGGCAGAAGCCGAATCAGGAACTGCTCGGCTGCCTGACGGAGCAGCTCGATGCTGCCGGTCATGCTGGCGCTCGTGTCGAGCATCACGACGACGGTGATCGGCTGCGTTTCGTTCTGGAAGAAGATCAGCGGCTGCGGCTTCTCGTTGTCGAACACTTCGAAGTCGTCTTTCGTGAGATCCGGCACCAGACGCTTTTGCGCGTCCGCGACGGTGACGAAGAGCGACACGACCTGGGTGCCGGCCTTGAAGGTGGCCTGCGGCTGCGTGGTCGCGGGTTGCTGGCGCGCCGGGTCCTGGCTCGAGGGCTGCTGGCCGATGGCGGCCACCGACGCCGCGCAGGCGAGGACCAGTGCGCCCGCGAGACGTTTCAGTGAGGGCATGTCTCCAGCTTATAGCAACGGGTGTGCCTTCTCTAGCGCCCGTTTGACAGCCGGTTCGATGACCAGCGCCATCAGTCTGTAGCCGTCCGGGGACGGGTGCAGGTGATCCGGCGAGGACACGAGGCGATCGGCGGTGCCCGGCGCGGCGACGCCGGCGCGGGTGTCGCAGCACACCAGGCCGTGTGAAGCCGCATGCGTGACGATCCACGCGTTGACCGCATACATCTGCGTGTTCTGTTCAGGCGTCGCCGTGTCGAACGGCAGGATCGTCGCAGCGACCACGGGCACGTGCGCACCAGCTGCCGCCGCGTACATCGCGGCGAGCTCGCGCTCGACCGAGGCTGCCGCCCGCCCTTGATAGATGTCGTTGACGCCCGCGAGGATCACCACCGCGTCCGGCGTCGCGTCGAGCACGTCGCGAGTGAACCGTGCGCGAATCTGATCGCTGCGCTCGCCGTTCACGCCGCGATTGAGGACACGCCAATCGGCGTGTATCTGCATCAGCCAGTAGGCGTACTGGCTCTCGACGTCGCCCGCGCCGTCCGGCGGCGCTTCGAGCGGCGACGCAAAACCTGGTGTGCCGGCGGTCGTCGAGTCGCCGATCGCGACGATGGTCCTCACGGTGTGCCGTCCGGATACCCGACGAACGCGCTCGCGCTCCTCCGACCAAGGCTGCCGCGCCCATCGCCAGTCATCGGCGGACCCGCTGACGGAGAGATTCCAGCTCTGTCTGGTAGAACTGCGCCTGCGACTGTTGATCGCCGGTCGGCCTGCCCGTCGAGTCGCCGAGCGCACGATACAGCGACACAACACGCAACTGCAGTTCGCGCGCGACCCGCCGACTTTCAGGCGGCGCGTCCGGCTTGCTCAATTCCTCCACCACGGCGACCGTGCCGCGGTACGTGTCGGCGATGCCCATCAGCGCATTCGTCCACTGCTGCCGTTCGGCTGCTGACACTTGGATGCGTGGATCCTCGTCGACCTGCAGTTTCTGATCGAGTGTCCTGCCGCCTGCGGTGAGGCGCACCGTGTACTCGCCGGGCATCACGAATGGTCCGGGGATCGGGTTCGACCGGCCCTGCGATTCCTCGTCTGGCGGAGGCGCCGGCAGCGACTCGTACCTCAGGTTCCAGACGATGCGGTTGATGCCTGTCGCGTGAGTGGCCTTCAGTGTGGCCACCGTCTTTCCGGCGGCATCGAGGATTGTCATCGCGAGATCCGCTCCGGGATCGCTCTGGAGGTAGTAGTCGATCAGTGCGCCCGCGGGAGGATTCGTCCCGCGGAAGATCATGTCGCCGGTGTGCGCCTGCGGATTGAAATAGCGAATCTCGGCGGTGGCGCGCGGCGCGAAGAGATGCGCCGGCTCGGTCAGTACCTGGGGCGTCAGTTCCTGGAGCGACGTGATGTCGTCCAGGATCCAGACGCCGCGTCCGTGCGTTGCGAGGATCAGATCGTTGTCGCGCGGATGAATCACGAAATCATTGACGGGCACATGCGGCAGATTGGCCGTCATCGCGATCCAGTGCTGGCCTCCGTTGCTCGAGAGGTAGAGGCCGTGCTCGGTTCCGACGTAAATCAGGTTCGGGTTCTTCGGATCCTCATGCACCGCGTGAATCACACGGTTGGCCGGCAGGTCGCCCGTGATGGACGACCACGTGTTCCCGAAGTCCGACGACCGGTACAGATAGTTCGCGAAGTCGTTGCTGCGGTGGCCGTCAAACGAGACGTACACGGTTCCGGCGTTGTGGCGCGAAGCCTCGACGCCCGAGACCCACATCGTTTCCGGCAGGCCCGGAAACCGCTTCGTGAGGTTCGCCCAGTGACGGCCGTCGTCCTGCGACACCTGCAGGTTGCCATCGTCGGTGCCCACGTAGAGCAGGCCGCGCTTCAGTGGCGATTCGGCAATTTCCGTGATCGTCGGATAGTACGGAATGCCGTCGTCGAGAGCCAGCGTGGTTTCGGAGGGGAGCTGTCCCATGATGCGCAGTGTGCTGCGATCGACGCCGGTGGTCATGTCGCCGAGCGGCGTCCAGTGGTCGCCGCGGTCGGTGCTCTTCCAGAGTCGATTCGTGCCGGCGTAGAGCGTCTTCGAATCGTGCGGCGAGAGAATGAACGGACCATCCCAGTTCGCCGGCGCGATCGCGTTGCCCAGTTCGGGTTCCTTGGCGCCCGGCTTGCCCCACACGGTCCAGTTGCGCCGCGCTTGAATCGCGCCGTGGGCGGCGTCGGGCCGGATGTCGCGCTCTTCGTTGGTGGTCGAGTTGTTCCGGACGAGACCGAGATACTGCGACTCGGAATAGAACGTGGTGTTGTCGTTCGGATCGGCGAGGCTCTTGAAGCCATCTCCGCCGCAGGTGCGGATCCAGTCGTCGTTCGAGATGCCCGAGGAGTAATACGTGGCGCTGGGGCCGCGCCAGCAGCCGTTGTCCTGCAGGCCTCCGTACACCCAGTACGGCGTCCGCATGTCCACCGCGACGTGATACCACTGGCTGACCGGCAGCGACGTCACGTAGATCCACTTCACGCCTCGGTCGTACGACACGCCAAGGCCGCCATCGTCGCCCTTGAGCAGGTGGCGCGAGTCGTGCGGATCGATCCAGACGAGCCGGTCGTCGCCGTGCAGCGTCTGGCGCGGATGGACGAAGTGCTTGCCGCCATCATCCGAATAGCTGTACTCGACGACGTAGATGCGCTGGTCGTCGTTGGGGTCCACGCGAATCTGGCTGGAGTAGTCGGGGCGCGGATTCCAGTCGCTCATGAACGTCCACGTCTCGCCCTTGTCCTCGGAGCGGTAGATGCCGGCCTTGCGCTGTTCGTACGCGGTGGACGCGTTGTAGCGCAGGCCCTGCTCGATCGACGCGTAGACGATGCGCGGATCCTTGCGGTAGACGGAGACGCCGATGCGGCCGTCGTCGCCGGACGGCAGCCCGCGTGTGAGCTTGGTCCAATGCTCGCCGGCGTCGGTCGATTTGTAGAGCGCGCTGCCCGGTCCGCCGCCGTCGAAGCCGTAGGCGCGCCGGCGGCGCTGATAGGCGGCCGCGTAGAGCGTGTTGGGATCGGCGGAGTCCATCGCGACATCGCTGACGCCGGTGTCCTCGTTGACCTGCAGCGACGGCTTCCAGGTTTTGCCGCCGTCGGTTGATTTGTAGAGGCCGCGCTCCTTGTTCGGTCCCCAGAGATGACCGAGCGCCGCGACGTACACGATGTCGGGGTTCGTCGGGTGGACGAGGATGCGGCCAATGTGCTCGGAGTCCTTGAGGCCCATGTTGGTCCAGGTGCGGCCCGCGTCGGTGGACTTGTACACGCCGTCGCCCCAGCCGGAGCTCTGACGATTGGTCGCCTCGCCGGTGCCGACCCAGACGATGTCGGGCGTCGATTGGCTGATAGTGACGCAGCCGATCGACGGGACCGACTCGTGGTCGAACAGCGGCGTGAAGGTGGTGCCGTTGTCGGTGGTTTTCCAGAGTCCGCCGGTCGCGCTGGCGGCGTAATAGGTGTCGGTGTTCGACTCGACGACGGCGATGTCGACGATGCGTCCGCTCATCGCGGCCGGGCCGATGGTTCGAAACTGCAGGCCGGAGAGGGTCTGCGTTTGGGGGACGGGTTCACGTACGAGTGCGCAAATCGCCAGAAATCCCAAAAAAACGCGGGTCCTGTTCATGCGGGCGATGGTATCAAAGCGGGAGACCCGTCCCCCGTACACATTGCCGACTTGACCGGTCGGATATGGCACGATAAACTGGTGACGAATTCTGAGATTGAGTCTCATTTTCGGGCGGCATCATGCTTCAGGCGTTCGTCATCACTCTCCGTGAAGGGCTCGAAGCCTTTCTCGTCGTCGCCATCAGCCTCTCGTACTTGCGCCAGTCCGGCCGAGCCCAGCTGACGGCCGCCGTGCACTGGGGCATCGCGGTCGCGGTGGGCGTCAGCGTCCTCGGCGGCTGGCTGCTGCTGAACGCGGCGAACCAGGAATGGCTCGACGGACCGCTGGCGATCGTGGCCGCGGTCTCGGTGAGCTGGATGATCGTCCACATGTGGCGCTCCGGCCGCCGCATGAAGGGCGACATCGAAGGCCACCTGCGCCTGTCGAGCTCCCGCGCGGGCGCCGGCGCGTTTCTGGGCGTCTTCCTCTTCACGCTGCTGATGGTCAGCCGCGAGGGAATGGAAACCGCGCTGCTGCTGATGCAGCTGCGCGACACGATGCACCTCGCGCTCGGCGCGCTGGCGGGCATCGCCGGCGCGGCCGGCCTCGCATGGCTCTGGTCGCGCTTCGGACACCGCGTCAACCTCTCGCTGTTCTTCCAGGTCACCGCAATTTTTCTCGTCGTCTTCGTCGCCCAGCTGCTGATTCGCGGCCTGCACGAGATGGCCGAGCAGAACTTCCTGCCGTGGAGCGAAACGATCCACGCGGCCACGGAGTCGTGGGGACCTGATAGTCCGTTCGGCCATCTCCTGACCTATCTTCTCGTCGTCCTCCCGCTCGGCTGGTTGATCATCAAGGGGCTCTTCTCCAGGCGTCCCGTCTTCCGTCCGCCGTCACCGCCCTCGATTCCGCCGGCGCGCGTCACGCAGCAGTCGTCGGCGCACTAGCACGCCTCTTGCTTCTTGCGGACATCGGGTCCGCATGATTTCCGATCGCCTTCATCGATGGCCCGTCGTCCGCCAGCTCATGGACGGTGGAGACGGCACCGGCTTCGAGTCGATGACCGATCGCACGCGCGCGCTGCAGCCGCGCACGACCGGCGCGACCGTCACGCCTTCAGTCTGTCCCTACTGCGGCGTCGGCTGCGGTCAGCTGATCGCTCATCGGAACGGCCAGCTGCTCGCGATTGAAGGCGATCCCGCGTCGCCCATTTCCGAAGGCGATCTATGCCCGAAAGGCGCCGCGAGCTATCAGCTGCTGACGCATGCGCAGCGGGAAACGCGTGTCAAATATCGCGCGCCGTATGCCACGGAATGGCAGACGATCGACCTCGAGCGGGCGATGGACATGGTCGCCGATCGCGTCTGGAACACGCGCGATCGCACCTTCGAGGAGGCGCGCGACGGCGACACGCTGATGCAGTGCGCCTCGATCGCGCACCTGGGCGGCGCGACGCTCGACAACGAAGAAAATTACCTGATCAAGAAGCTGTTCACCGGCGGACTCGGGATGGTGGCGATCAGCAACCAGGCCCGGATATGACATAGCTCGACGGTGCCCGGTCTGGGCACCTCGTTCGGGCGCGGCGGCGCTACCACCGCGCAGCAAGACCTGCAGAACGCCGACGCCATCCTGATCATGGGATCGTCCATGGCGGAGAATCATCCGGTCGGTTTTCGCTGGGTCTTGAAGGCCCGCGAACGAGGCGCCTCGATCATTCACGTCGATCCGCGATTCACCCGCACGTCGGCGATGGCCGACATGTGGGTTCCGCTTCGCGCCGGGAGCGACATCGTCTTCCTGGGCGCGCTCGTGAACTACGTCCTTGCCAGCAACCGCGAGTTCCGCGACTACGTCGTCCACTACACCAACGCGGCCACTATCCTCCGCGAAGACTTCCGCGACACCGAGGAGCTCGGCGGCGTGTTCTCCGGCTGGGATCCCGACGCCAGAAAGTACACCACCGAGACGTGGGCCTACCAGGGGGCGGAGCCGACGCCGCATCAGGCCGGTCACGAAGACGCGCAGGGAGGCCACGGCAAGGATCGCGGCGGCGAATCGGCGGAGCTCGAGCACTATCAACGCGACCCGACGCTGGAGCATCCACGCTGTGTGTTTCAGGTGTTGAAGCGCCATTACGCGCGCTACACGCCGGAGCTCGTCGAGCGATCATGCGGAGTGCCGCGCGATCTCTTTCTGCAGGTCGCCGAGGCATACACGTCGGCGTCCGGCCCCGACAAGACGGCCGCGATCTGCTACGCCGTCGGCTGGACGCAGCATTCGGTAGGCGTGCAGATCATCCGGACCGCCGCCATCCTGCAGCTGCTTCTCGGCAACATCGGACGGCCGGGCGGCGGCATCATGGCGCTGCGCGGGCATGCATCGATTCAGGGCTCGACCGACATCCCGACGCTGTACGACATCCTCCCCGGCTACTTGCCAATGCCGTTCTTTGAAACCGATTCGCGGACGTTGAAGGCATACATCGGCAAGCACTCGACCTCCACCGGCTGGTGGCACAACTTCGACAAGTACATCGTCTCGCTGTTGAAAGCGTGGTACGGCGACGCGGCGGCGGCGACCAACGACTGGGGCTTCAACTGGCTCCCGCGCGTCAGCGGCGATCACTCGCATTTCGGTTACTGGCTGGACATGGCCGACGGCAAGCTCGAAGGGCTGTTCGTGATGGGCCAGAACCCCGCGGTCGGCGCGCCCAACGCACGACTGGAAAGAAAGGCGCTCGCGCGGCTGAAGTGGCTGGTCGTGCGCGACCTGGTCGAGACGGAAACCGCGAGCTTCTGGTACGACTCGCCGGAAGTCGAGCGCGGCGAGCTGACACCGGACACCATCGGCACCGAAGTGTTTCTCTTTCCGGCGGCTGGCCACGCCGAAAAGGACGGGACGTTCACCAACACGCAGCGCCTGCTGCAATGGCATCAGAAGGCGGTCGATCCGCCGGGCGATGCGCGCAGCGAGACGTGGTTCGTCTATCACCTCGGACGCCGCCTGCAGGCCCGTGCGGCCAAAGATCGACGGCCGCGCAATGCCGCGCTCAACGCCCTCACCTGGCGCTACCAGACGCACGGTCGGCACGCCGAGCCAGACGCGGAAGAAATCCTGGCAGAGATCAACGGATATACCGTCGCGGATCGAAAGCTCGTGACGGGCTATACGTCGCTGACGAGCGACGGAGCGACCGCCTCGGGCTGCTGGATCTACGCTGGCGTGATGCCGGCCCGCGGCGAGAACAAAGCCAGAGGCCGAGACGCGCACGGGCGGTACGGCCACGGATGGGGCTACGCATGGCCCGCCGACCGGCGCATTCTCTACAATCGCGCGTCGGCGCGTCCCGACGGCACCCCGTGGAGCGATCGGAAGAAGCTGGTGTGGTGGAACACCAGCACGCATCAATGGGACGGCGACGACGTGCCGGACTTCACCAAAGACAAGGCGCCCGACTACATCCCGGCGCCCGGGGCGAAAGGCGACGCGGCGCTGAGCGGGACACAGCCGTTCATTCTCCATCCGGACGGCGTCGGCTGGATCTACGTGTCGAGCGGCCTCAAGGACGGTCCTCTTCCGGCGCACTACGAACCGCTCGAATCCCCGCTCGGCAACTCCCTCTACCCGCAGGTCACGACCAATCCGGCGGCCGACAAAAAGGCACGCGCGGACAACGTGTATGTCGAGGCCGGTGACGATCGCTATCCGTTCGTGCTCACGACGTACCGGATGACCGAGCACCACACCGCCGGCGGCATGACGCGGTTCCTCCCGCACCTGGCCGAGCTGCAGCCGGAGCTGTTTTGCGAGATCTCGCCGGAGCTCGCGCACCTGATCGGCGCCCGCCACGGCGAGTTCGTGCGCATCTCGACGCCGCGTGGCGCGATCCGTGCGCGCGCGCTCGTCACGCCGCGCATTCCACCGATCACGGCGAACGGCCGCACGATTCATCAGGTCGGGTTGCCCTATCACTTCGGCCGGCGCGGCCTCGTCAAGGGCGACGCCGCCAACGACCTGATCGCCATCTCAGAAGAGCCGAACGTGCGGATCTTCGAATCGAAGGCGCTGCTCTGCGATGTGCGCCGCGATCCGGACGGCGCTCTTGAAGACAGGCGCTGAGACACAAAGCCATGGCCATCACGGCGTTTCTCACCGACTCGACGCTCTGCATCGGTTGCAAGGCATGCGAAGTGGCCTGCAAGGAATGGAATCAGCTGCCCGACGATGGGTTCGCGTGGAGCGGGCTGTCGTACGACAACACCAGGGCGCTCGGCCATTCGACATGGCGGCACGTCAAGTTCGTCGAGCGCGAGCCGGTGTGGGGCCTCGGCGGAAATGCCGGCGACCATGTCTCGTGGGAGTTCTCATCCGACGTCTGCAAACACTGCGAGCACGCGGGGTGCCTCGAAGCCTGCCCGACAGGATCGATTGTCCGCACCGAGTTCGGCGGCGTGTTCGTACAGCCCGACGTCTGCAACGGCTGCGGCTACTGCGTCGTCGCGTGCCCGTTCGGCGTCGTGGACAAGAGCCCAGCAGACGGCCGGGCATTCAAGTGCACGTTCTGTTACGACCGGCAGAAGGCCGGCCTCATGCCCGCCTGCGCCACGGCGTGTCCGACCGAGTCGATTCTGTTCGGCGATCTCGACGAGATGCGCCGCCTGGCCGACGAGCGCGTCGCGACGCTGCACGCGCGCGGCATGACCGACGCCACGATCTGGGATCCGCGCGAGACCAGCGTCGGCGGCACCCACGCCGTCTTCATCGTCCGCGGCGATCCGGCGAGCTACAACCTGCCGCCCGATCCACAGGTGCCGACGATCTATTTGAAGCCTGCCTGGCAGTCGGCGGCGATCGGAGCGGCCGCGCTGCTTGGCAGCGTACTGTTTGCGTTCACGCGTCATCGCGCCCCTGCTTGATGCCCGTGCAAGGTATGACCACCGAACAGCGACTCGAATCGATCCGCGACGAAGCGCAGCGGCTGGGCGCGGTCGCCGCGGCAGGCGTGCGTGCCGCTGGTGCGCCGTTTCCGCAGGCAACCGGCGAGACCGGCTATTACGGGCTGCCGCTGCTGAAGCCGCCGACATGGACCTGGGAAGTGCCCGCATATTTCTTTGTCGGCGGCGCCGCTGGCGCATCGGCGATCGTCGCCGCGGTGGCCCATCACAGCGGCGCGGACCACGAAGCGATCGCGCACGATGCCCGCTGGATCGCCGCGGCCGGCGGCATCGCGTCCGGCGCGCTCCTGACCGCTGACCTCGGCCGACCGGAGCGGTTCCTGAACATGCTCCGCGTGTTCAAGCTGCAGAGCCCGATGTCGGTCGGCGCATGGACGCTCACCGCGTTTTCGAGCGCTGCGGCCGCGGCGGCGTTTGCCGACGCCATCACGCGCCAATCGCGCGGACTCACGCCCGTGCGCGTGCTGGGCGACGTGTCCGAGGCGCTTGCCGCGGCCACCGGCTTGGTGATGAGCACATACACGGGCGTCCTGATTGGGGCGACAGCCATTCCTGTGTGGCACCGGCAAGCGCGGCTGCTCCCGCTCCATTTCGCGGCGTCCGCCATGGCATCGGCGGTGTCGATGCTCGAGCTGCTCGGGCACGACGCTTCCGAATTGAACACACTCGGCCTGATGGCGGCGGCGGCAGAGGTTGGCGCGGGTGTGCTGATCGAGCTCGACTCCGATCCCGCGTCCGCTCCGCTGACCCACGGCGCCAGCGGTCTGCTCACGCGTGCAGGCGGAGTACTTGCTGGACCGGTGCCGCTGATCCTGCGCCTGATGGCGAGGCGTCTGCCTTCAGCGCGCCGCTCGGCCGCTGTCGCCAGCCTTGCCGGCGCTCTGCTCACGCGATTTGCCTGGTGGACGGTTGGCCGGCATTCGGTACAATTCCGCTGTGCCGAAGCCGCCGACCATCGTTGACCTGCGCTGGATTGGAGATCTCAAGTTCGAAGCCACGAGCGGCGACGTCACGCTGACGGTCGATAGCGCCGGCGTTGCGGGGCCGTCGCCTGTACAAGCGCTTGGCATGGCGATCGCCGGATGCATGAGCGCCGACGTCACGCACATTCTGAGCAAGGGGCGTCACCCGCTGCGAGGCTTGCGCTCGCACCTCGTGGCCGATCGCGCGCAGACCGATCCGCACCGCCTTGTGCGGATGGCGTTCCACTTCATTATCGAGGGCGACGTGCCGCGTGACGCAGTCGCGCGCGCGATCGCCCTTTCGCGTGAAACCTACTGCTCCGTGTGGCACTCCATGCGGCAGGACATCCCGTTCGACGTGACCTTTGACGTCGTTGCCTGACCTGCGCCGCCAGGCGTCCGGCAGCCGCCGCGCGTACATCGATTGGGCGCGTGGCATCGCCGTCATCGTGATGATGGAGGCGCACACGCTCGACGCGTGGACGCGCGCCGCGTCGCGCCATACCCGCCTGTTCGCGGACGCGCAGATTCTCGGAGGCTTTGCAGCGCCTCTCTTTCTCTGGCTCGCGGGCGTTGGCGTCGTCCTGTCGGCCGCCCGGACCACGGAGCGCCGCGGTTCGCGCACAGCCGCCGTAGACGCCCTGTGCCGGCGCGGTCTCGAGATCTTCCTGCTGGCGTTTCTCTTCCGCCTGCAGTCGTTTGTCCTGAGCCCGGGCACGCCGCCGGCGCTCATCTTCCGCGTGGACATCCTCAACGTGATGGGTCCCGCGATCGTCGGGGCCGCCCTGATTTGGGGCGTCGTGTCCGGCGCGCGCTCCACGCCGCGCCTGGTGGCGGCGTATGCGGCGGTGGCGGCGGCGATCGCTCTGGCAACGCCGATCGTCCGCGGGGCGGCGTTCGTGGATGCGCTGCCGATCTGGTGCCAGTGGTACGTCCGCCCAGCGGGGGACTACACCGTGTTCACTTTGTTTCCATGGGCCGGCTTCGTCTTCGCCGGAGCCGCGTGCGGCGCGCTGCTCGTGGCAGCGCCAGGCCGATCGCGCGAGCGGCGCCTGCACGCGTGGCTCGGCTGCGCGGGCCTCGTCCTGGTGGCGATCGGCTTCTACACCGCGACCCAGCCATCGCTGTATTCACACTCGTCGTTCTGGACGACGTCGCCTACCTATTTTGCGATCCGCGTCGGCGCGATGATGGCGGGGCTCTCCGCGACGTACGCGATTGCGGCGCTACTCGCGCGCGCTGGAATCGCGGTGCCGGCACTTGAGCGCATGGGACGCAGCTCGCTGTTCGTGTACTGGATTCACGTCGAGCTCGTGTATGGCTACGCGAGCTGGCTGTGGCACAGCCGCCTGCCGCTGTGGGGCACCTCAATCGCCTTCGCGATCTTCTCGCTGCTGATGTATCAGACGATCGTCTTGCGCGACGGCATCGTCAACGCCTGGCGCCGGCGCACGCGACCGATCACTCCGGAGCCGCAGGCCGTCACGGCGTGATCGCTTCAGTGTTCTGGCGACCGTTTACCGGCGGATCGGATAACCGCCGGGCGCTCACGATGGCGGCCGCTCGACCTGTTGGAGCAGTTTCCAGATGCGTGCCGCCGCGCAACGGAGGTAGCGCGAAGGCTTTAGCCGGGCGTCGCTATGGTACCGACGTCGGCGCCGCCGTTTTCGGCGCTTCCGTTTTGATGTCGTTGTAGTTCAGCACCGTGTTGAACAGCATGTTGAACTCGCCAAAGTTCTGCCACCTGTAGCACGGGTTGCCGGCGAACAGAATCACCCGGCCCTTGCCGTTCGGCTCGTCCACGATCGCGGCCTTGTTGCGGATCTCGTTCGCGCCGCGCATCAGCCCACTCAACACATGATCGTCGCCACCCGGATAGCGCATCAGCACGCCGGACGGCGGCGGCGGGGGAGGCGCGCCGCTGCCGGCGAACGGATTGGCGTTCGTCTGCACCGTCAAGAGCGGCCCGCTGCCGTACCGCACCGCGATCATTTTCTGATCGTAGCCGTAGAAGATCGGATTCTCGGGATGGAGGATCTCCGCGTCGATGATCGCTCCCGGCGAATAGAACTGCGACGACGTCCGTGCGGCGTCCACTTTCGGCGCGAGACCGAACTCGGCCGGGAAGTAGCTCGCCGTACCGAGAGTCACCAGCACGCCGCCCGCTTTGACGAACTTGTCGAATTCGGCGACGCCTTCGATCCCCATGCCGCCCGTGATGTCGTCCGACTCGCCGTACATCCCGAGGTTCCTGAACTGGTCGCTCTTCTTGTACGCGAGCGGCGTGCCGCGCGACTCGATGTCGAACACGAGCCGCTTGGCGGTGCCCGCCTGGTTCGGGATGACGATGACGTCATATTCGTTCTTCAGATCGCCGCGCCGCACGCGCTCTTTGTAAATCAGGTCGTAGGGCACTTCGAACTGGTCGAAGGCGTACCGCACCCAGCCGACGTCCTGCGTGCCGCCCCACGTGCTGTAGACGGCCACGCGCGGCAGATCGAGATCGTGCATCGGCACCGATGGCGCGGCCGGCACGGCCGTCGCGGTGAGGCCCAGCGCTTCGACCGCGCTCCTGACCTTGCCGGCATCGCCGCTGACGATGAAGGATCCCGCGGGGAACGTGACGTCGCCCTGCTTGAACTCCTTCTCCGCCGCCTGCACCTTCAGATCTTTCAGCCGGTAGCGGAGCGTGATCATGTTGTTCGAGCCGTAGTGGGCGACCACGAAGGTCGATCCGTTCCCCGTGGCCGTTCCCGCGATGGCGATCGTCTTCTCCTTCACCGGCGTGACGGCGAGGTCGAGCACCGCCTTGTCGTCGATCTCCTTGACGTCCGCATGGCTCATCAGCCCCATCGTCCACGAGGCATCGTCGTACGTCCGAAGAGCGGGATCCGGATAGACCTGCTTCTCCAGCAGAATCTTCGCGAGGCGCGAGTACGGCTGATCGCGCTTGATGATGAACGAACCGGCGGGGAAGGTGCCTTCCTTGAGCTTCACCTCGGCATTGGCGCGTCCGATTTCGATGCCCTGGAGCCGCAGGAGGTTGACGAGGCGCACGACGCGCGTCATGTCGCGCTGGCCGGCGGGAATCACGTAGCCGGCGACCGTCTCCTTGCGTCCCGTCTCGACCGAGTTGCGCGACTTGACGTAGAAATTCTCGAGGATCACCTGCGGAAAGCGTGACGTGTACTGCAGCGCCGTGATGACGCCGGTCTCGCCATAATTCGTGTTGTCGCGCAGCGACCAGTCGAAATCGCCTGTCGCCGGCCATGGCCGGAACCATTCGCGCTGGCTCTGGTTGCTGCGTCCTGCGGTGATTGCTGCGGCATCCGGCGCCGGAGCGCCCCCGCGCCCGCCGCGCCCGGCGGGTGCGTTTGGATTGCCGAGGTGCAGCTTGGTCGTATTCGCGCCGCTCGTGCCCTGGATCTCATACATCCGGATCATGCCGTTGTGGTTCGACGACATGAACGCGAGATAGCCGGGCGACCACATGTCCACGTAGCCATGCGTCCAGACGCCGGGCATGCCGTATCGAGCCATCTCGGCCATCTCGAAGTTCGCCATCATCGGCAGCTCGCCGAACAGGATGGGATCGAGGTTCGGATTCTGCGGCGCCTGTCCGCTGAACGTGTACATCAGCGTCTGCGCCTGATGGAGGTCGTGCATGATCGGCGGGTGCCACTGCAGGTACCAGTCGAGCAGCGCACGCATCTCGGTCTGCGAGTAATTGATGTCGCGATTGTCGTCGTGGAAGACGTATTTGCCCCAATACGGCACGCCGGCGCCGGTCGGGTGGTCTTCCGTTTCGTGGATGCCGTATTTGTAATACCAGTCCACGTTGCGGTCGCGCCCGTCGGGGTCGGCCACCGGCGTGATCGACACGATGACGTTGTCGCGGATGCCTTTGATGATCGGCGAGTCCTCGGTCGCGATCCGATAGGCTAGCTCCATCAGCATCTCTGACGGTCCGACCTCGCCGCTATGAAGGCCGCCCGACAGGTGATAGAGCGGCTTCGCCTTGGCGACAATCTCCTTCGCCTGCGCGTCGGAGAGCCCTCGCGGATCGGCGAGCCGTCCGAGGTACGTGCGGTACGTCTCGAGGTTCTTGATCGACTCGTCCGAGCCGACGAAGACGACGACGAGGTCGCGCCCCTCGTTGCTCTTTCCGATCGTTTCCACCTTGACGCGCGGAGATTTCGCGGCCAGCGCGCGGAAGTACGTCAGGATGTCCGCGTAATACGTCAGCTTGTTGGGCTCGCCGATGTGATGGCCGAGGATATCCTTCGGGCTTGGAACGCCGGCGACCTTGGGCAGGTGATCCACCAGGGGGCTGATGAAATCAGGTCGGGTCGTCCACTGTTTGACCAGGCGCGCGAAGTCCTCGTCATTGCCCTGGGCGGTCCCGGCTTCTGACGACCGAACCGCTTTATTTTGAGCGGTTTGCGCTATGATGCCCGTGCCGGCCGTGAGGCTCAGCCCCACGAGAGCCACGAGGAGGCGCGACGAGCGCGCAACGCGCGATGGCATGACAGAACTCCTTGAATACGTGATACTTAGCCGGAGCGGTGCCGCCCCCTTCGGGCGCGGTCGTGCGGCTGGCTGGTGAAAAAACCGTTGAGATGCCCGCCGTCCGCTCGGTACAATTCGCCTCTTTGCGCCCCGCAGCCAGGGCCGTCAGAGACGTTCGAGACGAAAACCTATGATCAATGTTGCCGCGATTCGGATGCAGCAGTTCGGCGTGCAATTCTACCAAGCTTCGCTGACGGCCAGTGACATAGATAAGCTCGTTCGCTTCGAGGTCTTGAACTACGGCGACAGTGCACAGGCGGGCGTGCGCGGCGGCAAGGTGAAGGCCGGCGCGGCGCCGTCGAAAGTGAACTGGGACATTCTCGAACGGCGCATCGCCTCGAACGAGAAGGCGTACCAGCGACAGATCATCCGGCGCAAGATCGACGAGCTCGTCCAGTACTACGAGCAGTGCCGCCAGGCACGCGACCTGCCGTCGATTCCCGGCGCGGTGATCATCTCGTGCGACGAGAAGCTGACGTTCCAGGCGGCCGACGGCGACGCGCGCGTCGGGATCCTCAAAGTGCCCGAGCGCGAGGGCATCCTCCGCGCGATCGACGGACAGCACCGGCTGCTCGCGCTGCACGCCGACATCGACCGCTTCCAGAACGAGGACTTCACCGTCCCGGCGATCATCTTCGACCGGCTGCCCGAAGATCATGTCGTGCAGATGTTCGTGACGATCAACGCGAAGCACACGCGGCTGAACGCGTCACACCTCGTCAGCCTGTCGGGACGCCAGTTGTATCGCGACGAGGACCTCGCGACGGCACACGACGTCGTCCGCGCGCTGAACGACCGGGAGGACTCGCCGCTGTATGACGAGATCAAGCTGCTCGGCGTCGGGCGCGGCCGGGTGGCGCAGGCGCCGCTTGCGCAGGAGCTGAAGAAGCTGTTCGCCGCCGAGGCCTTCGGGTCGGGGCGCAAGAGCGCCGAGTTCCACGAGGACGCCAAGAAATTCTTCGTCAACTACTTCAAGCAGATCGCGCTCGTCTTCGACGCGGCGTGGAACGGTCGCAAGTACAGCATCAAGTCGGCGTCGGCGCTGCGCGCGTTCGTGCGGGTCGCGCCGGACGTCATCCGCCGGCTCGATCAGGAGCACGCCGACCGCGCCGACTTCCGCGCCATCGGCCGCGCCATCGCGCCCTGGGGCCGCCGCATCGGGGACCTGCGGTTCGAGACCGAGGGCGCCTGGAAACGCGGTGGGACGACGGTCGACTCGCTCGCGAAAGAGTTGCGGCTGGCGCTGCAGTATCCCGAGGGCGCAGCGGTCTAGGAAGTTCTGCCTTCTGTCTTCTGGCTTTCGCAATGTCCACCCTGCTTGTGACCGGTGGCGCCGGCTTCATTGGTTCCAATCTCGTTCAGTACGCGCTCGACCACGGTTCCGATCGCCTCATCGTCGTCGACAAGCTGACCTATGCCGGCAGTTTGTCGAATCTCGAACGGCCGATGGCGGATCCGCGCGTGACGTTCGTGCGCGCGGACATCGCCGATGCCGAGGCGATGGCGCGGGTGTTCGCTGAGGCGAGACCGGATGCCGTCGTGAATTTCGCCGCCGAGTCGCACGTCGACCGCTCGATCGACGGTCCCGCCGCGTTCGTGCAGACGAATGTCGTCGGCACGCTCGGCCTGCTCGAATGCGCGCGCGATTACTGGCGCAGTCTTGAAGGCGCGGCGAAGGACGCGTTCCGCTTCCTCCACGTCTCCACCGACGAGGTCTACGGCG
>DATATJ010000262.1:0-16575 GCA_036268855.1 Vicinamibacterales bacterium
GAAATCGTCGGCGGCCTCACCGCGCACACGCTGCCGCTCACGCGTGCCGCATCGTCCGATGACGTTCATGCGCTCGAGTTCTACCGCGCGCTCGGAGGGACCGCGGCGGCCGTCACGCTGTTCACCTTCACGCGCGTGGGAGTCTAGAACTTCCCCGTGCTGGCTTCCCGTGCCAATCGCTTCGCCAGCCCCTCACGTGCCAACTCGACGTAGCGGGCGCACGCCGCCGCGTCGACCAGCGCGTTCGCGTCCCCAGCCGTGCGTTTCGCGAGGCGATCCCAGAAGTTCGAAACCTCCGGATGCGTCGACACGAGGATGTCGCAGCGGAGCGCGCTCATCCTGGCGAAGCTGCGCTCGAAATCCTGCACAACGTGCGGGTACCGGTGGTTGCGGCTGAAGAGAAACCCGTCCGCGGAGATGGCGCTCAAGCTGTCGGCGTACACGACATCGAGACAGCGAGTCTGTTCGCACGACGACCACGTCCAGGTCGTCCCGCCCGGCGTGTGGCCAGGCGTCAGATGCGCCGTCAGCGCGAGGGGACCGACGTGCAGCGTCTCGCCGTCCGCGATCGTCCGAACGCGCCTGACGGCTCGAATCGGCAGGAGGATGCCGAATTGTGGGTCGTCGCGTCCCACCCCGCCGTGCTTCAACACGGCGGCGCTGGCGGCGCTCGCCACGACCTCGGCGCCGCTGAGGCGCTGAAGCTCGGCGATCCCGCCCGCATGGTCGTAGTGCACGTGCGAGTTGGCGATCAGCTTGACGTCCTCGATCCGGAATCCGAGCGCGCGAACGTTGTCCGCGATGCGCGCTGCGGACTCTGGAAGGGCGCCGTCGATCAGCACGTGTCCTTCAGGCGACGCAATCAGGATCGCGCTCAGGCCTCTGACGCCGACGTAGTACGTGTTCCCGTAGATCTGAAACGGCGGCTGCGCGAGGTTCCAAACGGGGCAGCGGTCGCACGACGACTGATCGCCGCGCCCGGTCGCGGCGACCAGGAGGGTCATCGCCGCCAGGGCCCACGTCATGCGCGAGAACGTTGAGGTCACCATCGCCGCTCCAGTCGCGTTGCCACGTCAACACACGCGACATCGGCTCGAGTGACGCGGCGCGTGCACTCACTATATTCGACTCGTCAAGGCGGGCCGGTCTCGGCAGCGGCATCCTGCCGCGCGAGCTCACTCGGCGGGGATCGGCAGTGCCTGGCCGCCACGCTCTGTGTGCCTGGGCGTGCGCGTCTAGAACTTCACCCCTACGGAGAAACTGAGCGTGCGCGGGAGTTGATACGCGAGACGTGTGGTGGGGCGCCCGAAGCTGGGGCCGAAATCCCAATTGACGCCCTGCACCGGGTTCGTCGTGAAGGGATTGAACGATTGAAAGCGCGAGCTGTTGCTCGACGTCAGGACGGACTGGTCGACAGCGGCCGCATTGCTGATGCCCTGCTGGTTGAACACATTGAGAACGGTCCCGCGAATGAACCACTCGGTACGGGCGACCGTGCTGGTCGTATGCGCCAGATTCAGCGACAGATCCGTATGGCTCACGGCCTGCGTGCGAAACGCGTCGCGAGCGGTGAAGTAATAGTTCTCGCTGGCCGGCGGGTTGACGTAACCCGGATTGGCCACGAACGGGCGCGTATCCACGAGGCCTGTGGCGCCGTACGGGGTACCGGACTCCACACCCTCGAGGATGCTCACGCTGAAGGTCCCGATGCGATCAGGCACCGGCACGCGATACACGGTCCAGCCGCGAAACCGGTGGCGCTGGTCGATCGAAAGATCGCCGACAGGGCGATTCCAGCGCGCGTCGGTGTATTCGGGGTACAGCTGGGCGCTGGCGTTCGCTTCCGCTCCGGCGGGAAACGCTTCGCCATCGTAGTTGCCGTACGTCTCCGACAGCGAGTAGTTCCCGGCCAGGTCGATGCGGTCGCTGAGCCGGTAGCTCGCCTGCGCAATCACTCCGCGAAACCTTCGCTCGAGCGCGCTGCTGTTGCCCAGGACATCGAGGTCGAAGAGTTGTCCGATGCTGTTGCTGACGCTGCCGGTGCTGAGGTCGACGCGGTCGCTATAGAAGTTGCCGAAGGTTCGGTACACGCCGTCAAGCCGCACGGATCCCCGGTTCGCGAATCCGCGCGCGACGCCGACCGTTCCCTCGACGACACTCGGCGCGCCAAGGTCCGGACTCAACACGGTCGTCAATCCAGGCACCGTCGGAGCCCCGCGCGTGAGCCGGTTCGTTCCGCCGTTCGCGTTGAACCAGTTGAACACCGTCTGGATGGCCTGGGTCTGGGTCATGAGCGGGTCCGACGGGTTCACGTTGACCGCCGGCCCAAGATACGCGTAGTCGAACGTCGCGGCGCGTCCACCCGCTGAGGAGCTGTCCGCCACCGTCACGAGCATGTCGCCAACATATCTGGCGGCGCTGGCGTTGAGCGTCCACGCATCCGCTCCAGGAATTCTCCAGGACGCAGCCAGGCGGGGGCTGAGCGAGCTGTCGCCGACGACGTGGTGGCCGACGCTGTCAGTGCCGCCGTGTCTGTCATAACGCACGCCGGCGTTCACCGTCAGACGGTCGTTCAGCCGCCACAAGTCGTTCGCGAAGCCCGAATACGTCCGAAAGTTCGTTCCCTGCGTAGGCGTGAAGATCGGCGACCAGCGGATGAACGTCGTCCCGTCGCTGTTGAAGACGGGATAGATCGCGTCACTCTGGGCGATGATGGACGTCCCGAAGATCTGGAAGTTGCTGGCCGACGGAAATTCGTTGTCCACCCGCCGATCGTTGTAGATCTCTCCACCGGTGGTGATGTCGTGAGAGCCGGTGCCGCTCGTCGAGAGAAAGTATGTGCCCTTGCCGGAGGCGTCGAAGTTGTCGCGCTGCTCGTTTGTGCACACGCCGCACGAGCTTGGCGCGTGATAGCGCGCGTTGCTCGCCTGGCGGTCCAGCAGGATCGTCCCGCCGAGCAGGTCCGTCGTCTTGGCACCGGACCCGACGAGCGCGAAGCTGCGCTGCGACACTTGCGCCTCGACGAAAAACCGCGGGCTGACGACGCCCGTGTAGTTGCCGGAGAGCAGCCGCTGCGGGTTGGTGCGGTCGCTGAGGCTCGCCAGGTCGAGGAACGAGCCCGACGAGCGGTTGCCCTGCGCCAGATCGATTTGCGTCAACGCGGCTTTGAACATCTGACTCGATGCGGCCGTGTACGTGATCTTTCCCTCGTACCGGTTTTCGTCGTTCTCGGCGACGTACGGGATGTTCGTCAGGAAGGTGGTGGCGGCGTTCTTCACATCGGCATGACGAGCTGCTCCGAAGAACCATAGACGATCCTTGACCAGCGGGCCCCCGAAGGTCGCCTCGTACGTGGGCACTGTCTGATCCACACGCGAGTCGTGCGGAAACGGCGTGAGCGCACTCCAGTCATCGTTGGTGAAGGTCGATCGCAGCGATCCGCTGAATGCATTGCCGCCGGACTTCGTGATGGCATTCACCACGCCGCCGGTGAAGCGCCCGTACTCCGCCGACACACCGGCCGTGGCGATGGCGGTTTCCTGGATGGCGTCCTCGATGAACAGCGAATAGGGCTGGCCCGTCTGGTTGTCGTTCGCCACCACGCCGTCGATGAGAAACAGACTGTCGTACGAGACGGCGCCCGAGACGACGAGACGGCCCGCGGGTCCTGTGGCCTGCACGCCGGGGGCGAGGAGCACCGTCCCGGTGAGCGTGCGATCGAGCGGCAGCCGCTCGACGAGGCCGGACTTGTAGCTTTGCGACAGCGTGAGCGTCTGGCGGAAGTCGTCTGCGTTGGTCGCGTTCACCGTCACCGACTGTGTCATCGGCGCGACCGCGAGGACGATGGACAACGCAACGGGCTGGGCGACGGCGACTCGCACCAGCTCGGTCGCGGCCTGAAACCCCGCCGCCGTGAAGGTGACGGTGTAGTCGCCGGTTGGAAGCACCGGAATGATGTAGTCGCCGGCCGAGCTCGTCGTCGCGGTCCGTGTGCCTTGGAGCGCCTGCGATTCGGCGGTGACGATTACGCCGGAGATACCGAGACCGTCAACGGACTTGACCTGGCCCGAGACGTTGCCGGCCGCGATGCCTTGCGCTGACGAGGGAACGGGCCAGACCATGGCACAGGCGAGAGAGACCGCGTTGGCCCAGAGCCTCCATCGGCGGGCCCCCGCGGTTGGCGTCGTAAACATCAGTCAGCTCCTTGTGGCTGGATTAGCCGTGCCGCGGAGAATATCGGCTGAGCATGACGGCTTGGTGAACGCGGTTCAACCATTTCGTCAATTTGATGTATCGCACGCGCCACGACATGAACGCGCAGTTCATGCATTCAGCGTGAAGGCGAGGTGAGTAGTGAGGAAGGAGAGAGAGGAATGAGACGGGACCGGTGTCCCGTCTCGACGAACTACTTGCAGGACGACGCGATCATCTTGACCGACTTTACGCCGAGGTAGCGCAGCCCGGCGACGTCGTCGCCCTTGACTTCGCCTTTCGACTTCACCTTGTCGCTTCCGCTGGTGCCGACCGACGTTTCGGTCTTGACCTTGCCGTCGCCTCGATTCGCCGCCTTGCCCTTCACCTCGATGCGATGGCCCACGTGCTCCGCCAGGTCGTCGTCGGTGACGAGCGCGTACTTCAAGGCGCCGTTGGCTGTCGTCAGCAGGTAGGTGCCATCCGGGCTTCGATCCAGACATCCACTGACGCTGACTTCTTTGCCGCCTTTCACTTCCGTCTTCGTCTTCGTTTCTGTGGTGCTCGACTGCGCGCCAAGGGTGGCCACGCACATCGCCGCGATGCCGACGCCTGCACAGATGAGTTTCAAGTCCACACCTCCGCCGGAACTGGTAAGCCACCTTCGTGCCACGCCGAGCTCGTCTGGGTTCTCCCATCCATAACTACGGGGCAACGGGCATCCGCGAGAAGGATATAGACAATCTATCCCTCTGGGATATAGAGTCTCTATACCATGACGCTGCATTCTTCACGACCCGACGCGCGCACCGACCTGCTGCACGGCACCCTCGACATGCTGATTCTCCGAACTCTTCAATGGGGACCGCAGCACGGCTATGCCATCGGACAGACGATCCGCGCCCAGTCGTCCGACGTGCTGCAGGTGGAGGCGGGTTCCCTCTACCCGGCCCTGCAGCGCCTCGCCAAGAAGAGCTGGGTTACCGCCAAGTGGGGCCAGACCAGCGCGAATCAGCGTGCGAAGTTCTACCGCATTACGCCTGACGGTCGGAAGCAGCTCCTCCGCGAGGAGTCGCGATGGACCGAATTGGTGACCGCGATCGGCCGGATCATGAAACCTTCGCTCCTGCGCGACAACGAGGAGTAGCCATGGGCATCCGATCCTGGCTCGATCGGCGGCGTCTGGACGAGGACGATTTCCAGGAGGAGATGCGCGCGCACCTCGCGATCGCAGCGGACGAGCGCATGGCCGACGGCGCCGATGCGTCGAGCGCCCGCCTCGCCTCGCGCAAGGACTTCGGCAACCTCACGCTGACGACCGAAGCCGCCCGCCGCGTCTGGAGTCCGTGGTGGCTCGAGGCTCTGCGCGATCTATGGAGCGACGTTCGTTACGCGATCCGCGGCCTCGCGAAGAACCCGGCGTTCTCTCTCGTGGTCGTCGGCGTCCTCACCCTGGGCATCGCCCTGAATGCCGCCGTCTTCACGATGCTCAAGGGGATGGCGCTCAGTCCGCTCGCCGGCGTTGACCGATCCAGCCGGCTCGTCGTCATCTGCGGCGAAACGGGCGCGGGCCGCCAGCTCCGCGTGTCGTATCCCGATTACAAATACCTTCGCGACCACGACGCCGCGTTCTCGGACCTCATGGCCTCGACCGTGGTCACGGCCGGGCTGGGTAGAGGGCCGAGCAGCCGCTCGATCTGGAGCGAGCTCGTGACCGGGAACTATTTTCGGGTGCTCGGCGTACGAGCCGAGCGCGGCCGCACCCTCCTGCCGTCGGACGAAACCGCGCCGAGCGGACATCCGGTGGTCGTGCTGAGCGACGGGCTATGGCGGCGCGACTTCGGCGCCGATCCGGACATCGTTGGCACCACCGTCGAGATCAACCATTATCCGTTCACGGTCGTGGGCGTGGCCGACCCGGCGTTCCACGGCACGATCGTGAGCTACGACATCGAAATGTTCATACCGGTGACCATGGCCGCCGAGCTCGGCGTATATGGCGGCCTCGCGCCGACGACATCGTCGGAGCTCCTCGCTGATCGTCGCGCGGCGCTGCTCTTCCCGCATGGCTACCTGCGCCCCGGCACGACGCTCGCGAATGCGGCTGCTCAGACCGATGCGCTCTGGGCGACGCTCTCGAACGATCGTCCGCTCACTGACGCCCGCCAGCGACTGGCGCTGGTGCCATTCTGGCGATCGCCGACGGGCGGCCAGACGTACTTGCTTCCGACGCTCGTTGTGCTGAGCGCGATGGGTCTGCTCGTGCTGCTGATTGCATGTGCGAACATCGCCGGGCTGATGCTGGTCCGCGGCGTTTCGCGCCGCGGCGAGATCGCCGTGCGGCTCGCTCTTGGCGCGGCGCGGACGCGGATCGTCCGCCTGCTGGTGGTCGAAACCCTCGTCCTCGCGCTGCCCGGCGCCGTGTTGGGCGTACTGCTCGCGGCGCGCGGCATTCCAGTGTTCGTGTCGTATGCGGACTGGCTCGCCGCCCCTCAGCGGCTCTTTTTCAACATCGATCTCGACCGTCTCGTCATCGGCTTCGCGGTCGCCGTGGCATGCGGCGCGGCGCTCGTATTCGGATTCGTTCCCGCGCTTCGAAGCTCCCGGATCGATCTCGCCTCAGCGATGAACGAAGACTCGTCTCCGCGAGGCACGGCGCCAGACCGCCTGCGCACGAGCCTGGTGATCGCGCAAGTCGCCGTGTCGCTCTTGCTGTTGGTTGGCGCGGGCCTGGTCGCGCGAAGTCTCGAGGCGGCGCGGAGCGCGAATCCGGGTTTCGATGCGAGCCACGTATCCGCCATCGCCCTGGATCTCAGGCAGGGTGGATACGACGATGGGCGCGGCAGGACGTTCTTTCGTCACCTGCTGGACGCGGTGCGCGCCGATCCCGAGGTTGAAGCAGCGAGCCTCGGAACGTTCAATCCGATGAACCTGATCGAGACGCCGGCACGGCGCGTCGCGATCGAAGGATACGAGCCTCGGCGTGGCGAAGATGTGGCCTTCATGTCGAACACCGTCGGTGCGGACTACTTTCGGACGCTGCGGATCGCTCTCCTCTCCGGACGGCCGTTCGCGGAGCGAGACGACGAGCATGCCGCGCCGGTGGTGATTGTGAACGGTACGTTCGCCGAACGCTTCTGGGGCGGAGTGGCGAACGCGGTCGGCAAGCGCCTCCGTGTCGGAGACAGCGAGTGGCGAACGGTCGTCGGCGTCGCGGCGGACGTGAAGTACCTGCGGATCAGCGAAGCAGCGCGCCCGTATGTGTACCTGCCATTCCGGCAGGAGTACCGGTCGAGCATGATCCTGTATACGAGAGGATCGGCGCCGGTCCAGTCGCTGGTGGACCGGGCGCGCGCCCGGGTCGCTTCGCTCGATGTGAACCTGCCGGTGCTATATGCCAGGCCGCTGGCCGAACGGGTCAGCTCCGCGTTGGTCTTCTTCAAGCTGGCGTCCGCCATGTTGTTCATCTTCGGCATCGCGGGCATGGCACTGGCCGCGATGGGCACCTACGGACTGGTGTCCTATACCGTCAGGCAGAGCACGCACGAAATCGGCATTCGCATGGCTCTGGGCGCGTCGGGGCTCTCCGTTGTCCGCGCGTTCCTGGTGCGAGGCGTGCGCCTTGGCGCGATCGGCGCGGCCGTGGGCGTCGTCGCCGCCCTGGCGCTGACGCGACTCCTGGGCAGCGTGCTGTACGGCGTCAGCGCGACTGACGGCGCTTCCTTCACGCGGGCATTGGTGGTTGTCCTGGGCGGGGTGGTCGTCGCCACGCTGATTCCCGCCTGGCGCGCGGCACGAACCGATCCTCTACGTGCGCTGCGGCACCAGTAGGGAACTTCGGTGTGCGTCAAACGAGCCAGCTGGCGTCGTTCGCCGCGCACGGCGATCGATTCGATGCTTCATCGCGGACGCGACGGGCGCGTCGCTGTTCCGTCCACGCCGTCGAGCGAACGCTTCAGCGCTGCTGCCAACAGATCCACATACGGTTCTCTCAGCAGATTTTCGTGAGAGCCGGGGATGATGTTGACCTCGAGCTCGCCTCGCGCAATCAGGTTCCACCCGAGGTCGGGCGCGTGCCGGCTCGAAATAGGCAGCGCGCGGGCTCGGAAGAGCGCAACCCGTCCGGCATACGGTCGCGGGACGTACGCCATGAACGAGTGAAAGTGGTCGGCGAGAAACGCGCCCCATTCCTCGGAGGCAGAAGGCATGCCGAGGAAGTCGCGAATGTCCGGCTCGCGGTGGGGTATCCACGAGAATCCGGGAACCGCGGCGAGTCTGGCCGCAAGCAATGTTCCCTTGCTGCGAAACCGGGCGGCCATCTCGCCGTGGTCGCTCTGCATGAAATCGTCGGTGATCCAGCGGAACAGGTTTCTGACGAACTCCGTGACGCCGGGCAGTCCGGATGCCGGCTCGTGGCAGTTCGGTAGTCCCGAGTCGAGCGCCACGACCATCGTGACCTCTTCGCCCCTCGCGGTGAGCTGCTGCGCCATTTCAAACGCCACCGCCGCGCCCGATGAGTAACCGCCAAGCAGGTAAGGGCCGGTCCTGGAGGTGTTCTTCAGCTCCTCGACATACCGGGCGGCGAGCGCTTCGATGCTGGGGAATGGTTGATCCGGCGGGAGCGGCGGCGTCCGCAGTCCGAAGAACGGCCGCTCCTGATCCATTCGTTGCGCCAGCTGCGCATAGGCCTGGACCTCTCCCGCGATGCCGTGCACGCAGAAGAATGGCAGCTTCGCGCCGCGCGTCTGCAGCGGGACGACGCAGCCGGCATCGGTAACGCGGTGGGCCAACGACGCGCCAGGAGCGGCCGGCGTCCCCGCCTCGAGCCGCGCCGCGAGCCCGGCGACCGTCGGCGCTTCGAAAAGCGCGCGCAGCGGGAGCTCTTTTCCGTAGGCCGCCCGGACGCGCGATATCACCTGAGTGGCGAGCAGCGAGTGGCCGCCGAGCTCGAAGAAGTTCTGGTGGATGCCGATCCGATCGATGCCAAGGACCTCGCACCAGAGATCGACGAGCCGCGCCTCGACCTCGTTGCGGGGCGCGTCGGATGGTTCAGGTCGCGCGTCGCCCGTCCGGCTCGGCGCAGGCAGGCGCCGGCGATCGAGTTTGCCGGCGGACGTGGTTGGCAGCGCGTCGAGCACGACGAAGCTCGCCGGCACCATGTAGTCCGGCAGGTGCTGGCCGACGTGACGCCGCAGCACCGATCCGTCGACGCCGTCGCGCAGCGACACATAGGCGACGAGCCGCTTGCCGCCAGGCGCCTCGTCCAGCGCTGCGACTGCCGCTTCCCGCACGGCTGGGTGCCGCACGAGCACTGCTTCGATCTCCTCGAGCTCCACGCGAAAGCCGCGGATCTTCACCTGATGATCGATACGCCCCAGGAACTGGAGCGTGCCATCGGCGAGATACCGCACGCGATCGCCGGTCCGATACAGACGCGCGCCGGTGTCTCCGCCGAACGGGCTCGCGATGAATGTGGCGGCGGTGAGCTCGGGGCGATTCCAGTATCCGCGGGCCAGGCCGTCGCCGCCGATGTACAGCTCGCCGGGCACGCCGGTTGGCTGCGGATTGAGGTGGGCGTCGAGCACGTAGACCTGCGTGTTGGAGATTGGCCGGCCGATGGGGACCGAACCCTCGATGGCCGCTTTCGCGGTCATCGGCCAACAGCACGTGAACGTCGTGTTCTCGGTCGGGCCGTACCCGTTGATCAGCGTGCCGGCTCCGGGCGCGTCGAGAAACCGCCGCACGTGGCCGAGCGGCAGCACATCGCCTCCAGCGAGCACCTGCCGAACGCGGCGCAGGCTCGCCAGCTCGTGATCGACCATCTGGCAGAACAGCGCCGACGTGAACCACGCGATCGTCACCCGCTGCTGTTCGAGCGTGTTGCGCAGCTCTGCGAGCGACGCCTTGCCGGCGGGCGCGAGGGCGAGCCGCGCACCATTCAGCAGCGCGCCCCAGATTTCGAAGGTTGAAGCGTCGAAGGTGATCGGCGCCACCTGCAAGACCACGTCGTCTGCGCTCCACGTCAGGTATGAAGCGTCGGTCACCAGCCTGACGATGCCCCGGTGGACGATGCTGACGGCCTTGGGCGCGCCCGTCGACCCGGACGTGTACATCAGGTACGCGAGGCCATCCGCCGCGGCGACGCCGTCGAGGTTGGCGGTGCTTTCGATCGCCAGCGCCTCGTGCTCGCGATCGAGCACGAAACGCTCGACATGCTCTGCGAACGCCAGGCGCCCGGCGGCTCGCGCCTCGGTGACCACCAGGCGCACGGCGGCGTCCGCGAGCATGAACCCGACGCGTTCGGGCGGGTCGTTCGGATCGAGCGGCACGTACGCGCCACCCGCCTTGAGGATGCCAAGGAGCGCCACGATCATGTCGATCGATCGCTCGACACAGACGCCGACTGGCATGTCGGGGCGGATACCGCGGCGTCGAAGACAGCGCGCCAGCTGATTCGCGCGCGCGTTCAGCGCGCTGAACGTCGCGTCCCCGGCGGCGCCCGTCACGGCGACCGCGTCCGGCGTGCGCGCGACCTGCGCCTCGAAGAGACCGGGCACGCTCGCGTCGCGTGGGTATGCCGTGTTCGTGGCGTTCCACTCGACGAGAAGCGTCTGGCGTTCCCGTCCGCCGAGCAGCGGGATCTGCGAGAGGCGGCAGTCGGGATCCGCGATGATCCCTTCCAGAAGGGCCTCGAAGTGGGTGGCCATTCGGACGATCGTCGAGGGCTCGAAGAGGTCGGTGCTGTAGGTGAACCACCCCTCGAGGCCCTCGGCCCCCTCGCCGAGCGACAGGCTGATGTCGAATTTCGCCGTTTCGTGCTCGAAGTCGTACGGCACCGCGATGAGTCCATGAAGCGCGAGGATCGGCTTCGGCGCGTTCTGCAGCACGAACACCGCCTGGCAGAGCGGCGCGTGATGAAGGCTCCGTTCGGGGTGCAGCTCCTCGATCAACCGTTCGAACGGAAGATCCTGGTGCGCATACGCGCCGAGGGTGACGGCGCGCACGCGCGCGAGCGCCTCTCGAAACGTCGGATCACCTGAAAGGTCGGCGCGCAGGACCAGGGTGTTCACGAAGAATCCGATCAGGTTCTCGATCTCCACCTGATTGCGGCCCGCAATCGGCGACGCTACGAGGATGTCGTCCTGCCCCGTGTAGCGCAACAGCAGCGTCTGGAACGCGGCCAGCAGCGTCATGAACAGCGTGGCGCGCTCCTGCCGGCCGATGGCCGCGAGTCGATCGGACAGGGACCGGCGGAGATGTACGGGATGACGCGCGCCTCGCGTGCTTACGTGCGTCGATCGCGAGTGATCGGCTGTGACGTCGAGGACGGGCAGCGGTGCGCTGAGCTGTGCCTTCCAGTAGCCGATCTGCCGTTCGAGCTCGGTCCCTTGCAGCCATTCGCGCTGCCACATCGTGTAGTCCGCGTACTGAATCGGCAACGCGGGCAGAGGCGAGGCGGTCGCGCCTGCAAGGAAAGCGTTGTAGCCGGTCGTCAGTTCTTGGAACAGGACGCTCAGCGACCATCCATCGAAGGCGATGTGGTGCACCGTCAGCAGGACGACGTGCTCGTCGTGATCGAGCCGGAGCGCCGTCGCGCGCACGAGCGGCCCGCGCGACAAGTCGAACGGTCGGTGCGCTTCCGCCGTGACGAGTCGCCTCGCTTCCGCTTCCCGGGCGTCCGGCGCCAAGGTGCGAAGATCCAGGAGTCCAATCCTGATCCGGCTTTCCGGCGTGATGATCTGCGTCGGCTCGTTGTCCCGCGTGGCGAATGTCGTCCGCAAGACTTCGTGACGCGACACGATCGCGTTCAGACTCCGCTCGAAGGCGTCGAGGTCGAGCGGCCCGGTCATGCGTGTGGCGATTGGCACGTTGTAGACGGCGCTGTCGGGCTCCCACTGGTCGAGAAACCAGAGGCGCTGCTGAGCAAACGACGCGGGAAAGACGAATACGTCGTCGTCCGCGTCGGCGGCGCCTCCGCGATCCGGGTTGCTGACGGTGGCCTGGCGATCCATCATCGGTCCACCGCGCACGGATCTGCGTCGGCGACGGCCTTCGCAAGCCCCGCGACCGTCGCGAGCTCGAAGAGACATCGCAGCGGGACGTTCCGCCCGAAGGCGTCGTTCACGCGCGACATCACCTGCGTGGCCAGAAGCGAATGGCCGCCGAGGTAAAAGAAATCGTCGTGGATGCCCACGGGATCCACGCGGAGCACGTCGCTCCAGATCTGGACGATCGCTTCTTCGACGGGTGTCGTAGCCGCGACGAAGGCGTCCGGCAGATCCGGCCGCCGCACGGCCGGCGCGGGGAGCAGGAGGCGATCGAGCTTTCCGTTTGGGCCGAGGGGAAAGGCATCCAGCCGGACGAACGCCGACGGCACCATGGCCTCGGGCAGCGTCTCGCGTAGAAAGCGGCGCATCTCTTCGTAGGCGGGCCGCGTTCCGGCGTGTGCGATGACGTAGGCCACGAGGCGCCGATCGCCAGACACGTCCTCGCGTGCGACGACCGCCGCGCCTTTCACATCGGCATGACGACGCAGCGCCGCTTCCACCTCGCCGGTCTCGACCCGGACGCCGCGGATCTTCACCTGATCGTCGAGGCGCCCGAGAAATTCAAGAGCGCCGTCGGGCAGATATCGGACGCGATCGCCCGTCCGATAGAGGCGCGCGTTCGGGTCACCGAAAGGGTGCGGGATGAATCGCTCCGCGGTCAGGTCGGGCCGGTTGACGTAACCGCGGGCGAGCCCGGCACCTCCGATGTACAGCTCGCCGTCCACGCCGATCGGCGCCGGCTTCCGATCGGGATTCAGGACGTAGACCTGCGTGTTCGCGATCGGGCGGCCGATTGGAACCGTGTGCCGCGCATCGGTGCGCGAGCACGTCCAGTACACGGCGTCGATGCAGGCTTCGGTCGGACCGTACAGGTTGTGCAGGCTGGCCTCGAGGCGTTCGAAGAACCGCTCCTGCAGCTCGCGCCCGAGGGGCTCGCCGCCGCAGAAGACGCGGCGCAGGCTTGCGCAAGCTGACAGGTCGCACTCCTCGAGCACGAGCGCCAGCATGGCCGGAACCAGCTGCAGAATGGAGACGCGGTGCGCGCCGATCGCCTCGACGAGCGCGCGTGGGTCGAATCGCCCGCCGGCAGGCGCCAGGATCAAACATGCGCCGGCGACGAGCGGCGCGTAGAACTCCCACACGGACGCGTCGAAGCTGCACGCCGTGCGCTGGAGCACACGGTCGTCGGGCGTGAGGGGGAACGCGGTCTGCATCCAGTACATGTGATTGCAGATCGCCCGGTGAGAAATCATGACGCCTTTTGGTCTGCCGGTCGATCCCGACGTGAAGATCACGTACGCAAGATCGTCGGCGGCTGCCGAGGCTTCCAGGTTGTCGTCGCGCTCGGACGCGATCAGCGCCCGGCTGGCGTCGAGACACACCGCGTCCACGGCCGGCGACCTCAGACGCGTCGCGAGACGCGCTCCCGTTACGAGCACGCGGGCCCCCGAGTCCTCGAGCATCATCCGCAAGCGCTCGTTCGGATAGGTCGGGTCGAGCGGCACATACGCACCGCCTGCCTTCAGAATGCCAAGGAGTCCAACCACGAGCTCGATTGAGCGCTCCAGACACACGCCCACCGGCACGTCGGGGCCGACGCCGCGCGCGCGCAGCACCCGCGCCAGCTGGTTCGCCCGAGCATTCAGCCTCTCGTAGCTGATCGCGTTCTCACCGCAGACGAGGGCGATCGCTGTGGGCGTGCGTGTCACTTGCGCCTCGACGAGCTCGTGCAGGCACCTGTCGCGCGGAAACTCGGCGGCGGTGTCGTTCCATTCGATCAGGACGCGGTGGACGTCGGCATCGCTCAGCGTGGCGCAGCGCTCGATCGGATCGCTGGCCGACGTGGTCGCGGGCACGACCGGAATCGGCGACGCACTCTGGTTGTGCGCAGTCGCTGCGCGGAATGGCATCGCTGCCGGGAGCGCCCGGCGGTCCACCTTTCCGCCGAGGATCAGCGGCAGCTGCGCGAGATGGACGAAAGCAGAGGGAACCATCGCCCACGGCAGCCGCCGGCTCAGAAAGGCGCGCAGGTGCCGGTCGGATGCCGCCTCCGGATCGGACGAGACGAGGTAGGCGACGATCGCCGGAACTCCCAGCTCGTCCCGACGCGCGACGACGCACGACGATGTGACGGACGGGTGCTCGAGGAGCTGCGCGTTGACCTCTCCGAGCTCGACGCGAACGCCTCGAATCTCGACCTGATCGTCGAGCCGGCCGAGGATGTCGAGCGTCCCATCGGGGCAGTACCGCCCCACGTCGCCGGTCAGGAAGAGCCGATCGTCAGGATCATCTCTGAACGGGTTCTGCACGAAAGACGATCGCCCCTTGGCTTCGGCGTTCACGTAGCCCAGGCTGAGAAAGGGCGAGCGCAGCGCGATCTCGCCCCGTTCACCGATGCCTCGAAGACGCCGGGCATCGTCCAGGACCAGCGCCTGGAAATCGGGAAGCGCCGTCCCCGCGGATTGGACGCCCGGCAGCGGATCCGCGGGCACTATGTAGCTGCACTGGGCCAGCGTTGCCTCCGTCGCGCCGTACAGGTTGACGATCTCGCCCGATTCCGGAAACGCCTCGCGCCAGCGGCGCACGAGCGCGTCCGAAAGCGGTTCGCCTGTAAAGAACACGTGCCGCACCGTGCGCAGCGAAATCGGCTGCACCGATCGAGTCAGCCAGGAGGTGACCAGGACGGGCACCGCATGCAGCAGCGTGACCCGTTCGCGGTCCACCCAGGTGAGAACGTCGGCGCCGTACAACGGCGATTCCGGCAGGCAGAGCGTGGCCCCGCTGACGAGCGGCAGGAAGACATCCCGCAGGACCCCATCGACAGAGAGATTCGTGAGTTGCGCGCACCGATCGCCAGGTGCCACCTCGAACCGCTCCCGCTGCCAGGCGAGGAAGTGCGCGAGACCCTTGTTCGAGCCAATCACGCCGTTCGGTGTGGCTGTCGTGCCGGACGTGAAGAAGATATAGGCCGCGCCCGGGGGCGTGGTCGATGGCCGCGGTGCCGCATCTGCCGCCTCGCCGACTCGCGCGTCGACCCAGGTTCCCGTTCCGGCGTCGACGCGGACGACGGGACACCGCGCGATCTCGAGCAGCACCGTGCCTGTTTCCGCCGCACTCGCAACATCGATTACCCGGCGCGCGGCCGCTTCGTGGAGCGTCAGCCGCTGACGCTCGGCCGGCAAATCGGGGTCGATCGGCAACAACACACCGCCGGCAGCAAGGACCGCCAGCAGGCTCGCCACTATCCCGAAGCTGGGCGTTCCTGTGACCGCGACGACGTCACCCTCACGGTGGCCATGCGCGCGGAGCGTACCCTCCAGCGCCGACACTGCGCCGGCGAGATCGCCGTACGTCCACGTGCGCGCACCCTGGCAAACCGCCGTCGCCGATGCGTCACGCGCCGCCTGGGAAAAGAACGTGGTCGTGATCGGTTCGCACGGAGGTTCGACCATCGCGGCCGACGGATCCGGCAGCAGCGGCCGTGCCGCGGGCGACAGAAGAGAGTAGTCGCCAATCGCCCGATCCGGACCATCCACGATCTGGTGGAGAAGCGATTCGAACTGGTCCAGCAGCAGCTCGATGCGCTCGGGCGAGAAGAGCGCTCGCCTGTAGACGATCTCGACGGCGAGCGTACCGTCTTTCTTCAGCACCTGCATCGTCAGCGAGAACGGCGAGGTCGAGTCCGTCGGCTCGACGTAGCGCGCAGCCACGCCAGGCATGTCGAGGTCGAAGTCGGGTGTATTCAGAAAATTCAGCGTGATGTCGCAAATCGGGTTGCGGTTCATGAAGCGCTCGGCGCGCAGGGCATCGACGAGCTTCTGGAAGGGGAGGGCCTGATGTTCCAAGGCGTCGAGCGTGACCGTGCGAACTCTGTCGAGCAGCGCCGCGAACGTCGGATTGCCTGACACGTCGGTGCGCAGCATCAACATCCGGACGAAGAAGCCGATCAACGACTCCGTCTCGACGCTGGTGCGGCCGGCGATGGGAGCGCCGACCAGGACATCCGCGACGCCGGTCTGCCGCGCGAGCAGCACTTGAAACGCGGCGAGAAATGTCATGAAGAGCGTTGCGCCTTCGCGCTTGCTCAATGCCTCGAGCGCGTCCGTGAGCGCGGGCGGCAGCCGCCGCTCCCGGAGACCGCCGTCAAGATCCTCGACAGCGGGCCGCGGATAATCGGTCGGCAGCGCGAGCACCGGCAGATCGCCTGCCAGCTGCTTCGTCCAGAACGCGAGGTCCCGTTCGTCGTCACGCTCAACCTCTCGGCGCGCGTAGTCGATGTATTGAAACGTGATCGCCGGGAGGGCCGCCGGCTCGCCGGTCACGAAGCTCGTGTAAA